>JAYTUX010000557.1:0-40549 GCA_043744315.1 Betaproteobacteria bacterium | reverse complement strand
GTTTGGTGGCCTTGTTCATGATGCTGATGTAGTCACCGGTGTCATAGGTGAGTGCCACCGGCGTTGCATATGGAAACGTGGTGATGAAATTGCGGCGGCGGATTTCTTCCTGCGAGAGGCCCATGTCGCGCGCGGCAGCGGATGCCAATCGTTCAACGACGTAGGTTGCTTCCGGCCGACCTGCGCCGCGATACGCATCCACCGGGGCCGTGTTGGTGAACACTGCTTTCACGGTGCAATGAATCGCGGGTGTTTTGTATTGGCCCGCAAGCAAGGTCGCGTACAAAATGGTTGGGATGCAGGACGCGAACGTGGACAGGTACGCGCCCATGTTGGCGGTGGTGTTCACCCGCAGCGCGAGGAAATGGCCGTCCTTGTCGAGCGCCAGCTCGGCCTCCGTCACATGGTCGCGGCCATGCGCGTCGGATAAGAATGCCTCGCTTCGATCGCCGGTCCATTTGATTGGCCGATTGACTTGTTTTGAGGCCCAGACCAGCGCGGTCTCTTCGCCGTAGAGATAAATTTTCGAGCCGAATCCACCGCCGACATCGGGTGCGATCACGCGCACTTTGTGCTCCGGTAGCCCCAACACGAACGCGGTCATCAGCAGGCGTTCGACGTGAGGATTCTGGTTCGATACATACAGCGTGTAACTCTCATCGGCGCGCGAATAATGCGCGTTGGCACCGCGTGTTTCCATCGCGTTGGGAATCAGGCGGTTATTCTCAATGTGCAGTTTGGTGACTTTAAACGCTTTCGCAAATGCTGCATCAACCGCGGCTTTATCACCCAGCGCCCACACGTAGCAAACGTTATTCGGCGCAATATCGTGGACGGCGATTTTGCTGCTGGATGCACTGCCGGTATCGACCACCGCCGGCAATACGTCGTAATCGATCTCGATCAATTCGGCAGCCTCGCGCGCTTGCGCAAAAGTCTCCGCGATCACCAGCGCTACCTGGTCGCCGACAAACCGTACCTTGCCGATCGCCAACACCGGATGCGGCGGCTCTTTCATCGGTTGGCCGTTCATGTCGGTGATGAGCCAGCCGCAGGGCAGGCCACCCATCTTGTCGTCGAGGTCGGCGCCAGTGAATATTTTCACCACACCGGGCGCGGCATTCGCTTTCGACAGATCGATCGATTTGATCACCGCATGCGCGTGCGGCGAACGCAAAAAATACGCGTAACTTTGATGCGGAAAATTTACGTCGTCCGTGTATTGTCCGGCGCCGGTGAGGAAGCGGTAATCTTCCTTGCGTTCAAGTCGTTGTCCGATGGCGTTGGTCATGGTCACCCCCCTATTTCATCGCCGCGAGGCCGGCCTGCACCGACTTCACGATATTTTGATAACCGGTGCAGCGGCACATATTGCCATCGAGGGCGGCGCGGATTTCGTCGTCGCTCAATTTGCGCCCCTTCAATTCCAGCGCGCTCATCACCATCCCCGGCGTGCAAAAACCGCACTGCAAACCGTGATGCGTTTTGAACGCGGCCTGCATCGGGTGCATCGTGCCATCATCCGCCGCAAGGCCTTCAATGGTGGTCACGTTGCACCCCGCCGCCTGCAATGCAAGCATGTTGCAACTCTTCATCGCCTTGCCATCGATCGTCACGGTGCACGCGCCGCATTGCGCAGTGTCGCAGCCGATATGCACGCCCGTGAGGCGTTGCGCGTGACGCAAAAAATCTACCAGCAGCGTGCGCGGTTCGACCTCCGCATTCACAGTTTTGCCATTGACGGTGAGACTGAGTTGCATGATTGCCTCCGGGAAAAATCGACAAACGAAAAGGACTACGACCCCGTCCGCGCCACGCGGCATCGTCGGGAGGTTTCAAGGGAAAGGAATTGCGGTGAACGACGCAAAAGACAGGATACGATTTTCACCGCCGACAATCACGCTGCGGCGCAACAGACGGGCAAAGTCGAGAATTGCCGCGGCTTTCCGGGCGTTTAGGTTGGAAAGGTTGGCCAGTGCGAAGGTTTGTTGGTCAGGGCTCCGGCCGGGTGCGGGAAATAGTGAATACCGCACTTAAGTACCGAACCTCATTGCACCCTCGTGCGCCTCAGCAAAGCGGAAAACCCTGAATTGGCGGGCGTTTCCGAGCAATAATGCTTCGAAAACCTCGCCAATGCTGGAGTTTCGCCGCTTCGCGAACCTACAACCGTACCCCCGTCTCCAGCGCCAATTCGATCATGGCGCCGAAACTTGTCTGCCGCGCCTCCGCCGTCATGTGTTCATGCGTGCGGATTTGATCGGAAACGGTGAGGATGCCTAGTGCGCGCGCGCCATATTCGGCGGCAAGGCCATAGAGGCCGGCCAATTCCATTTCCACCGCGAGCACGTTCATTTTTTCAAGTTTGTCGAACAGTTCCGGCTGCGGCGTGTAGAAAAGATCGGCCGAAAACACGTTGCCAACGCGCACCGTTTTTTTCTGTGCCTTCGCAACATCGACCGCCATCTGCAGCAAATCGTAATCGGCAATGGCGGCGAAATCGTGATCCATGACGCGCATGCGATTGACTTTGCTGTCAGTGGATGCCCCCATCGCGATGATGATTTCGCCGAGCGCAATTTCTTTCATCAGCGCCCCGCATGAGCCGACGCGAATCAAGTTTTTTACGCCGAAATCCTTGATGAGTTCAGTTGCGTAAATGCTGCACGAGGGGATTCCCATGCCATGCGCCATCACCGATACGCGCTTGCCCAGATAAGTGCCGGTATAGCCGAACATATTGCGCACAGTGTTGACTTGCTTCGCGTTTTCAAGCCATGTCTCGGCGATGAATTGCGCGCGCAACGGGTCGCCCGGCATGAGGACGGTATCGGCAAAATCGCCGGGCTGGGCGTTGATGTGCGGGGTCGGCATGGATGAGTTCTCAGACGCGTGGCAGGTTCAATCCCGCATCGTGCCGCGAAGTGCCGCGAATATCAAGGGAAGCGGCGAATCCGCCGCAAACCAAACTCAACTGCCGAGACGTGCGCGCGCCAGCGTGGCCAGCGTCGTGCGCAATGCCTCGATCGGAATCTGGCCCGGGGCCGAGCGGCTCTCGCCGACCGCGTACGTCAGCGCAGACCCTACCAGTGCGCCACACACTCGGCTCAATGTCCCCAGGCCACCCATCGAAATTGAAATTAGCGGAATCGATACGCGCTCGCTGGCGGCGACAGTCGCTTCCAGTAGCACGAGCACGTCGGACGGCGTGCGCGGCATCACGGCCAGTTTGGCGATGTCGGCACCTTCTCGCTCAGCCGTCAAAAATTGTTCCAGCATCGCGTCAAACGTCGGCGTGGCGTCGAAATTATGATGCGACAAAATCATCGCGACGCCGTGAGCTCGTGATGACGCGCGTAATCGAAAGCGGTGCGCTGCCGGCTGGGATAACTCGGTGTCGATGATATCGATGGCTCCTGCAACGATGAGGCGCTCATAGAGTGCGCACACGTGGTCTTCATCGATACCGATCGCCTCGCCGCCTTCATGAACGGCGCGGCGCGTGAAAATTATCGGCAGATCGCCCGCCGCGCGGCGAATGGCCACCGCAACATTTTCTACTTGATCCGGCTCGTGAATCTTGTCGAAAAAATCGACGCGCCATTCGAGCAAGTCTGGGCGTTTCGGCAAAATCGACGCAAGCTCATCGTCGATTGCCTTTTTCGTGCGACCAACGAGAGACGTGCAAATGAGCGGCTCGCCAATGCGATTCAATGTTCTGCCGCGCACCACCAGCGGTTTCATGTTTGATGCCTCTTCATGTTGCAATTTCCTCGAACATGCTCGGGAGTGTGCCACGAATGGCAAGCACCTTGAACAACCCGACCGTGCGACGTCCTGCGGGACTCAATGTCCCGCCTCTTCTTCGGTCCAGCCCTTGCTCGAATGTTCGCGCTCGAATTGCTGCCGGTCATTCGCGATCTGTTCCTCCAGCTCATCCCGGCCCGCCTTGGAAGCCGACACCAGCCGTTCTTCGTCGCCCATGTGTTTCATCATCGTCTCCGTCACGCTGACGTTGTGACGCCGGAATATATTCGCCATATCTCGCGCGCGAAACGGATCGAACCCCATCACCTCCAGCGCGTGTCGTCCCGCCAGCAGCGCAGACTCAAAGGTTTCGCGCTCAACAATGTCTATGCCACGCTTTCGAAGTTCGATGTAATGCGTGACGTTGCGCGCGCGGGCAATCATTTTCAGCTGTGGAAAATGTTCGCGCACCAGATCGGCGAGCTTCAGGTTATCTTCAACGTCGTCGATTGCATTTACCAGCAGTCGCGCCGTCTGGGCACCGGCGGCATGCAGTAAATCAAGACGCGTGGCATCGCCATAAAAAATCTTGTTGCCGAATTTACGCAGCAATTCGATCTGATCGGGATCGTGATCCAGCACCACGGTGCGCACGCCGTTGGCCATCAGCAGTCGCCCGACAATCTGCCCAAAACGCCCAAAGCCCGCGATGATGACGGGCGCATCTTTTTCATCAATCGCATCCGCCTTCTCGGGTGCGCCCTTTGCGCATTCGCGCCGCGCCATCCATCCATCGTGCAGAATCAGCAACAGCGGCGTCGTCGTCATCGACAGCGCCACCGTCATCGTCAGCAACGCCGCCCATTCTTTCGACAACACTCCCGCCGCGCCGGATGCGCCGAACACCACAAATGCGAATTCGCCGCCTTGCGACAACAGTAACGCGAACAACCAACGTTGCCGCGCGTTGACGCCGATCCGCTTTGCGACCAGCCATAGCATCAAAATCTTTACGATCAGAAACCCGCTCACCAACGCGGCCACCAACCCCGGCTGACTTTTCAACAAGCCGAAATCGATGGTCATGCCGATGGAAATGAAGAACAGGCCTAGCAACAAGCCCTTGAAAGGCTCAATGTCAGTTTCCAATGCGTGCCGGTACTCCGAACTCGCCAGCAGCACGCCCGCCAGAAATGCACCAAGACCCATCGACAAGCCCGCCATCACCATCAGCTGCGAAATGCCGATGACCAGCAGCAACGAAAAAGCGGTGAATACTTCGCGCAGATTGGTCGCGGCGACGATGCGCAGTAGCGGCCGCGTGAGATACAGGCCGATGACGATCACTGCCGCAATCGCGCCAAACGCTTTCAGCGCATTCAGCCAACCAGGATCGGCATTGGCAATAGCACCCGCGCCGAGCAAAGGAATGAAGGCCAACAACGGAATCGCGGCGATATCCTGGAACAGCAAAATCGCGAACGACGCCTGTCCGGTCGGCGTCGGCAGAAAATTGCGCTCGTTCATCGTCGCCACCGCAATCGCGGTGGAAGACAACGCGAGCGCTGCGCCGACCACCAGCGCCGCCTTCCAGTCGATGCCGAACAGCATCGCGCCGCCCGCCAGCGCAAAACCGCACAACCCCAATTGCCACGCACCGCCACCGAATACGGCGCGTTTCATGGTGATCAGTCGCTTCGGTTCAAGTTCGAGGCCGATCACGAACAGCATCAGCACCACGCCGAATTCGGACAGGTGCAGTGCGCTATCAACATCCCACACCAGGCGAAATCCCCACGGCCCGATCAGTGCACCGGCGATGAGATAACCTAGTACGGAACCAAGACCGAAACGCGTTGCCAGCGGCACGCAGACGACCGCAGCGGCGAGATAGATGAGGACGTCAATCATGATTTTCGAGCGTCACCTCTCGCGCCGCAGCCCAGTCGATCAGACGCGCGCGAAAAGCCGCCGCTGCTGCGGCCAATTCCGCATCGCTGATCTTGTGCGCGCCTTGCACGATTAGCGGTACTTGCCAAACCATTCCACAAAATCGCGCGGTCTGCTCGATCGGTTCGATGAAGTTTTCAAAAGGCTGCCGGTGAATGCCTGCCGCCGAATACGCCGCAGCGTCACCGCCGGTGGTCGGCGCCCACAGGCACGATTTGCCGGCAAGCGCCATCGTGTTGTCACCGTACGCCCAGCCGCGCGCAAGCACCACATCGAACCAATGTTTCAACATTGCCGGCACGCTGTACCAGTACATCGGATGCAGCCAAACCACCAGATCGGCGCGCAGCAATGCCGCCTGTTCGGCCGCAATGTCGATATCGAAATCCGCATAAAGATCGTAGAGTGAGCGCACCTCGATGTTCGGCAGGTCGACCACCGCCGACAACAATGCGTTGCCGGCGCGCGAATGGCGCGGATAGGGATGAGCGTGAATGATGAGCATCATGGTGGACAGCAATACGATACGGGAAATTTCCGGCTGCGCGAAATTCCGACAGACAGGCTGCGAGGGAGGGTCTGGTCAAGTCCTTCGACAGGCTCAGTACGAGCGGTAACCTATTGAATCCGCTCGTGGCGCACATGTCGAACCACTGGCAAACTGGACTTGATTAGACCTTCCCTAGTGTAGTGGCCCCAGCCAGCCTTCACTTGCGTACTCGCGGATACGGCGGATGATGTCGATGCCGGCGAGCTTGTACGCTTCCTTCACCGCAACCTGATATTGCGCACCGAGCGGCGGATGGCCTTGTGGAAACGTCTCATAAATGAAGCGCACGAACAGCAGCTCCACGCCGTGATCCTCGATCGAAATCGTCAACGCGCCTGCCGGAATTTCCGCTGTTGCGTGGGTGGCAATGTGGATGCGCTCCTGTGGCGTGAGCGTAATCTCGTCTTGCACCCGGTGGCGACCAAACTGTAATTCACGCTGTAAGGTAAGTTCGTGGCGCGCAGTCACCGTGGCCGCATCCAGCCCTTCCACGAAGGCGAGCGGCGTCTCGACATAGCGCATCAGCCCCTGCCAGAGCTGATCGCGGGTCAGGGGATCGATCAATGGATCGAGCGGATCGTTGATTTGTACCAGATGTTCGTATTTCACGAGCGGAGAATAAAGGAAAAGGCGGCGGGCGGGCAATTGATCGCCAAGAATAGGCGCGGCCTGTCGCGGTATCAGCGCGCAAGCCCCGAACCCCTACAATAACCCTTACTTTTGATATTGAGTTGGCCCGATGCCCATATTCCACACCGCCGCGACCGCATGAACGATTCGATCAACCCACTTTGCGAGACGATCCGCGATGCCGGATTTTGTTTCATTCCCGCTACCGCCGCCTCGTTGTTGGTGGAGATTTCCAGCGCCGATTGGCAACGTTTCGCCGCGAGCTGGAACGACATGCCGATGGACACCTACATGGCCGATGGCGGCCGCTACCGGCGGCGCCGCCATGCGACGCTGTCAATGTCAGCGAACACCACGGTGGCCAAACTCGAGCCGCATCAAGCGCATTACCAGAGCCGCGATTACAACACGCTGAACGGCGGCATTGCCCGCCATTTCGAACCGATCGCGGAAGCGGTGGTGAACGGGGAGCCGATGACGTCGTTGCTCGCATTGTGCGGCGCCGTGTTCGGTCGATGTTTGCCGGGCCGCGCATGGCATATCGAGGCGCATCAGTTCCGTATCGAAGCCAATGCTGCCGCGAGCGGCCAGCCTACGCCCGAAGGCGTACATCGCGACGGTGTGGATTATGTGCTGGTGATGATGGTCAAACGCCACAACATCCGCGAAGGTGCGACCACGATTCACGGTATCGACGCAACACCGCTCGCGCATTTCACGCTCATCGAGCCGCTCGACATGACGTTTATCGACGATCATCGATGTCTGCATGGCGTCACACCGGTGACGCCGCTGGACGTCGCACAGCCGGCATGGCGCGATGTGCTGGTGGTGACGTTTCGGGCGAGGCGGGCCGATCAATCCGAAGCGTAAGGTGCCATTATTTTTTGATTGCGGATGAGGGGCATTTTCCGACAACAACAAGACGTCACTTTGTCAACCCCGGCGCAATTGATCCTTGATCGGCAGCCTCCGCAACCGCACGCTGCAGGCGTTGAAAATGGCATTCGCCAACGCCGGTGCAACAGTCGGAATACCCATTTCTCCGCAGCCCTTCGGATCCACTGTGGAGGCGATGATGTGCACCTCGATTGTCGGCGTTTGTGCGAGCGGCAGGATTGGGTATTCGTTGAATCCGGATTCGACGATCCGCCCGTCCTTCACCGTAATCGCCTGGTGCAGCGCCGCCGACAAGCCATCAATCGTGCCGCCTTGCATTTGCGCCTCGATCCCGAGTGGATTGATCGGCCGGCCCACATCGACGGCGCAGACGATGCGCTCGATCGTCAATGCCCCTTTGCCGGAAACACTTACCTCGATGGCATGCGCCGCATAGCCGCCAAACGTGAAATGGCAGGCAAGCCCAAGGCCCCGTCCTTTCGGCATGGCGCGGCCCCAGCCGACTTCAGCGGCAACTTTTTTCAGCACCGCGGTGAGCCGGGCGGTATCAAATTTCGGACCGCCGTGTTGCCGGTAATCAAACGTCCTTGCATCGCCCAGCAATTTGAGCCGCAGCGCCAGCGCATCCTGCTTGGTTGCATGGGCGATCTCGTCGATGAAACTTTGCACGGCAAACGCGTTGGCCCAGTGCGCCGGTGCGCGCCACGAGCCACGCGTAATGCCGGATTTCACATCGCACCATTCGAGCCGCACATTCGGCAATAGATTCGCGGGAAAGTCGTCCGGATAGAGTTCGGATATCCAAAGTTCTTCCGGCTTCACGTTCGCGCGACGGTAGTGCTTTGAGGCACTCGCGAGCTTGTGGTGCCAGCCGCGAAGCTGGTTTGCCGCATCGACCGAGGCGCGCAATTGGTGGTGCCCTGCGGGTCGATACCAATCGTGGCGCACGTCATCGTCTCGCGTCCACATGAGCTTGATCGGTTTGCCGGAGAGTTTGGCGATATGCGCGGCCTCGGCAATGAAATCATTACTAAGGCGCCGACCGAATCCGCCGCCGACGCGGGTCATCGTCACGCTCACGTTTTCGCGCGGGATGCCGGTGACGTTCATGATCATGCGCGGCACGCCGCCGGGTTGTTGCAGTGGCGCGATCACGGTGGCTTTGTCGCCGTCGAGACGCACATAGCAGTTCTGTGGCTCCATTGGCGCGTGGCTTGCAAACGGCACCGCGTAGACCGCCTCCACCATCCTCGCGTCGCGCGCGGCGGCATCGACATCGCCGGTATTGAGCACCATCTGCCCGGGTGCCTTTAACAATTTCGCGCATTGATGATCGAAACTCGCCGTCGATTCATCGGCAAACGGGCCTTGTGTCCAGTTCACCTTTAGTGCCGCGCGGCCCTTCAATGCAGACCATGTGTCGTTCGCAAGCACCGCGATTCCGGTTGCCAGATTCTGCGTAATCGCCTCGCCTGGCGTTGGCCCGGGCACCACCAGCACGTCGATTACGCCAGCAATTTTTCGCGCGGCGGCATCGTCAAATGATTCAATTCCGCCGTCGAAATAGGGACAACGCGCAATCACCGCGATCACCGTGTCATCCGGATAAATGTCGAGCCCATACTTCGCACGACCGGTGACGATATCGCGGCAATCGGTGACGCGTTGGCGTGTGCCGATGATGTGAAAATTGCGAGGCTCCTTGAGCGATGCCGGTGTGGCGGGGGATGGCAACGCGGCGGCCGCCGCCGCAAGTTCGCCGTAACGCAGTGTTCGCCCGTCGTTGCCGAGCACCATGCCGTCCCGCGTGGTGAGTATTGCTGCCGCGACGCCCCAACGTTGCGCGGCGGCAGCAATCAGCACCTTGCGCGCATTCGCACCGAACTGACGATGATCCGCCCAGGCCTCAGGAATACTGTCGCTGCCGCCCGCACCTTGCGGCCCGTATTTGAACGCCGCACCCTGCGGGCCAAACACTAGTCCGAGCGGCATTTGCTCGACGGTGACATCTTGCCAGCGCACGTCGAGTTCGTCGGCAATAATCATCGGCATTGCGGTGCGCACACCTTGGCCAATTTCCGGATTACGGCAACCGATGATGACGCGATTGTCGGGGTCGATACGCACAAAAAATCCGATCTGACCGTCGCCAGCCTGGGCGTCGGTTACCGTCGGGAAACCGAACATCACGCCGCCCGCCGCGGACGCCGATATTTGCAGAAATTCGCGTCGCGTCATCACATGCAGGCTCATGATTTGCCGCCAGCAATGGACATATCTGACATTCGCTTCGCCGCATCCATGATCGCTGCCTTGATGCGCACGTGCGTCCCGCAGCGGCAAAGATTGGTGATTTGTGCGAGGTCTGCCTCTGCGGGCCGTGGAATCCGTCTGAGAAACTCAACCGCCGCCATGATCTGCCCGGCCTGACAATAGCCGCACTGTGGCACATCGGCGGCGATCCATGCTTCCTGCACCGGATGCAACGTGCCGTTGGTTTCGAGGCCCTCGATGGTGGTGACGCGTTTGCCCGAGAGGCCCGTCATCGCTATCGAACATGCGCGCACCGCACGTCCGTCGATGTGAACTGTACACGCACCGCATTGCCCCACACCGCAACCATATTTTGTTCCGGTCAGTCGCAAATTGTCGCGCAAGAACCACAGTAGCGGCTGCGCCGCATCACCATCGAACGTGTGGTGCGCACCGTTGATCGTCAATGAAATCTGTGCCATACCGTTCTCCCATTGCCGTAGAGGATGCCAACGAAGATAGCCACCCACAGGCGCGCGCGCGATGCCGATGCGACGAGGTGCGGTTTTTCATCTTCAAAATGCGCGGTGAACGCGGCGTACGGTTTTTTGAGGCCCCTGAAATGAAGAGTGACGCAGCAGTCAGCGTGTTCGGGGAGGGCCCCGACGAAACGTTATGCCTGTGACTTAATACTGAAAAACCGTCAATCGGACGGGGTACCCACTGCCAGCAACAACACGCTGATTCAGGAAAAAACGTCCTTAAGTCCGACAGGCTGCTCGCGTTCGCTGAAAATCAGGACTCCCTTAGCGCATATTTCGCGATAAACGCGCGATCGATTCGATCTTTCCAACGCCACACCCACCTGCCCTGCCATGTCCAATTGCCCCACGACGCGATGGCATTCCGATCGCCGGTACTGATGAGATAAAGCGAGCGCTTTTGCGGCGTGTACGTTGCCAGTGCTTGGTTCGAGAGGCAACGCCGCAAGTTTTCCGCGAGCGGCGGACCGGCACGCACCGCATACACGCCGGACTTGGGACGCGGCTCATGTTGCATCGACGCGCAATCGCCGGCGGCGAATATGCCGGGATGCGATATCGATTGCAAATGTTGGTCCACCAGAATGAATCCTGCCTCGTCGGTGGTGATGCCCGCCTCGCGCGGCCATGCGGCGGCGGACGCACCGGTGGAGACAATAATGTGATCTGCCTCGATGATTTCGCCGTCTTGCAAATGCACACGATTGGCGTCAATGCGCGCCGCAAACTTGCCCGTCAGGAGCCGGCATCCGCGATCCGCGAGCACCCGCGCGAGTCGCGGGCCGACGCTGCCAGGAAGTGTGTTGGCACCTGAGATCAAGGTGAAATTTACCTTTGCACCGCGATAGACATACCCCATCGCGAGGGCGAGCTCGATACCCGCCGCACCCGCGCCAACGAATACGATGTCGGCGGACTTGCCCGCCGTGCACCGGTTCGCGATATCCCACGCGACGCCGGTATACGCGTCGATGAAGGATTCAATCGGCCGAACCGAAATCGCGTTTGCGGCACCCGGCATCATCGCCGTATTGGCAACGGGCCCGGTATCGATCGAGAGCAGGTCAAACGTGTGTTGCGAACCATCGGCGCAACGCACGATCCGCGCCGACAAGTCGATGCGTTCGCAAGCGCTTTCGAGAAATAAAACCCCCGCCGCGCGGCACAGTGGCGGCAACGGAATCACGCATTGGGAAAGCGCGTAGTGCCCCGCAACCCAGCCCGGCAACATACCGGAATACACCTGCCGCGCGTATGGCGAGACCAGCGTGATGGCGACGCCGCTGGGTGGATGGGTCGCGAAAGATTTCAACACATGCACATGGGCGTGGCCACCGCCAAGCAGCAGCAATTTTTTCATGGCGCAGGCGTGGCCCGTGCGGTCGGCGCGCCAAGCGAAATGTCGCCGAACCAGGTGGTTACTCGCTCGTGGGTATTGTCGGTGTCATTGCCGATCGCTACGCCGGTCACGGCAGGCGCGTCGACGCCGAACGCTTCGCGAAAATCCGCCGCTACATCGTGCGATTCGCTGACCCACTGGCCGACGCGGCGGGGCCCACTTTGCAACACGATCATGCGCACGCGCGTGGTGTACGCGCTCCAGGCGGTGTGGCCAACGTTATGCTTGTTGTCCCAGACATAGCAAAGTGCGGCAGTCGGCACATCGCTGCCGGCAATCAATCTTGCGAGGCGGATTTTGGTGCGGTCGATGAACGACAACGATTGCAGCGGCACGTCGAAAAACACGTACACGCGCGCGGCGAAATCGTCGCCGCGCTTTTCGGCAAGATCTGCATTGTCGAGCACGCGGTCCACTTTCCAGCGCCATGTCAGCGTTGCGCTCGTAATTTGCTTGCCCGCTGTCCTCAATAGCATACCGATGCTGCCGGCGCTGTCGGCCGATTCGATGCGCAAAACTGTCTTGCCTTCATCGGCCACCAATGAAAACGTGTTCAAGGCCGCCTTCGGCAAGGCGATGATGCGAAAACCGGCGGGCAAGGCCTGGCCCGTGGCAAGTGTTGAAAACAATGCCGGCGCCTCCGCACCCAGCGCCTGCGTCGAGAGGCATATCAGCATGGGCAAAATGTGGCGCGGATTCATGCCGGCCAAAAACAATCAAGCGGTGGTTTCAATGCTTTCAGGCGCGGCAAATCCTCCGGGCGGTCCACGTCCCAAAGCGTCGGCATTTCGTGCCACCGATAACCTAGCACGCTGAAATTTTGCCGCTGCCGGGCAAGCACCTGATCGCCACCCCATTCGATATCTTCAAACATCCGCGGATCGGTGCGGGTCGCGCCGATCAACACATAGCCGCCATCCTCGGCCGGCGTGAGTACGCTGTCATGAGTGGCCAACATTGTTGCGGCCTCGACGATGTGCGGCCCGGTCAGGGCCGGACAATCGGCACCGACGATGATTGCTGCGCGGTGTGTCTTCAGCGCGCGCGCCAGAGCCGCCAACATTCGATCGCCAAGATTACCCTCGCCCTGCGGCGAAAGTGTTGCGCCAAAATCCTCGGCGCAGGCAGAAAAAAAATTGTGCCGGGTGTCGGGTGCGCAGCACAGTTCCATTGTCGCTAGGCCACTTTCGCGCGCGGTATTGAGCGTGCGCTCGACCAAGGTGACGTGCAGCAACGCCGCCATTTCCTCGCTCAGCGCGGGCGCAAGCCGTGTCTTGACCGTCCCCGGCACGGGCGCTTTTGCGAAGACAATGAGGTGACAGTTATTTGTAGTAGGCACGGTGAATTTCTGTCGGCGACGCACCCAGCCAGTATCGCAGACGCAGCCACCACATCAGCAAGATCGTGTGCCAGACGCCATGCTTTTCCCAGCGTCGGCCCGATGTGATTGCCTGGTTCGCAAGGCAGACCGGTCGTGCGAGTTTTTTCATCCGCGACGAGAATTCGATATCTTCCATCAATGGTTGATCCGGAAATCCACCCAGTTGATCAAACGCCGCGCGGGTCGCGAAAATGCCCTGATCTCCGGTGGCGATACCGGTCAAGCGCGAACGCGTATTCATGAACGCGGCGATGACCGGCAACATGACATGTTTACCCTCGATGGAGACATCAAATCTACCCCATGCAATGTGGGAGCGCGACAGCGCATCCTTTACCAGGAAATCCGCGTCGGCCGGCAGTCGCGAGTCCGCATGCAAAAACAACAACGCGTCGCCACCCGCCGCGCGCGCACCCGCGTTCATTTGCATTGCGCGGCCGCGCGCACTGTCGATGACGCAATCCACCAGCGGTGCCGCCAGCTTTTTTGTCGCATCGCCACTGCCGCCATCGACCAGAATCACCTCGACGCCGCGCACCCGCATCGCCTGAAGGGGTATGAGCGTGGCGATGATATTCTCAGACTCGTTAAGCGCCGGAATGATGACGGAAAGCAGCATGCGAATGTTGTTTTGGCGAGGTTTTACTCAGAACCATGCGTGGTCGCGGGATCGCTTAATGGGGTAAAAACATTTCCAGCAGATCGTTCTGAAATCGACGACCTAATTCTGTCGGTTTGGCGTGCAGATGATCGCGCACGATCAGGCCTCTGGCTTCCGCCCGATCCAGCGTCGCAGTAATCGCGATCAACGGCAATCCCGTTCTCTCGACGAACAGTGGTAGCGGAAAGCCTTCGCTCAACCGCAGCGCGTTCAGCATGAATTCAAACGGCAATTCGCGCGGCGCGATGGTTTTGACGTCCTCGGCGGCAGTACCCAGTGCCGCGTGCTCCATAAATGTGCGCGGCTGTTTGAAACGCGCTTCGCGGGTGATCCGGTCGGGAAACGAAATCTTGCCGTGCGCACCGGCACCAATGCCGATGTAATCGCCGAACCGCCAGTAATTCACGTTGTGTTTCGATTCCAATCCGGGTTTGGCATAGGCCGACGTTTCGTAATGCACATATCCGGCGGCTTCGAGGCGCGCGTCGATCATCGCTTGCATATCCGCGGCGAGCTCGTCATCCGGCAGAGGCGGTGGGAAGCGATGGAACAAGGTATTGGGTTCCAGCGTGAGATGGTAGACGGATAAATGATTTACGCCGAATGCGAGTGCCGCATCGATGTCTTTTGCGCAGTCTTCGAGCGTTTGTCCCGGCAGTGCGTACATAAGATCGAGATTGATATTGTCGAAATTCGCCTGCGCGATCGCGACGGCGCGACGCGCCTCATCGCCATCGTGAATCCGACCTAGCGCCTGTAAATGCGTCGCATTGAAACTCTGGATGCCGATGGACAGCCGGTTCACGCCTGTGGCGCGAAAGCCCGCAAATTTCTCCGCCTCAAACGTGCCGGGATTGGCCTCCAAGGTGATTTCAGCATCGCTGGCAAGCGGCAGGCGCGCGCGCACGGCGGCGAGAATTTCGTCGATGGCGGCTGCCGAGAACAAACTCGGGGTGCCGCCGCCGAAAAATACCGTGGTTACGCGTCGCCCCCAAATACTCGGCAATGTGTGATCGAGATCGGAAATCAGCGCGTCGATGTAGCGGCGCTCGGGAACCTCACCTTTTTGCTCGTGACTATTAAAATCGCAATAGGGGCATTTGCGCACGCACCACGGAATATGAATGTAGAGCGACAGCGGCGGCAGCACTGTCAGCACGATTTGATTCGGCATCGTGCCGGGCACGGCGATTTCCATTGACATCAGCCGCGCGCCCGCAATTTTTCCGCGAGCGCTTGCATGGCAATACCACGATGACTGACACGGTTTTTGATATCGGCCGACAACTCGGCGGCGGTGAGTTGGTATTCCGGCAGAAAGAAGTAAGTGTCATAGCCGAACCCTCCCGCGCCGTGCGGTGAATCGATGATCTCACCATGCCATTCGCCGTCGGCAATCAGCGGACGCGGATCGTCGGCACGCATCACCAGCACCAGCGCGCAATAGTAAAAAGCGCGGCGGTCTTGATGTGAGGCGAGTTCGGCGACCAACTTTTCATTGTTGCGGATGTCTGATTTTGGCTCCCCCGCATAGCGCGCAGAAGTCACGCCGGGCGCACCATTCAACGCCATCGCACAGATGCCGGAATCATCCGCGAGTGCCGGCAAACCGGTTGCGCGCGCGGCGTGACGCGCTTTGACGAGCGCGTTTTCGACGAACGTTTCATGCGGTTCCTCCGCTTCGGTCACGCCGAACGCCGACTGTGGCAAGGCTTCTAAATCGAAGGGTCGCAGCAGCGCCGCGAATTCTCGCAGCTTGCCGGGATTGTTCGACGCGATGACGATCTTTTTCATGGTTCGACATTATCAAGCGGGAGCGGACGATGCGGTAAAATATCAAAAGGCTTAGTGAAATTCGAGATATCGAAGGCTGAGCGTTTTTCTCGGAGCACTTCCTCCTTTTAAAAAGGAGGATTGAGGAGGATTTAAAGCCGACATGCCAGATTGGCGACCGCAAATCTCCCTCAATCCCTCTTTTTCAAAGAGGGACGTGCTTCGGCATCTTATGCATTGCTATTTGCATTGCGAATTTCAACAATCCCCTAAATAGCTCCACCGAATTCTCCATCACCACCGCCCTCAGGAATCGACCCACATGACCATCAAAGTTGCCATCAATGGCTATGGCCGCATCGGCCGCAATATTCTCCGCGCCCACTATGAGGGCGCCAAGAAACACGATATCCAGATCGTCGCGATCAATGATCTGGGCCCGGTGGAAACCAACGCGCATTTGACGCGCCACGACACGGCACACGGCAAATTCCCCGGCACGGTGGTGGTCGAGGGCGATTCGATGATCGTCAACGGCGACAAAATTCGCGTGTATGCGCAACGTGATCCCGCCCAACTGCCTTGGGGCGAATTAGGGGTGGATGTGGTGCTGGAATGCACCGGATTTTTCACCACCAAGGAAAAGGCCGGCGCGCATTTGAAAGGGGGCGCGAAAAAAGTCATTATCTCCGCGCCCGGCGCCAAGGATGTCGATGCGACCATTGTCTATGGCGTGAACCATGGCGTATTGACCGCCGCGATGACGGTGATATCGAATGCAAGCTGCACCACCAATTGCCTGGCCCCATTGGTGAAACCGCTGCACGACAAAATCGGCGTGGTGAATGGCCTCATGACCACCATTCACGCCTATACCAACGATCAGGTATTGTCGGATGTGATGCACGAAGACCTGCGCCGCGCGCGTTCAGCCACGATGTCGATGATCCCGACCAAGACCGGTGCCGCTGCCGCCGTGGGATTGGTGATGCCGGAATTGAATGGCCGCCTTGATGGGTTCGCGATTCGCGTGCCGACCATCAACGTGTCGCTGGTCGATCTTTCCTTCATCGCCGCGCGCGATACCACCGCCGACGAAGTCAACGCCATCATGAAAGCGGCCGCGGCAGAGCCCGGCATGAAAGGCATTCTTGCGTACAACACCGCGCCGCTGGTGTCGATTGACTTCAACCACGACAGCCATTCATCTTCGTTCGATGCGACCTTGACCAAAGTGTCCGGCCGGCTCGTTAAGGTCAGCTCCTGGTACGACAACGAGTGGGGCTTTTCCAATCGGATGCTTGACACAACGGTTGCATTGATGGGCGCCAAGTAAGCGGCCTCCCATGCCCACCGTGCGGCAATTAAAGCATTCCGAAGCGGGCAAATTTCGGCATCTAGCATGATCAACAATCCTTTCACCGCGCACCCGCATTCGGTCAATGAGTCCTACGTGGAACATGTCGGCTTTGCGCTCAAGTTTGGCGCGAAATTGACCGTCGGCGGCATCGCCGCAATCGTGCATGCCGTGTTGCCGTTCCTGTTTGTGGCTACCGCCGGTAATATCAACGATGAATTGCAAACGATGCGGCAACACTCGCCGGGTCGAAAAAAGTTATCCTGACCGGCATCGACCCCCTTCGTTGCAAATTCCACAGGTTCTTGGCCATGCTGCATTGGAATCAATCATGAAATTCATTGGCACACTTGCATGTATCGCGTTGTCCACAACGCTATTCGGTTGCAGCGATCCACCGCCGCCACCGAGCGGGGCCCCCATGGAAAGCGCCGATCAGGCCGTGCGCAGGGATGAGCGCGCAATTGCCGTGCGTTTGGCCGAGCAGAAGGCTGCGGTCGAAACCGCATTCCGGGAGACCGAGGCCGCCGAAGATCGGCGCAAAGCGGTCGATGCGCTGAGTCAAATCGCCACCCGCTGGGACAGCGCTGTCGAAGGTGCGAGCAAAGTGTTGCGCGGCGAACTCGACGAACCGCTGAAGAAATTGCAGGCAATAAAATCCGAGGCCGAAACGGTCGTCGTCAACGAATGCACCGGCCCGGCGCGCACCGCGCTCGTTGCTGCGATGAACACGAGCCTTGAAGCGTTCGCAGCTTTTCGCGCGGACACAAGTGCTGTCGTGAGCGAAGCCATCAAGACCAAACACAACAAGGGGGCTGATATGCAAGTCGAGGCGGTCGCCCAATTGGCGAAATGCAAATGACCAACAGGCGGTCGCAATCATGCCTTGCCGGTGACACCCCCCAATGAAATTTCTCCGCCTGAGTGGGCTGAACGATCTCCAATTGCGCGACAAGCGCGTTTTCATTCGCGCCGATCTCAACGTGCCACAGGATGAAGCCGGCAAAATCACCGACGACACGCGCATCCGCGCGTCGATTCCTGCGATCAAGCTTGCGCTGATGCATGGCGCTGCGGTGATGGTGACCTCGCATCTGGGACGCCCGACCGAGGGCACTTTCAAGTCCGAGGATTCGCTGGCGCCAATTGCCATGCGCATGGGGGAGTTACTGGGCCGCGTGGTGCCGTTGAGGTCCGGCTGGGTCGATGGCGTCGAAGTTGCGGCGGGCGACGTGGTATTGCTGGAAAATTGCCGCGTGAATGTCGGCGAGAAAAAGAACGACGACATGCTCGCAAAAAAAATGGCGTCGCTTTGCGATATCTATGTGAACGACGCTTTCGGTACCGCGCATCGCGCTGAAGCGACCACCCATGGCATCGCCAAATACGCGAAAATCGCGTGCGCCGGACCGTTGCTGGCGGCCGAGCTGGACGCGCTCGGCGCAGCACTCAAAACGCCGAAGCGACCGATGGTCGCCATCGTCGCCGGCTCGAAGGTATCAAGCAAACTCACGATTTTGAAGTCGCTAGCGGAGAAGGTCGATCAACTGGTGGTCGGCGGCGGTATCGCCAATACTTTTTTGCTCGCCAAGGAGTTTCCGATTGGCCGATCACTCGCCGAAATTGAACTTGCCAATGAAGCGAAAGCTATCATCGACATGATGGCCGCGCGCGGTGCAGCAGTCCCGATTCCCGTCGATGTGGTCTGCGGCAAGGAGTTTTCCCCGACTACGCCCGCGGAGATCAAACGCGTTGAAGATGTCGCCGAGGATGACATGATTTTTGACATCGGCCCAAAGACGGCGGCCACGCTAGCCGACATTATCAAAGGCGCGGGCACGATAGTCTGGAACGGCCCGGTGGGCGTGTTCGAATTCGATCAATTTGGCCACGGGACTGAAACGCTCGCGCACGCGATTGCCGAGTCGGACGCGTTCTCTATCGCCGGGGGTGGTGATACGCTGGCCGCCATCGCAAAATACGGCATTGCCGACAAGATCTCCTACATTTCCACCGGCGGCGGCGCGTTTCTGGAATTTCTGGAGGGAAAAACTCTGCCTGCCGTCGACATTCTTGAACAACGTGCGGCGTCGTAACGCGATTGCCAATCCACAAAAAACCAACAGGAATCACCATGCAACGCGCCACCAAAATTGTCGCCACTCTTGGCCCCGCGACTTCTTCGCCAGAAGTACTTGAACGACTGATCGAAGCCGGCGTCGATGTGGTGCGGATGAATTTTTCGCACGGAACCGTGGAGGACCACCAGAACCGCGCGCGAATGGTGCGTGAAATCGGCGTGCGCTACGGCAAGCAGATCGGCATCCTTGCTGACTTGCAAGGTCCGAAAATTCGTGTCGGCAAATTCGCGGACGGCAAAATCACCTTGAAGTCTGGTGACAAATTCATTCTCGACGCGGATTGCGAGCTCGGCAATCAGGAGCGCGTTGGCATCGACTACAAAGAATTGCCGCGCGATGTGAAGGCGGGCGATTTGCTGCTGCTGAACGATGGCCTGTTGGTGTTTGAGGTACTAAGCGTCAAGAAGAACGAAATCGATTGCAAGGTCAAGCAGGGTGGCGTGCTCTCCAACAACAAGGGCATCAACCGCAAAGGCGGTGGATTGACCGCGCCGCCGCTGACGTCGAAAGATATGGAGGATATCAAGACGGCGGCGGCGTTAAAGGCCGATTTTCTCGCCGTCTCATTCCCGAAAAGTGGTGCCGACATGTACATGGCGCGCGAACTGATGCGCGCGGCCGGCGGCAACGCGATGTTGATCGCAAAAATCGAGCGCAGCGAAGCCGTTACCAACGACGCGTTGAAAGACATCATGAAAGCCTGCGACGGCATTATGGTCGCGCGTGGTGATTTGGCGGTGGAAGTTGGCGACGCGGCCGTGCCCGCACTGCAGAAGCGCATGATCCGCATGGCGCGCGAGATGAACAAGCTCACCATCACCGCCACTCAAATGATGGAGTCGATGGTGTCCTCGCCGATCCCCACGCGCGCGGAAGTCTCCGATGTCGCCAACGCCGTGCTGGATGGCACCGACGCGGTCATGCTCTCGGCCGAATCGGCCTCGGGTCAATATCCGGTCGAGACGGTGGAAGCGATGGCGCGCATCTGTGTGGAAGCCGAGAAAAGTGCCGACGTGAAGCTCGACCGTGAATTTCTCGATCGTGTGTTCACCCGCGTCGATCAATCGATTGCGATGGCCGCACTTTTCACCGCGCACCACCTGAAAGTAAAGTGCATTGCGTCCCTCACCCAGTCGGGCTCGACGGCACTGTGGATGTCGCGTCTGAATTCCGGCGTACCGATTTACGCGTTGACTCCTGAAGTCGGCACGCTTACCAAGACGGCGCTAATGCGCGATGTGCGTCCCTTCACTCTCGCCTACGAAGGCCAGGACCGCGAAAAACTCATGTCGGCCGCCGAGCAAGTCTTGCTCGATAACGGCGTCGCCGCGATCGGCGACATCGTCGTCATCACCATGGGTGAGCCCATCGGCCAATCCGGCGGCACCAACACGATGAAAATCGTCACGCTGGGCGAGCATCGCGGTGGGTGAAGGCTTGGCGGAAACTAATTCGCTGGCGCAAGTGGGCGATATCAAAACCCTCAACGTGAACATCGCGCAACGATTGGCGTTTGTGTGCAGCTAACTGACCAACGCTTTCTGTAATAGCCGTGCCTGACAGGGCAATAACCGCTTGAAACGACGCGCCAGCGCTTGAGTAAAGTCGATGAATGCGGGCTAGTTCACCCGGGTCGTCATGATAGCGGGGCCCAGCACAAGCTGAATTCGCTGCCGTCAGGTGCGACTGGGAAGCCGCCATGGCGCCACATCAATTCTGGTAATCTCAAATTGATTTTATGGATATCGCCGCACTCAACGCAAAAATGGACTCGAAAGGCGCGGCCGCCGCGCTGGCGGTGGCGATCGCGGCCTTGTCAGACATATCCCGTCCACAACGCTTGCCGTTGTTGCTCGTCATCGCGCGCGGCCACGGCATCACTGGCGCACCCGTGGACGCATTGCGGGCCGCGCTCGAAGCGCGCGCGCTGGCTATTGAGTGTGGCGACATCAAAGCGGAAGCCGAAGCGCTGCTGGTGGCAGGGGCCGCGCACCAGCGCGTGGACGAGCACGCGGCCGCAATTGCCTATTTCGAACAGGCCGAACAACTGATTGCCGCGATCGACGATGCGAATTTCCATCACCTGCATCATGGGTTATTGCGGCGCATTGGTGTGTCGTGTTCGATGCTTGGACGACATGAGCTCGCGCTGAACTACATCACGCGCTCGATCGACATTCTCGGGCGAGACGCACCGGCACAGGATCGGATGTCTTCGCGCAATTCGTTGATCAATGCGCATAGCCGGCGGATCGACGCCGCAGTGAAAAAGAATCCGGCGGAGAGCACTGCCTATGCGGCACTGTTACCCGACATCGCCGCGCTTGCCGCCGATGCCGAACGCGAAGGCTGTCAGCGCATTGCCGATCTGGCGCTGTCGAATTACGGCACCATGCTGGTTACGTCAGGGCAGTATGAAGCGGGTATTGAACGGTTGCGCCATGCGTTTGACACCTTCACCGCGAGCGGAATGCGCGCCGATCAGGGTGCCGCGATGGGGGCGATCGGCAATGCTTATTTGAAACTCGGCCAGTTCGAGCGTGCGGTTGATGCATATCGGCAGGCCCTGGTGTTTCTCGACGGCGGCTCCATTGCTTTTCAACGCGACGCGTGGGACGGCATTGCCGCCGCTCACGAAGGGCTTGACCAGCCGCGCGACGCGCTGGCAGCCTACAAGCGTGCACGGGCGCTGGAACAACGGCTGCTCGATTCAACCGCGGTCGCCAATCTTGAGCAGCACGAACTCCGTTCCGGGATGAAGCAGGTGACCGCGGAGCTGTCGCGACTGGCTGACGAAGATGCCTTGACCGGGCTGCAAAATCGGCGCGCGGCAGAACGCAAATTGCGAGATTTATTATCCGGCGGGAGGGCCGAACCGGCGCCACCGATCTCGGTATTGTTTATCGATCTCGATCATTTCAAGCGTATCAACGATCACTTCGGCCATGCCATGGGCGACGACGTGTTGCGCGAGTGCGCGCGCCTGATGCGCCAGGCATCGCGCGCAGCAGACATCGCGGCCCGGTGGGGCGGCGAAGAATTCATACTGATCTTGATAGATGCCGACCGAACGCGCGCTGGCGAGGTTGCCGAAAGATTGCGCGACGCAATCGCGAAATACGATTGGGCGCAGCGCGCCCCCGGGCTCAAGGTGACGTGCAGCATCGGGCTTGCCGCCGCCATCGAATGCGATTCACTGCGCGTGGAATCTCTGCTGGCGCTGGCCGACGCCCGCTTGTATCGCGCCAAGGAATCCGGGCGGAACCGCGTCACGTCGGCGTGACGCGAACCCGACGCGCCCGGTTGGCGCCAATGGGCCGGATGAGCGACAACACCAGCAGCAACCCTGGCGTCGATTTGAACGACGGATGCTCGGGCAATGGCTTGCGCCGGGTGGATGGCATAAAATATGACTCTTTGCCGTCGCCTTGACTTGCCACCATCCCGGAGCCCAACATGCCTCTCGTATCCATGCGCCAACTGCTCGACCACGCCGCCGAAAATAGCTACGGCTTACCCGCATTCAACGTGAACAATCTGGAGCAGGTGCAGGCGATCATGGAGGCTGCGTCCGAAACCGATAGCCCGGTGATCATGCAGGCCTCGGCCGGCGCGCGCAAATATGCGGGCGAGACATTTCTGAAATATCTGATCGAGGCCGCGGTAGATTCGTACCCGCATGTGCCTGTTGCGATGCATCAGGATCACGGCCAATCGCCATCGGTGTGCCAGCAGGCGATGCGCCTCGGCTTTTCCAGCGTGATGATGGATGGCTCATTGCAGGCGGATGGCAAAACTATTGCCACCTACGACTACAACGTCGAAGTGACCCGTCGTGTGGTCGATATGGCGCACATGATTGGCGTATCGGTGGAAGGCGAACTGGGATGTCTGGGATCGCTGGAAACCATGCGCGGCGACAAGGAAGACGGCCACGGCACCGATGCCACCATGACCCGCGACCAATTGTTGACCGACCCGGATGAGGCGGCCGATTTCGTCAAGAAAACCGGCGTGGACGCGTTGGCGATCGCCATCGGCACGTCGCATGGCGCCTACAAATTCACCCGCAAACCCACTGGCGATATTCTGGCGATTGGCCGCATCAAGGAAATTCACGCACGCATTCCCAACACGCATCTGGTCATGCACGGCTCATCTTCAGTGCCGCAGGATTTGCTGAAAATCATCCGCGACAATGGCGGCGAGATGAAAGAAACCTACGGCGTGCCGGTGGAAGAAATTCAGGAAGGCATCAAGCACGGCGTGCGCAAGGTCAATATCGATACCGATATCCGCCTCGCCATGACGGCGGCGATCCGCAAATACCTGAACGAAAATAAATCCGCGTTCGACCCGCGCGATTACCTGAAGCCTGCGCGGGCGGCGGCAAAGGAAATCTGCAAACAGCGCTATCAGCAATTCAATTGCGCGGGCCAAGGCTCGAAAATCAAAGCGATCAATTTGTCGAGCATGGCGGAGAAATATGTGAAGGGGGAGTTAAAGCAGGTGGTGGTGTAAGCCGAGATGTGACCCAGCAAGATTGAACTCAATCTACTATCGCAATTGCAGTTTTTTCTTGGGCGCCGAGCCGGGAAAGTTCTGCTCGAATTGCGGCCAGGATACCGCCACGCATCCACCCTCTGCGATGGAGTTTCTGCACGAATTCGTTGGCCACTACATCGCCTTTGAGGGTACGCTGGCACGCACGCTGGCGCTGTTGATTTTTCGGTCCAGTGAATTGACCACGCGCTATTTTGCAGGAAAAAAAACCGCTGCGTATTGCCGTTGGCGCTAGGCGTTATTCTGATCACTGCGGTATTTATCTGACAAGGCGCTTGCCGTGTACCAATCCACCATTACCTCTCTACCCTTGATCGCCCGCGGCAAAGTCCGCGACATATATGCCGTCGGCAATGACAAGTTGCTGCTGGTGACCAGTGATCGCTTGTCGGCCTATGATGTGATCCTGCCGACGCCGATTCCACATAAGGGCGAAATTCTCGTCGGCCTCGCCAATTTCTGGTTCAAGAAATTGGCGCACATCGTGCCGAATCAATTGACCGGGATCGATCCGGAAACAGTGGTCGCACCGAACGAGCGCGATCAAGTGCGTGGCCGCGCGATCGTCGTCAACAAATATAAGGTGCTGCCGATCGAGGCCGTGGTGCGCGGCTATCTGGAAGGCTCGGGCTGGAAGGAGTATCAGGCGTCCCGATCGGTATGCGGCGTAAAATTGCCGCCGGGCTTGCAGCGCGCGTCTAAACTGCCACAGCCGATTTTCACGCCGGCCACGAAGGCGGAAGCGGGCGAGCACGACGAGAATATCGATTTCGCGACTTGCGAAAAAATTATCGGTGCGGCACGTGCGGCGGAAGTGCGCGATACCGCGATTCGCCTTTATGCGGAAGCCGCCGAATACGCGCTGACCAAGGGCATCATCATCGCCGACACCAAGTTCGAGTTTGGTCTCGACGTCAATGGAGCGTTGCATCTCATCGATGAAGTACTGACGCCCGATTCTTCGCGTTTTTGGCCGCTCGAAACATACAAGATTGGTATCTCGCCCGAAAGTTTCGACAAGCAATACATTCGCAATTGGCTCGATTCGATCGGCTTCGATCGCAAGCCTCCCGCGCCCGCAGTGCCACCTGAGATCGCGCAAAAAACCAGCGACAAATATCGCGAGGCACTCGACAGGCTCAGTCGTTGAAGGCAATGCCAGGCGCGTCCGGCATCAAGGCGGTACTGTTCGATTTCGGCGGCGTGCTGGCCGAATTGCGTGCCGAAACGCATCTGCGCGGCTTGCTAAAACAAGGCATGACCGGCGAACAAATGTGGGCCGCGTGGAGCCATTCGCCCGCTGTGCGTGCGCATGAATCCGGCCACATTTCTGCTGAAGAGTTTTCGCGGCGAATCGTCGATGAGTTGGAATTGACCATCCCGCCGCGCGAATTTCTTGACGGCTTTCGCGAATGGATCATTGGCCCATTCGCTGATACCCACGCGCTGATTCGCGACGTCGCTGCGAGGCATACCACGGCGCTGGTCACCAACACCAGCGCGGTCCATTGGCCGGTGATCGAATCAATGGGTGTATTGCCGCACATGCATCACGTGTTTGCGTCATATCAGATCGGTCGCATCAAACCCGACAGGGAGTACTTTGAGTTTGTGCTTACCGAAATGGGTTTGCTGCCCGGTGAAGCGGTGTTTCTCGACGACGGCGCGATCAACGTCGCGGCGGCACGCGAGTTGGGTATCCATGCTCGCCGGGCGGAGGGTGCTGCGAACGCGCGACGTGAATTGGTGTTGCTCGATATTCTGTGACAGAGACTACAATGCTGGCGCGCCTTTCGGCGATAAAATGCTTGAAGACGCGCGCCAGTGCTAGACTCTGGAAAAATCATTACTTATGCTCCCGCGCGTAAAAATCTGCTGTATTAGCTCCGTCGAGGAAGCCGCACTCGCCGTCTCGTATGGCGCATCGGCACTTGGTTTGGTATCGGCCATGCCGAGCGGGCCAGGCGTGATTGAAGAATCGCAGATTGCTGACATTGTTCGCTGCGTGCCGCCGGCCGTCTCCACGTTTCTGCTCACCGCCCATCAACAGGCCGACGCGATTATCGATCAACACCATCGCTGTCGCCCAACCACGTTGCAACTGGTCGATCATGTTGCCGAGGCGGAGCTCGCGAAACTGCGCCGCGCGCTGCCAGGTATGTCAATCGTGCAAGTGATTCATGTGAGCGGTGCCGCATCGGTTGAAGATGCCATGGCGGTCGCACCTTTTGTCGACGGTATCCTGCTCGACTCCGGCAATCAAACACTCGCCGTCAAAGAATTGGGTGGCACCGGACGAACGCATGATTGGACACTCAGCCGCGAGATCCGTGAACGCTGCGGCCGGCCGGTATTTCTTGCCGGCGGTTTGCATGCCGGCAATGTCGCCGATGCGCTCGCGCAAGTGAATCCGTACGGCGTCGATATTTGTAGCGGCGTACGCACCGATGGCAAACTCGATCGCGAAAAATTACGCGCGTTCATGCGCGCGGCGCGGGATGCTCTGCATGCGTGAACGCATCGGTCATTACATTGCACTGACCCGCCTCAACCGCCCCATCGGCATCCTGCTGTTGCTGTGGCCAACGCTATGGGCGATCTGGATTTCCTCCGAAGGCCGACCTGATTCGGTGATCCTTGCCGTGTTCGTGATCGGCACCATCCTGATGCGCTCGGCCGGTTGCGCGATCAACGATTACGCCGACCGCGATTTCGATCGGCATGTGAAACGCACGGCGCAACGACCGTTGGCGGCGGGAAAAATTTCGCCGCGCGAAGCGCTATATGTCTCGGCGGCACTCGCCCTGATCGCGTTTGCGCTGGTGGTGATATTCCTGAATCGACTGACGCTCTATCTGTCGTTTGCGGCGGTGTTCCTCGCCGCTGCATATCCGTTTACCAAACGCTTTTTTGCGGCACCGCAGGCGGTGCTGGGTGTTGCATTCGGCTTTGGCATTCCGATGGCATTTGCCGCGCAAATCGAGAGTGTGCCAGCCATCGCATGGTGGATGTTGCTCGCAAATGTTTTCTGGACGCTCGCTTACGACACGGAATACGCGATGGTGGACCGCGACGACGATGTGAAGATCGGTATCAGGACCACCGCAATATTGTTTGGCCGCCGTGATGTGATATTTGTGATGGCCTGCTATGCGTCGATGTTGTTGCTGCTGGGTTTTATCGGCCTGGAATCGGCGCTGGGCTGGCCGTATTACACCGGCCTTGCGCTTGCAGGTGGCATTGCGTGTTTTCATTACACGCTGATTCATACTCGTGACCGTGAACAATGCTTCGAAGCATTTCTGCACAACAACTGGCTTGGCTTCACGGTTTTCTGCGGGGTCATGTTTGACTACGCGATCCGCGCTTAGCAGGCTGTCGTAGAATGATTTTTCGCTTGAAAACAAGAAAGCCAACATGAACCCGGCAGCTGCCTTTCTTCTTCCCGGCCTGCGTACGCCGTTTTGCAAAGTCGATGGTGCGCTAGCCGGATACGATGCGATCCAGATGTCGGTGCCGGTCGCGCAAGCGATGGCAAAAATCGCGCGCCCCGATCTGATGATTTGGGGCACCGTGATTCCGTCGCTCCGCTGGAGCAACATCGCCCGCGAAGTGCTGATGGACGCGAAGCTGGATGCGACCATTCCCGCGTTTTCCACGGTGCAAGCGTGCTCAACGTCGATGGTCGGCGTGTTCGAGGCGGCCGGCATGCTCACCGAGCATGCGCCGCTGGCGATGGTCGGTGGCGTGGAGGCGATGAGCCAAGTGCAGATCGGTCTCACCCAGGGGTTTTCAAATTGGTTGCGCGCGGTAATGCAGGCGCGCGCTTTCGGTCAGCGTCTTGATGCGATTGCTTCTGTCAAGTTCAAACATCTCAAGCTCGATATTCCCAGCGTAAAGAACCGTTCCAGCGGCAAAAGCATGGGCGAACATTGCGAGGAAATGGCCAAGCAATGGAAGATCAAGCGCGACATGCAGGATCATGTCGCGTTCGACAGCCATGCACGTGCCGTGAAAGCGATGGCGGCGGGTTTTTTCGATGACCTGGTCATGAGCGTCAACGGTACTGCAAGAGACGGCATTCCGCGTGCGGATTCGACGCTGGAAAAACTGGCGTCGTTGAAGCCAGCGTTCGATCGAAGCGGCGCGGGAACCGTCACGGCCGGCAACGCCTCTCCACTGACCGATGGTGCGGCGGCAATCTGGGTCGCGAACGAAGCCGGGCTTGCCAAGCTTCCTGTCAACATGCCGCGCGTAAAACTGCTCGACACCGAAATCGCTGGCGTGGATATTTTCAGTGAAGGTCTGTTGATGGCCCCTGCGTACGCGATTCCGCGCTTGTTGGCACGTCATCATTTGCGCCTCGCCGACATCGACTTGTGGGAAATTCATGAGGCCTTCGCCGCACAGGTGCTATGCAATATCACCGCACTTGAGAGCGAATCGTTTGTGCGCGAAAAAGTCGGCGTGAATCAGCCAATGGGAAAATTTCCCTGGGATCGTCTGAATCCGAATGGCGGCAGTGTCGCGATCGGCCATCCGTTCGGCGCGACCGGTGCACGCATTCTTTCGCAGGCAGTGAAAGAATTGGCGGCCCTGGGGGCGCATGCCGGGCCGGGCAAAAAAGCCATCGTGAGTATTTGCGCCGATGGCGGGCTTGGGACGGTGGCATTGCTGGAATCGGTTTAATCAACGTAGTGCCGATTTTTTTGTCTTTGTTTTGAAAGGAGCGGCCATGGGCACCAAGGATCCTCGCGTCGATGCATACGTTGCGAAATCGGCCGATTTCGCCAAACCGATCCTCAATCAGCTGCGCAAACTCGTACATACGCATTGTTCGGAGGCGAGCGAAACGATGAAATGGAGCATGCCTTTTTTCGAGTATCGGGGAGGAATTCTTTGCAACATGGCTGCGTTCAAACGGCATTGCGCATTCGGTTTCTGGCTGGGCAATTTGCTCACCATCGACGCCGCCGGGGAAAAGGCGATGGGGCAGTTCGGCCGTATTACTTCGCTCGGCGACCTGCCAAGCGATAAGGCATTCGCCAAGTTCATCAAGCAAGCCATGAGGCTTCACGATGCCGGCGCGAAATCACCCGCGCGCGCAAAACCGGCTGCTGAGAAAAAAGTACTGGACGTGCCACCCGCCTTCACCGCGGCGCTGAAGAAAAACAAGAAGGCGGCTGCGACGTTTGAAGCGTTTTCCTATTCAAAGAAAAAAGATTATGTCACGTGGGTCACCGAGGCCAAGACCGAGGTCACCCGTGAAAAACGTCTCGCGCAAGCGATCGAGTGGATGGCGGAAGGCAAAGCGCGTCATTGGAAATACGAGCATTGCTAAATCCATTTCTCAAACATTTGCTTTGTCATCCTGAGCGACGCGAAGGACCTTGTCATCACAAGATCCTTCGCGTCGCTCAGGATGACAATGCGCTTTTGAAATGGACACGGAATAACTACTGCAAATCCAGAAATTCCGCCTCAAACTCGGCTGGCGGCAAGGCCTTGGAAAAAAAGAATCCCTGATATTCATCGCACTCCAGATCGCGCAACACCCGGTATTGATCTTCGCGTTCGACGCCTTCGGCAATCACGTTGAGTTTCAAGCTGTGCGTCATCGCGATGATCGCGCGGATAATGGCTTCGTCATTGGGGTCGGTGCCAATATCGCGCACGAACGAAGAATCGACCTTGATCGAATCGACCGGCAGTTGCTTCAAATAGGAAAGCGACGAATAGCCGGTACCGAAATCGTCGATCGCAATTCCGACGCCCATCTTGCCCAGCTTCGTCAGGAGCGTCGCGGTCTCGTCGATGTTTTTGAGCAGCATGCTTTCCGTCAATTCCAGCTCGACCACGGTCGGATCGAGTGCTGCCGCCTGCGCGGCAGCGGTAATGGCACGCATCAGGCGATCGCCATCGAACATCTGGCCCGCCGAAAGGTTTACCGCGAGCCTGAGGTCACGGCCGCTGCGTTCGCGCCATTCGGCAATCTGCTTGAATGCATTGTCAATGACCCATTCACCGATCGGCACGATCAATCCGGAATCTTCGGCGACTCCGATAAATTTGTCGGGCGTGATCAGCCCGCGCCTCGGGTGTTGCCAGCGCAGCAACGCTTCGACACCGGTGACATGGCCAGTCAGAAAAGACACGCGCGGCTGGTAATACAAAAGCAGTTCGTCGCGCCTGAGTGCCAGGCGCAGAAAATTCTCGATCGACAAACGCTCTTGCGCGCGTGCGTTCATTTCATGCGAAAAGAATTGGTAATTGTTGCGACCCTTGGCCTTCGCGTCGTACATCGCCACGTCGGCATGCTTCATCAGCGTTTGCGGATCCTGTCCGTCGCCGGGAAAAATACTGATGCCGATCGAGCATGACGTATTGAGATGCTGACCGTTGATCATGATCGGCGCCGCCATCGAGGCAATCATTTTGTCGGCCACGTTTTGCGCGCCTTCGTGCGCCACCGCATCGTCGCCGACTGGCAGGTTTTCGAGTATCACGGCAAACTCGTCACCACCCTGGCGAGCGACGGTGTCGGTTGCGCGCACGCAGGCCGAGAGCCGTGCCGCGACGCGTTTCAAAAGCTCGTCGCCAACGTCGTGGCCCAGCGAATCATTGATTGTCTTGAAGCGATCAAGATCGATGAACATGAACGCTAGGCGCGATTTCTTGCGTGCCGCGTTAGCAACACCTTGTTCAAGACGATCGTTCAGCAACATCCGGTTCGGCAATCCCGTCAACGGATCGCGCGTGGCGAGAAACTCGACGCGGTCTTCGGCCAATTTTCGCTTGGTGATATTCGAGGTGGTGCCGGTCATGCGCAACGCGCGGCCTTCATCGTCGCGTTCAGCAACCTTGCCTTTGGATTGCGTCCACGCCCATCCGCCCAGCGGGTCCGGCAGTCGATACTCGCAATAAAAGTCCGCCGTCTCACCTTCCGCGGCCGCCAGCAGCGCCGCGCGAAAATTTTCCTGATCCTCGGGATGACTCCAGCGAAGCACGTCCTCGGCGTTAAATACGGTGCCCGGTTGATCGCCGGGTTTGACACCCAGCAATAGCTCCCAACCTTCACTGAAATAGACTTCATCGGCCGCCAGATCCCAATCCCAGATGGCGAGGTTGGATCCCGCCAGCGCGAGATCCAGTCGTTCCTTCGCGCGGCGAATTTCGCGTTCGGTGCGTTTGCGTTCCGAAATGTCGCGGCCGACGCCGATGCACAGTCGCTGGCCACCGATATCGAGCGCGCGACCATGAAATGAAAACGGCGTGTCACGCCCGGCCTTGTTGCGGATATCGGCTTCGATGACGATTTCGCTACCCGATTCGAACAATCGCCTGATCGCCTCCGATACGGCGGGGCGATCCTTTTCGGCGATAAAATCGAGCGCGCGCTTTTTTTGCATGTCTTCCGCGCTGTGCCCGGTTTCTTCGGCAAAACTCGCGTTCCAGCGGATCATTCTTCCGTTGGCATCGAACATGAAAAATGCCCCCGGGAGGCTTTGAATGGCCGCGTCGGAAAAATCTTTTTCGTCGCGCAAGCGGTCTTCGGTGGTTTTGCGCGTGGCGATTTCGTCTTCGAGCAGTTGCTCGAGCCGCATGAATTCCTGCGTGACGTGTTCGAGGTGCTCCTGCGCGAGCAGCTCGGTTTTCTCCCCTGCCAGTGCGACCGACAATCCGCGCGCGCCGACGCCCGGGTCGGGTCGGGTCTGGCGCATGCCGCTCCTCCGCTCGGCGCGCGCTTCGAGGCGTGCGCGCGTTAAGTCGGTGAGATTGATAAGCGCCTCACGTTCGCGCGGCGACGCTTCGCGCGAGATGGTGTCGAACACCGCAAGCGCGCCGATTACCACGCCGTCCTTTGAGACGATGGCGGCCCCGGCGTAAAAGCAGATTTGCGGCGGCCCCGCCACCATCGGATGATCGCGAAAACGTTTGTCGGCAAGTGCATCCGGAACGATAAATAGCCGGCTGCGCGGGACTGCTGCGGATACCGCCGGCAAATAGAAACTGTGGGCACGCGAAAAACGATCCACCGGCAAATTCACGCGCGCTTTGAACCACTCGCGCCATGCGGATTGATCCGCATTTGTGGACGGCACATCAAAGAACGAAATGCCCGCCATTGACGCGCCGAACACCTCGGCGGCGCGGCGCGCGAGATCGTCGAACGCGGGTTCGGAAGGCGTATCGAGAATGTCGTAGCCTGACAGGATTTGTCGAGCAAGTTGAGGTGCCGGATCAGCTGTGCTCATGTTCATTTCGTGCAGCAGCATGCAGATCGGTGGCGCCAGGTGAACCGGGCGTGTGCCGCACAGGTTCCGGCATGCTTGCCGATTAGGGCGAACCGCACCGCGTGGGTCACGCTCGCAACACCGCGATCACCGGCGCGTGATCCGATGGGCGTTCCCATTTGCGTGGTTCGATATCGATGGCAGCGCTTTCGCAACGCGCCGCAACGGCGGGCGCCAGGAGGATATGATCGATCCGCAAACCGAGGTTTCGTTTGAAACCGTTCATGCGGTAGTCCCACCATGAAAAACTTTTTTCGGGTTGCGAAAACAAACGGAAGCTATCCGTCAACCCAAGATCGATGAGCCTTTTCAAGGCTTCGCGCTCAGGCGCCGAACACAATACCTGGCCCTCCCAGGCCTTGGGATCATGTACGTCGCGGTCTTCCGGCGCGATATTGTAATCACCCAGCAGCGCGACATCGCCGAATTCGGTGATTTCATTTTGCATGTAGCCAGCCAATGCATCCAGCCAGCGCAATTTGTATTGATACTTGTCGGAGTCGATGCTCTGGCCGTTGGGGATATAAACGCAGACGACGCGAACGCCCAGAATCGTTGCTGCGATCACCCGTTTTTGCTCATCGGCAAAACCGGGCATGCCTTTGCGGACATCTTCGGCGCGGCTGCGAGACAGGATGGCAACACCGTTATAGGTTTTCTGGCCGTCAAATACCGCGTGGTAACCGATGTCGTCAAATGCTGACAACGGAAATTTCACGTCTTCCTGCTTTAGTTCCTGCAAACACAACGCGTCTGGCTGGTGCGTGCGCAGCCAATCGAGCACATGCGGCAATCGAACGTTGAGGGAGTTTACGTTCCAGGTCGCGAGTTTCATCTCGCGGCGTCCGCGTGTCGGTCGATCGGCAACGGATTATTTTGCCGGTGCCGCGGGCGGCGCGGCAGCTACGGGCGGGGATGTTTTGGGCAGCAAGCCCGGGTAGGTGCGCGGGTAGCCGGAGCTCGTCAGAGCATCGTGCCACTCACTCTCGGCGAAGCCCTTGAGAACCCGCTGGCCGACGGTCAATGTCGGCACCACCAACGCGCCTGCTGCTTCTTTCAGCGCGTCGCCTACCGCCGCGTCGGTCTCGGGGTTACGCTCGACGAAGGGAATACCGCGCTCACTCAGCAAGGCGCGCGCCCTGCCGCAACTCTCACATGCGTTCGCGTAGAAGGTGACCGGATTGCGCTTGGCGGCCTCTTTGACGCTATACGGCAACTCGTCGGACCGCGTCACGTTGTCGCTGTAGCCCTTTTGCCTCACATCTTTCGCGTCTTTGGGCGGCGGCGAGTCGGAATAACTGACCTTGCCGTCTTTGTCGACCCATTTGTAGAGCTGCTGGGCATCGACAGGGACGGCGGCAGCGGTTGTCATTACCAGCAGTGCCAGCAGCATCACACGTATCGCATTCGTCATTTTTCGCCCCCGCCAGAATGATTTTCAGTAGGATATTGCGGTGTGCGCTCGTCGCGACTACGCTGCAACCTTCATACCATTATGGCGCAACAGCGCATCGATTTCCGGCTTGCGGCCACGGAAGGCGGCGAACGAATCCAGCGCCGGACGGCTACCGCCGCGTCCCAACACTTCACGCCGGAATTTGGCACCCGTGTCGGCATTGAGCACGCCGGTTTCTTCAAACGCAGCGTATGCGTCGGCCGCCAGCACCAGCGCCCACATGTAGCTGTAATAGCCGGCCGCATATCCGCCGCCAAAGATGTGTCCAAAGGCAAGCGGCGAGCGATTGAACGGCGGATATTTCACCACCGCCACCTCATCGCGAACGTCATCCACCAGTGCCAGCAAATCCGTCTTTGCCGCATCGAATTCCGCATGCAGCCGCATGTCGAACAAACCAAATTCAAGCTGACGCACAAACGCCATGCCGGCCTGGAAATTTTTCGCCGCGATCATTTTGTCGAACAATTCTCGAGGTAGTGGCGAGCCTGTGTCGACATGCGCGGTCATATGCTCAAGGACTTCCCACTCCCAGCAAAAGTTCTCCATGAACTGGCTTGGCAATTCGACCGCATCCCACTCCACGCCGTTGATACCGGAGACACCAAGCTCCTCGACGTCTGTCAGCAATTGATGCAGACCGTGGCCAAATTCATGGAACAGTGTGATCACCTCGTCATGCGTGAACAACGCGGGCTTGCCGTCCAAGGGAGCAGCAAAATTGCAGGTAAGGTACGCGACCGGAAGTTGCAGCGCGCCGTTCTTGCGGCGGCGATTGATCGCATCGTCCATCCAGGCGCCGCCACGCTTGGATTCGCGCGCGTACAGATCAAGATAAAACTGGCCGACCAATGCGCCGTTCCCGTCGCGCAGCTCGAAAAACCGCGCGTCAGCATGCCAGGTTTCTGCGCGTGCCGGCGTGACGTGCAATCCGTACAACGTCTCGATGACGCGAAACAATCCTTCCAGCACTTTCGGCTCAGGGAAATACTGTTTGACCTCTTGATCCGAAAACGCGTACCGTTGCTGGCGTAATTTCTCCGAGGCATAAGGAACATCCCATGCGTCGAGTTCGGCAAGGCCCGAGAGGCCCATTTCCGCATGCGCAAAGTCGGTGAGTTCGGCCCAATCCTGCCGCGCGAAAGGTTTGGACTTCGCCACCATTTCGCGCAGAAAGGCAATCACGTCGGCCGGCGTTTCCGCCATTTTCGTTGCGAGTGAAACCCCCGCAAAGTTTTCATAGCCAAGCAGGGCGGCAGATTCGGTGCGTAGCGCCAATATGCGATCGATGATGCCGCGGTTGTTCCATTTCTGGTTCGCACCGAGCTCGGAGGCGCGCGTCGAATAGGCGCGATACAGCCGTTCACGCAGCGCATGCGACTCCGCGTATTGCATCACCCGCAAATAGCATGGCGCATGCAACGTGAGCTTCCAGCCGGGCTTGCCCTCATTTTCCGCCGCTGCGCGCGCGGTCGCGATCACATCAGCGGGCAAACCGGCCAATTCCGACTTATCGTCGATGAAACACGCGTACGCGTTGGTCGCATCGAGCACGTTGTCGTTGAAGGCCGCGCTCAATGTCGACATTTCTTCCTCCACGGCAGCGAACCGCGCCCTCTTGTCCGCCGGCAATTCCGCGCCACCCAATCGAAAATCGCGCAGCGTGTTGTCGAGCGATTGTTTCTTGGTCTGATCAAGATTGGCCCATGCACCATCACTGCGTAGCGCCTTGTATTTCGCGAACAAGCGCGCGTCCTGCGCGAGTTCTGTCCAGAACTGTGTGACGGTCGGCAGCGTCCCGTTGTACGCGTCGCGCAACTCAGGGGAATTCACGACCGCATTCAAATGGCTCGCGACGTTCCAGGCGCGCGCGAGACGCTCGGTTACGTCGTCGAGCGGCGTGACGAAATTTTCCCATGTTGGTGTTTCGGTCGAATTGCCTATCGCATCGATGGTCGCACGACATTCATTGATCAAGTGATCGATCGCCGGACGCACGTGCGCGGGCGTGACGGCGGCAAATCGCGGCAGTCCGGAAAAATCAAGCAAGGGGTTGGCGGCGAGGGTTGATTCGGGGGCGTTCATAGGTGAAAAACCGGGTGAAAAGTGAGGCGACAATTATAGCGTTGAGGCGTGTGGGATGCTTTTGGTTAACCTCGCTGGCGGCGATTGCATCGGTTGTGAAAATGCCATCGCCGCAAAGTCGTCACGCGGCGCATGTTGAGCGCCGGGTCGATACGCGCCGCGCGACTGACGCGTGATACATGCAGTCCTGTTTTCTGCAGGCTCCTCGCCAAGCGACGCATGGCGAAGAAATCGAAGAACAAAAGTAGTCCTTGCAAATCACTTTTTACAAATGTTTACATCTCCATCGTGCGTGAATGAATCCCGCGTGCCTGTCTCGAAAGCGCTGGAACCAGTCCTACAAATTGCGCGCGTTGCGAACTGGGTGGGTCTGACAATTTGCGGCAAGCGTGTCGCCAATTGGCGACAAATCAAAGCGCGTGAAATCAGCGACTTAACACGAATGGCGATTTGGCTGTCGTTGGATGGCGACAGACCGATTGCTTTCAACATAAGCGAATAACAACGTGACGGACGTAACGCCTTGTTTGTTTGACGTTTGTGAAAGTTGGCATGAAGGGTGCAGGCATGTTTGGCGAGAACCTCCGTTTCTGCATTTGAGTCGCGTCACGAATTTCGGAATCGTTTCACACCCTTGGATGCTGGCAATATTAATTGTGACTTGTCGTAACTGTTATTCAAATGAGCGGCGTGGTCGGTAAATTCATTGGCGTCATTTGAATGACAAATTTATTGGAACCTGAAAGTTCTCAAGGAGCGATCTTGATTAATTCCCAAGTACCAAACACAAGCATTGGGGCGGGGTTCAGGGCGAAAGTCGCTGGGGAGGGCCGCGGAATGGGCGTCTTTGGTGGGTTTTGCAGGGATGCTGCTACGAGAGTTATTCGTTTCTGCCTGGCCGCATTGCCGCTTATGGCGTCGACCATGGCGATTGCGCAATTCGGAGTCCCACCCGAGATTACGTGGGCGGACAATTGTTCCGTCCCTGGCTATTTTGGATCCCCGCAGAAGGTTTGCGACGCACGCAAGAAACAGATTTCTTGGCCCGGCACGCTCACATATTTTGATGACGATGTTACATCTGAACAATGGTTTGCGTTCGGTCGGTGCAAAGACGGCACGTCCCAGCTTTCTTCTCCTGTGCGCGGGTTTTTGTGCCAGCCGGACTTTACCCCAACTCCGAATACGAACGCATACACATGTGGGTTGACGCCGTTGATGACCGCCTATAACAGGGCAACTCAAATGTGTGTGCGCGCCGTCAACACACCGGATCAAGGCAAAAACCCCGACTGCAAGGACTGCGGTAAAGGCAATCCAATCTATCCAGGCTACGGCAACAAGATGCAACGCGAAGTTGACATGAACACACAGGGAAATAGTCCATTGCGGATGATTCGCGTCTACAACAGTCGGCATCCCAACCAGCTATGGAATCGGGAGTATGGCCCCGGAACCAGCCGGATCGGCAGCAGTTGGTCAAGTTTCTACGAGCGGAGCATCAAAGTGAACAGCGGTGCTGGCCTTACCGTCGCAACCGTATTTCGCGAAGACAGCAAGCATTTCTATTTCACACTTGCGGGCGCTGCATATTTACCGGAAGCCGATGTCGTCGACAAACTTGAGCGGCTGACTGACGACAGCGGCAACCACACCGGCTGGCGCTACACCGTCGCAGCAACGGAAGACATCGAACTCTTTGACGCGCTGGGCCAGCTTTTATCGATCACCTCGCAAACCGGCATCGCTCAAACGCTGGTCTACAGCGACGGCACTGCAGCCGCGCCAACAGGCGGTGTCATTTTCGGCACGGCAACGCCGTTGCCAGCCGGCCTCGTCCTGACCATCACCGATTCCTTCGGCAAACAACTGGGTTTCAACTACGACGCGTTGAGTCGCATGGTCAGAATGATCGACCCGGCAGGCGGGACATATCAATACACGTACGACGCCACCAACAACCTCTCGTCGGTTACGTCCCCCGACAACAAGACGCGTGCCTACATCTACAACGAACCGGTCAACACTGCCAATTTCAGCCAGCCCAATGCGCTGACCGGAATCGTCGATGAGAACAATATTCGCCAGGCGACATTCAAGTACAACAACTCGAGGCGCGCGGAATCTACTGAATACGTTGGAAACGCCAACAAGTACACCAGCACCACGACAGGCCCCTATTTCAACGCAACCGTCGTCGATCCACTCAGCACGACCAGTACCTACGAATACGTGCGAGTCCTTGGCGTGGTGAAAACCAGCAAGATTACGCAGCCGTGCGGGACAGTGGGTTGCACGGGAACCGTGTCATCGCTAATGTCCTACGACGCCAACGGCAACATGTCGTCGCGAACCGATTTCAACAACAACCGCACCAACTATCTCTACGACCTCACCCGCAATCTGGAGATTTCCCGCACCGAAGGCCTGACAGCCGCCGGTGCCACCACCCCACAGACGCGAACGATCACCACCACGTGGCACCCGACGTTCCGAATGCCCGCCACCATCACGGAGCCCACCACGTCCGGCAGCAAGGTCACCACCTTCACGCATGACGTCAACGGCAACGTCCTCACCAAATCCATCGCCCTCGCCGGCAACACCCGCACCTGGACCTACACGTACGACCCATTCGGTCGAGTGCTCACCGCCACCGACCCGCGCAACAACACGTCCACCAACACCTACTACCCCAACACCGCCGCGCAGAACAGCGTGATCGCCAACTCGCGCGGCATGTTGGCCACTGTCACCAACGCCGCCAACCACACCACCACCATCACCGCCTACAACGCCCACGGCCAGCCGCTCGGCATCACCGACGCAAATGGCCTCGTCACCAGCATGACCTACGACGCCCGCCAACGCCTCACCACGCGCAACGTCGGCGGTGAAACCACCACCTACGACTACGACGGCGTCGGCCAGCTCCTCAAAGTCACGCTTCCGGATGCGTCCTACCTGCAATACACCTACGACGGCGCACATCGCCTTACCGAAATCAAGGACGGCCTCAACAACCGTGTGGTGTACACGCTGGATAACATGGGCAACCGCACCAAGGAAGACTACGCCGACCCGGCCAATGTACTCACCCGTACGCGCAGCCGCGTGTACGACGCCTTGAACCGCCTGCAAAAGGATATCGGCGGTGCCACACCGGCCACACAGATCAACCAATACAGCTACGACAACAATGGCAACCAAACCGCCATGCTTGATCCGCTGAACCGCAGCACCACACAAAGCTACGACGCGTTGAATCGTCTGCTGCAAGTGGTCGACCCGTTCAACGGTGCCGCCGCACCGACGAAATACGAATACGACGCACAAGACAATCTGACCAAGGTCACTGATCCGAAGAATCTCGCGACCGTCTACACCTACAACGGTTTCAACGAACTGACCAATCAGAGTTCACCCGATACCGGCGCCAGCAGCTTCACCTACGACAACGCCGGTAACATAGCCACCAAGACCGATGCGCGTGGTGTCACGGCAACTTACACCTACGACGGATTGAACCGCATTGGCACGATTAGTTACCCCGCCTATCAGTCCGACCCCGCTGAGACAGTGACCTATGCCTATGACACCTGCAGCAACGGCAAAGGCCGCCTGTGCAGCATCACCGACAAGACCGGCAGCACCACATATATCTACGACATCCGTGGCCGCATATTGAGTAAAGCGCAGACGGTGGCCGGCCTCACGCAAACGATCGGCTACGGCTACAACGCGGCAGGGCAAATGAATAGCATGACACTGCCCTCCGGGAAGATCGTCACCTACGCGTATCTCAATAACCGCATCACCGGCGTCACCTACGACGGTCAGCCGATCGTCAAGAACGCCGACTACGAACCGTTCGGCCCGGTCGGCGAATGGGCGTGGGGGAACGATACGGTTGCCAACCCGAACAAGCACACCCGTTTCTTCGATCTGGACGGCCGCAACACCAAGATTGAATCCGGCCCAACCACCGGCAGCATCGAGCCCGCCATCATCGTCTACGACGCCGCCAGCCGCATCACCGATCTACAAAAGCTCACCAACAACGTCATCGACGCCACCAAGAGCACCACCTATGGTTACGACAACCTCGATCGCCTGACCGCCGTCACCCCCAACGCCGGCAACACCAACCCCGCGCGCGGCTACAGCTACGATGGTGTCGGCAATCGTCTGACCAGTACCGTTGCCGCGGCCACCACCAACTACGCCTACGGCGCGACCAGCCATCGCCTGAACAGCTTGAGTGGCGCCATCACCAAGAGCTACAGCTACGACGCCGACGGCAACCGCACGGCCGACGGTACCTCCACCTGGAGCTACGGCGGCAATAATCGCCCGGTCAGCATCGCCATCCCCGGCGGCACACCCGTGACGATCCAGGCCGGCATCAATGCCTTGGGCCAGCGCGTGACCAAGACGGTGAATGGCACCGTCACCCGATTCGTCTACGACGAGGGAGGGCGGCTGATCGGCGAATACGACAACACCGGTAAAGCCAAACAGGAAACACTCTGGTTCAACGACCTGCCGGTGGCGGTGATCAAATGAGCGCGCTTGTGAAGGTCCTCATCACTTCATCCGTTCGAGCTGAGCCCGTCGAAGCCCCATCAACCGCAATGGAATGCACGCGCAAATTCTTGCTCACGATCGTTGCCGCCATCATCACACTGGCCAGCACCAGTGCCTTCGCCCAAATCGCCCAGACCATCAACTGGACCACCATCGCCACCCCGGTCATCTATAGTCAGGGCCTGACCATCGCCTTGAGCGCCACCGGCGGTGCCTCCGGCAACTCTGTCATCTTCAGCAGCCAGTCGCCGGGGGTCTGCAGTGTTACCGGTAATGTCGTGAG
>JAYTUX010000556.1:0-3070 GCA_043744315.1 Betaproteobacteria bacterium | reverse complement strand
GGGCGCAAATTCGGCAAGATACGCCGCGATATCGGCCTTCAATTCGTAGAGCAGGACTTCGTATTCAGTTTGGCCGTACTTGCCCGTGTTGGGCAACTCGACGGGGTCAACAAGTATTGCGCCCCTGGCCTCGAGGACTTTTAGCGCTTCCTCTACCACGGCAGAGACGAGATCGTTACGCCCACCGAAATTGCTGCGCACCACGCCGATGCGCATACTCTTCAATCCATCAACATCAAGAAATTTTGTGTAATCTAGTGTTTTCATCAACGGGTCGAGTGTGGCCGTATCGCGTGCATCCGCACCCGCCATCGCCGTCAACAATGCGGCCGCATCGGCAACAGTACGCGTCATCGGTCCGGCGGTATCCTGCGAATGCGCAATGGGGATAACACCGTTGCGGCTGATCAAACCAAGCGTGGGCTTGATGCCGACCAAGCCGTTGATGTGCGCAGGTGAGGTGATGGAGCCATCGGTCTCGGTACCAACCGCGACGGTAGCGAGACTAGCTGCAATGGCCGCACCGGAACCTGAGCTTGAGCCACTGGTGTTGCGGTCTAACGCATACGGATTCTTCGTCAAGCCGCCACGCGCACTCCAACCGCTGGTGGAGCGTGTAGAGCGCATATTTGCCCACTCGCTTAGATTGGTTTTGCCGAGGATGACCGCGCCTGCTTCACGCAACTTGGTGACGAGAAACGCGTCGCGCGGTGGCTTGGCATTCAGCAACGCGAGCGAACCCGCCGTCGTCTGCATCTTGTCTGCGGTTGCGATATTGTCTTTCAACAAAACTGGAATGCCGTGTAGCGGGCCACGCGGGCCTTTTGTTTTACGTTCTGCATCGAGCGCTTTGGCAATCGACAACGCATCGGGATTTAATTCAATGATCGAATTGATGCGTGGCCCCGCCTTATCGATGGCACGGATGCGTGCCAGATAAAGCTTCACCAATTTCTGCGAAGTGAGCTTGCCGGATTGCATCAAAGCCTGCAGATCGGCCACGTTTGCCTCAACGATATTGAGCCCTCGCGTCTGTGTTGTGCCTGCGGCCATTACCGACCCACTGCCGCCGCCACCAATTGCACCAGCCAGTGCGCCCAGTTGCATAAAGTCTCTGCGATTCATTTTCGCGTTTCCACACGGATTCGATGGCACAAGTATAGCGGCGATGTATGAAGGACTGACGCAGCGACAGAAGCAGCTACAACCGCAGTTACAGCATTAGACATTGCAGACTTGACGGCAGCGAGCGCAGCACCTACTCTCAATGCATGATCGAACTCAATCTCACTGCATTTGAAGCCCGCGTACTTGGTGTGCTCGCTGAAAAAGCCTTCCTTACACCGGACGTTTATCCGCTTTCGCTTAATGGGGTCGTCAACGCCTGTAACCAACTGAGCAATCGCGAGCCGGTGATGAGCCTCGGCGAAGAAACTGTCGAATTGTCCCTCAGCCGTTTGCAGCAAAACAATCTCGCGCAAACTTATTATCCGGCCGGCAGTCGCGTGGCGAAATATCAGCACCGCCTGAATGAAGTTTTTTCACTCGACGACGCCAAGCTTTCGCTGGTCACATTGCTGTTGCTGCGCGGCCCGCAGACGTGCGGCGAGTTACGTCAACGCACCGCTCGCATGTATCCGTTTGCCTCGACGGAAAGTGTGGAGCGATCGCTGGAAGACCTCGCCGCAAACGATCCACCGCTAGTGATGCAACTGCCGCGCGCACCCGGCACCAAGGAATCGCGCTGGGCGCATTTGCTCTCGGGCGCGATGGCGGTGGAGCGGCAGGAGATTGCGTCGGGAATGAACGTCGTCGGCAGCGTGGTGGAAGGTGCGGGTGATGATCGTGTGGCGCATCTGGAAGCCGAAGTGGCTTCGCTCAGGCGCGAGGTGACGTGGTTAACGGAAGAGTTGGTGAAGTTTAAGAAGCAGTTTGAGTAATCAGGTCATAGCCGCATAAATAGTCAAAACTCCAGCATTGGCGGGATTTTCGATGGTATTTTGGCCTAAGAGGCCCGCCGAATGGCGGCCTTACCTAACCCTCGCTATAACAATTTGACTGTTGTCCGCACCGTCCCCGCCTTCTCATGCTTGATCACAAGATCAACTTCCCTATCTTTCGGCGCGCTTTTTCCAACATTGACGACCCACTCCAATTTCGTCTTATCCGCCGTCGGTGTGGTGTCCGTCCAAAAACTCATCAACGTGTGTTTGTACGCTCGTCCTTCAAGTTCGCCCGCGACTTCGCGCAATTTTCCTGACATCAACGTCGCGCCAGCGGGCAGCGAAATCTCACCCACCACTCCACGCGATTGCTTGCGCGCGTGTGCGCGTTTGGACACATAGCTGGGCAGGTAACCGGTGTTCTGCACCGCGACTTCGATGCGATACGAATCACCGCCGATATTCTCGGCCTTCGCGTGAACGAGTTCGAGCTTGGGCGAAATCAGCGCGTTCCACACCAGCCAATCGGGAAATTTGGCGATTTCTTTTTCGAGCAAGTGCGGCGGCGGATTGCGGAAGGCGTGGATTTTGTCCCAGCCGCCGATTTCAACTTCGCCAAGTTGCGGGTGATCGAATTTGGCCCAGTCGATATAGCCCCTGCCGTTCAATTCCTTGTCGGCCCAGGCGATCATTTTTAGATCGTCTTCAACCGGATGGTCGCGAAACCAGTCGATGTATTTGTAATCCTTGATACCAGCTTCACGCATGGGGCACCAGATTTCAATCGTCCATTCGTATAGCCCCAAGTGCTCGTAAATCCAGTCGAACGCGCCAGTAATGACTTCCTTGGGGTGGTAGCGAAACTCGTGATACACGCTGATCGCCGGATAGCCGGTAATCCTTGCACCCTCCTCGCCCTGCTTTTTGTACGTCCACAAATCTTCTGGCGGCATTTCCTCGTCGGACATCGTCGCAAACGGACGCAGCAACACCCCGCTCCAAGTATGAAACGAGAGCCCGCCAGTGATATTGGCGTGATGCGTAATAAAGTGCACAACGGCGCGCACTTCGGGCTCAGAGGTGGGGTACGGGCCAGCGCCGAATTGCTCGTGCTCCTGCCGCCAGCC
>JAYTUX010000555.1:0-3070 GCA_043744315.1 Betaproteobacteria bacterium | reverse complement strand
GATACCGGACTGGCTGACTTCGTCGCAGATGCCACGGATGAAGCCGCGATGGCAGCAGCAGTCGCGGCGACGGTAAAGAAATTTGGCGGCGTGGATATCCTGCTGGCCAACGCGGGCATGGAAGGGCCGGTCAAACCGATCGAGGCGCAGAGCATGGCCGACTTTGAACAGGTGCTGCGCACCAATGTCATCGGTGTATGGCTTTCGATGAAATACTGTGTCGAGCCGATGAAATCGCGTGGCGGTGGGTCGATGATCGCGCTGTCATCGATCGCCGGTGTGAATGGTACTGCCGGCCTCGCGCCGTACGTCGCTAGCAAGCACGCGGTTTATGGGCTGGTGAAATCGGTGGCACTGGAACTGGGGGCCTCGAAAATTCGCGTCAATGCCATCGGACCCGGGCCGATCGATAACCGGATGATTCGCTCGATCGAAACACAAATTTCGTCAGAGAATCCCGACGCCATTCGCGAATTTTTCACGACCAAGATTGCGTTGCAACGCTACGGCACCAACGAAGAAGTGGCGCAACTCGCCCTGTTTCTGGCCAGCGACGATGCTTCGTACTGCACCGGCGGGATTCACATGATCGACGGCGGATTTACGGCGGCGTAGCGGGTTGCATGAACGTAGATTGCCTGCTTTACTTTCATCACACACCACCAACCGGGACAAGTTTCAGGACGGCAAAGTCATTTCATTTCAGCAGCACACGGATACCGTCGTGCATCGGCGACCGATGCAATGAATTCCACCCGCGCTACAAATCCACGACCATAAGGAGTTGTCATGCCAAAGCTACTTATGCCAACCGCACCAACCGAAGAAAATCATCGGCACATTCACATGCCTGCCGCCCTTGAAACGATGGGCATTACCCGCCGCGGCATGCTGACTGCATCAGCCGCACTTACCGGCGCAGCAATGGCTGGTGTTATGTCCTCCGCTTTCGCGCAGAAGGCGAGCCTACGGCCGACCAGCGAGCAAGTAATGGGGCCCTTCTATCCCGTGACGCTCCCAGCTGATCAGGATGCCGATCTCACCGTTATCGCTGGCAAAAGTGGACGAGCGCTGGGGCAGATCGTTTACGTCAGTGGCCGCGTCACCAATGTTCGTGGCGAGCCAGTTGCAAATGCGGAACTGGAAATTTGGCAAGCCAATTCTGTTGGCCGCTACAGCCACCCAGGCGATCAAAACCCGGCTTTGCTGGATCCCAATTTCGAAGGCTATGCAAAAATTCGCACCGGCGCTGATGGTAATTACAGCTTCAAGACCGTGAAACCCGCAGCGTATCCTACGGGCACCGATGGCTGGTCGCGCCCGCCGCACATTCACTTCGACATCAAGGGGCGCGTTAGCCGACTCGTGACGCAGATGTATTTCGCGGGTGAAGCGTTGAACGAAAAGGACAGGCTGTTTACAAGCTCCAGCCCGGAGGGCAGACGATCACTGCTCGCCCGCTACGACGCGCCATCGGGTAAACAGGAACGCGATGCGCTGGTGGCGCTTTGGGATATCGCGCTAATATCCGGCTGACGATTCACTACGGAAATCGAACAATGAAGTGGCCCACGAACGAACAGATGTCGGCAATGGCACCACTGCCGGACGGCTACCGCTATGAGCGCTTGAAACGTTCCAGCATTCCCGCGCTCATTGAGGCGATCAAGCATTGGCATCCGGACATCGCGGTCGGTGGCGGCAGTTGTTATCTGCGCGAGGACTTCTACGCCGAAAATGTGTTTCTTGATGGCGAGGTGCAGAAAGATATCCTTGTGGGATTGTTCATGTACGGTGATGAACTGGTCGGCATGTGGTCCTGGGAGCAGGAGCCCGACGCGCTGTCCCTGTATGGCCGATTGATCATCATTGCGCCCGCGCATCGCAGCGCGAAACTGGCCTCGAAGGTGATGCCGCTTGCGGAACTGGCCGGGCGGGCGATGGGTGCAGAATTCTTTTTCGCATTGGCCACCCTGAAGATTCCGCACATGCAGCACGCGCTTGAAACGGCAGGATGGCAGCTCATCGGCTTTACCTCCGGCTACGATCGCGAGCAAGTCGCGCCGGGTGTGGTCAAGCGCGTGTTCGAAGGGGTCTATACCAAAGTGCTCGTGCCGGAGGACGAACTGCATCGGCCTGACCCGAATAATCTGACGCCGAAAGCCCGGGCGCTGTTCGACGTACTGTTTCCGAACCCGGCCGTTGCGTCGCAAGCCGCAGAGGGTGGCCAATGAAATGGCCAACCATCGACGAACTGCGATTGCTGGTGCCGTTGCCGGACGGCTACCGCTTTGAGCGACTTGAGCGCGCGCGCATCGTGCCGCTGATAGCGGCCATCAAGGTGTGGCATCCGGATATTTCGGTCGGTGCTAACAGTGGCTACTTGCGCGAAGACTACTATCTCAAGCGGGTATTTTTCGAGGGCGAGTCCGACCATGACATCATGGTCGTGCCGATCTTGTTCAAGGGTGAGCTGGTCGGCATCTGGTCGTTCGAGCGAGAAATGGATTCTTTGGCCATCTACGGCCGGACCATCATCGTCGCGCCGGCACATCGTGGCGCGCATCTGGCGCTCCATGTGCTGAATGGGACCGAGAACATCGGACGCGCAATGGGTGCTGCATTCATGTACGCCATGGCGACGCTGAAGATCCCCCATGCACAGCGGGCACTTGAAAATGCCGGCTACCGGCTGGTGGGGTTTTTCCCTGGCTATGACCGCGAAGAAGTCGCACCGGGCATGGTGAAGCGCGTATATCAGGCGGTCTACGCAAAGTTGCTGGCATCGGAAGACGAAGTGCTTAGACCGGATCCGAAGAACTTGACGCCGAGAGCCAGGACACTGTTCGAGCTGTTGTTTCCGAATTAGCTGGCAGCCTGTCGGACTACTATTTTCCCATCAGCACCGCACGCCGCGTAAGACTCTCCGTCGGCCACAATTCGGCGGCCTTGTAGTATTCGCTCACGGCGGGCGTATCAGGTGGCAATACAACCCAGGGCTGCTTTGACGAGGTAAAAATATGTACGTCCGGCGGTAGACGGTCAGGCTCATCCAGCGTGCCGACGCGCA
>JAYTUX010000554.1:0-40578 GCA_043744315.1 Betaproteobacteria bacterium | reverse complement strand
TTTGCCGGCGCCGCGGCCGCGTCTTCCAGCAGTCCCTGATACAGCGGACGGTTTTCCGTCCCTTTCTTCCATGCTTTTGATTCGCCCCAGGCCATGATTGGTTTCCTTTGGTGTTCGTTCAAAATAAAAATGGTTTGGTCGAGTTATTCAGGCAGATGGTTGTAATCCAACTCGCCCTCGCGGGCTTCAAATCCGACGCCGCCAGGCATCGGTGTCGTCGCTCGCGGCTCAACCTGATGCTGAAACAACATATTCATGAACATGTACATCGGTTTGGTCTTGATCACCAGCGCACGTGCCGGCTTGACCGGATCGGCGTTGAAATGTTGATGCACGCAATTGTTGTGAACGATCGCGATATCGCCCGCCTTCCAGTCGTAGCGCACGCCGTCATGAATTTCGTAGCCGACACCATCGAGAATGTAAAACGCGGCCTCATTCACATGGCCGTGCTTCTGTGATTTGCCACCGGGGCCGTATTCTTCGAGGTGAATGTGAAAGGTCTGGGTGATGCCGTCTTTCGGCTCAACGTAGTGACGGCTGTAGGCCTGAGGGCCGTCATTGAACTTGATGTCTTTTCCTTTGCATACACGCGGCATTGAACGCAAGCGTGTCAATTCGTCCGTCAGGTTGTACGGCCCGGCAATGGCGCGGACAAAGGTGCGATCTTTCTTGCTGTGATAGTGCGATTCATTACCCATTGAATTTCCTTTTAGAAAAACTATTTCACTTGCTTCACAACGATCTCGTCGTAGAGCTTTACCCATTTTTCGGCTTCATCAAGTGCCAGTTTTGGATCGATGATGATGAGCGGCCCGCGATTCAGCGGCGTATCTATGTTTCGACGAGTCGGCACAAAATCGCGCTTGAACAGGATCTGCTGTCCTTCGTCGCCAATCATGAAATCGTAGTAAAGCAATGCCGCGTGTGGATGCGGGCTCTTCCTGGCGAGTGCAACGCCATTGGCGCGCGCGACTGCGGGCGGCAGCACAAACCAATCCAGTGGCGCGCCTTTTTGCTTAATTTGTTCGGCCGTGAAGTTGTAAACCGTCAGCGCCAACGGCACTTCACCCGAAGCCACCAGATTCGTGAGCAGCGTGTGTCCGCGCCGTACTGATAACCCGTTCTGCGCAGCAATATCGCGAAACAGTTTGAGCCCTTTTTCTTCGCCGAGTCCGCGCACTACGTTTGCAAACCAATCGTCGTCGCTCGCTTCAATACTGAGCCGGCCTTTCCAGCGTGGATGCAAGAGATCCGCGTAAGACTTGGGGAGGTCCTCCCTCTTCACCAAATTGGTGTTGTAGGCATGCGCGAACACGTTCAATCGCGTACCCACCCACTCTCGATGCGCAGGAACGGCGGCGGCGATCAAATCGGCCTGCCATGGCGAACGCACTGCCTGCAATACGCCTTCGCGGTGCATTGCCTCCAGCGGCGGCGCATTGCATTCGATGATATCGACCTCGGCGCGGCCGGCCTGATGCTCGGCCAATACGCGTTGCAGCACTTTGTCGCAGGCGGCGCGCCACATGCGCACTTTCAGTCCTGTGGACTTTTCAAACGCCGCATTCAATACGTTCATGTCCTCGACGGTGAGCGAGGTGTAAAGGTTGAGCGTGCCTTCCTTTTTCACACCGTCGATCAATCGTTGCCGTCGATCGGCCCCTTCGTAACGTGCCAGCGCATCGACCGTGTTCTCAACAGCACCAAATGCCGGACTCGCGCAGGACATGATCGCCACCAGGATTGCCGACAGCAAGCGACCTGCGCGAAACGGGATCAAGGCGGGAGCGTTCACCTAGACACCATACTCATCAAGTTTGTAGCGGCGCGGTTTCAACGTGCGACAAACCTCGCGCACCACGCCCGCCTGCGGCAGCGAAATACCAACTTCGTCCGCCATCGCACCGACAATCGCCATATCGTCCTGCGCCCACGCCATCGATTGCGTACCCCAGTCTTTCAACGCGCAATTGTTCGCGCTGCTGATCAAGAGCGCCTGCCGCAGCACTTCGATATCCATGCCGAAGCGTTTCGCCAACGCGAGTGCCTCATGATCGGCAACCAGACACGCCCACAGAATGAGATTATTGGCCGCCTTGGCAACTTGCGCTGTGCCGATGGCGCCGGTGTGAACAATGTCGGTTGAGTATGCGCCGAGTACGTGGCGAATGCGCTCGACCACGGTTGCGTCGCCTGCGACAAAAGACAGCAAGGTGCCGTTGTCCGCCGCGCGCCCACCGCGGCAAACGGTTGAATCGATAATGTGTACGTTCGATGCTGCACCGATCGTGGCAAGCGCGACCATTGTTTCCGGAAGCACAGTCGACAGTGCGGCGACGATGGTCTCCGCACGCACATGCGGCAAAACGCCCTCGGCAGAAATGAGTTCGCGAAGTTCGCGATCATAGCCGACGCAAATCAGAATCGCTTCGCTCGCCGTCGCAAGTTCGGCAGCACTGCCCGCCCACATCGCGCCACGCGCCTCAATCAGTGGCCGCTTCGAGCCATCGAGATCATAGACGCGTACCGTGAATCCCTTCGCCGCCAGATGGCCAATGATCGGCAGTCCCATGCGGCCCGCACCAATAACGCCCACATCCTTGATGGGTGTGCTCATGAGGTCACCGTTTCCATCCACCGCGATTTATCAGCGACTAGCGCGTGCGCAAGCAGCGCCTCGGGGAGCGCCTGGTTTCTCGGCGCGACAAACGATTGTGCCCGCACCCGCTGTGCCTCCGGCGTGAGTCCGGGCGGTGCTGCGCCTGCCGCCAAATCTTGCGCCGCCCGCAAAAGGCGATTGCGCGTCATGATGATGCCGTTGTCGGTCGAGACCAGATTTTCGCGCGACCGATCCTCGATCGCCCCCATGCTTTCCTGCACGGCGGCGTCTTGAATGCCGATCGTCATCACGCCGGAGAATGTTTTCTTCTCCTGTTGCGCACGGCGATCCATGAAATACATATTGTGAACATTCGCCTCGGGCACAAAACCGCCCGGGTTTACTTTGACATGGATACCTTTGCCGTCGTGGCAGGCGTCGCGCTCGGTTTTGCTCAATGGCCGGTCGACATGATAGTCGATGCTGAATATCCAGCAACGCTTGTCATCGATAGGCACCCAGGCATGGCCGCCGCGAGGGTTATCACCATACGGCGGAAAAAGATTGAAGCAAGGCATCAAATATTGCGTGACACGCCAATAATAGTCATCGTCGCCAGCGTTCCGCCTTGTGGAGATATGCAATCCCCCCTCCGACAGCGTCGGCAGAAATTTCGGGTGTGGGTCGCCTTTCAGCAAACGCGCGCTCTCGGCGTCGCGTTTCAGCAGCGGATCGTCGCCTACTGAATAGCGATGCAGGAATGAGGAATGAATCGAGTCGAGCCCGCCTTCCATCGCCTGCAAATAGTTGCATTCCTGAATGCGTTTGGACACGTAGCGATGACTATCCGGCACTGCACACCATTCATAGGCTGGCGGCGTGGGTTGACATTCTGCGGGGCCAAGATACGCCCAAATCACGCCGCCAAGCTCGATTGCGGGATAGCCGGTCAGCTTGATTTTTTTGCAGTAGCCGCTCTCCTCCGGTTCCGATGGTACTTCGACGCACTGGCCGGCATGGTCATACTTCCAGCCATGATACGGGCAGCGAAGTCCCCCTTCTTCGTTGCGCCCGAACCAGAGCGAAACACCGCGATGAGCGCAGAATTCGTCGATCAAACCGATTTGCCCGTTAGTGTCGCGAAAGGCAATCAACTTTTCACCGAGCAAACGCACCCGCACCGGCGCACCGTCCGGCTCGGACAATTCACTGGCGAGTAGCGCGGGCAACCAATAGCGCCGAAACAAAGCCCCCATCGGCGTGCCGGGGCCCGTTTGGGTCAGCAATTTATTTTGCTCGGCGCTTGTCATATTTTTTTGCGCCTATCTTTTCTGCGTGATCGTATCGAGCAGCGCCGGCTGCCCGGACTTGACCTTGGCGATCGCGCGTTTTAATGCGCCGGCGACATCGCCGGGTTTGACGATCGGTCCTTCGGCATACCAGCCCATCGCCCGCGCAAGCCCCGCAAAATCCGGCGCCGGATCATCGAGATCCATGCCGATATGCGCGCGATTCACCGGCGTGCCTCGCTGCTTGGCCATGCGAATCTGGTGTTCCCAGTCGTTGTAATACGCGCGGTTGTTGTACATCACGCAAAGCATCGGAATCTTGTGTTTCGCCGCGACCCAGAGCGAGCCCGCATCGAACATGAGATCGCCGTCTGGTTGCATATCCACCACCAGTCGCCCTTGATCGCGGTGCGCAAGCGCCACACCCATCGAAATACCGATTTGCGTGGAGGTGCCCAGCGATTTGCCGGGGTGGCGGTAGGGTTGGTCGAAATTCCAGAGCTTGCGCGTCCAATCCTCCAGCGTGCCTGCGGTGAGCACCCAATCCTCGTGCTTGATTGCGTTCCACACTTCAGACGCGAGTCGCGGCAACGTGATGGGTGACGCACCCGAATCGATCAGCGCTTTCTTGGCCCAGTCAGCACGGAGCGCGGAGTGACGTTTGCCAATCGCGACAATGCGCTTTTGGATGCGCGCCGCCGACGCCGAAGAGGCGGAAATTTTTTGTTTGCAGAGCTTCGTTAAGAGCGGAATCGCCACCGCCGTATCCGCCATCACGCGCAAATCCGCATGCAGCAGGCGCTGATAATCCATCGCCCAACTCGACAATTCGAGATCACCAAAACCGATGTCGATCCACTTGCAGTTTGCAGGCACGATGTTGGTCAAGGCGCGTGTGGTGCTGACGAGTTCCGTGGTTGGCTTTTCCCAATCGCGGGTGTCCAGACACAGCATCAGATCAGCGTTGCGAAACACTTCCTTGTCCATGCTCATGTTGAGTGGATGACAGCTCGGAAAATTGAGGCGGCTGTTGACATCGAATACCGCCGCACCGACTGTCTCTGCAAGTGCCACCAGATCGTTGAAGCCATTCGCGTTGCGCCCAACGTATTCGGCCAGGATCACCGGATTCTTCGCCTTCAACAGCATCTCAGCGGCGCGCGCCAGTGACGCCGGATCGGGTGCCAGCGGGCTCGGCACGGTCATCGCACTGATCGGGGGCAACGGCACATCATGCGTGAGCGGCGCCTCCTGCAGCCACGCGTCGTAGCACATGTAAATGGGGCCTTGCGGTTCGGTCATCATCACGCTGTAGGCACGCGCAAACGATTCCGGTACGCCATCCACCACTGTCGGCTGGTAATCCCATTTGGTGTAGTCACGCACCGCCTGCCCCTGCACATTCGCGGTATGCGTCCAATCGATGCGCGGGCGGCGCTTGGTTTCGTCCATCGGGCCGGTTGCGCCGACGATGAAGATCGGCGCGCGGTCAATGTAGGCGTAGTAAACTGCCATGTTGGAATGCAGCAAACCGACCAGATTGTGCACGATCGCCACCATCGGCTTGCCGCTCGCCTTTGCATAACCGTGTGCGATCTGCACCGCCGTTTCCTCGTGCTGGCAGAGCATCATCACCGGATAGTTTTGGCCATAATTGACGATGGAATCATGCAATCCTCGATAACTGGCACCGGGATTTAAGGCTGCGTAGGGAAGTTGATAGCGATGCAACAAATCGACAATGACATCCGACGCCCAACGCTCGGCAGCGGGTTTCTTGCGCGGTGCCGAATTGGCGCCGACACTCTGTGGCGATTTTTTTCGTGTCGTCATGTCGATAAATGAAAGGCGGGAGTTCGCCTACGCAGCCGGTGAGTCCGGGATCGCCACGCACTTGTCGGCATTGATGCGGATGTAGACCTGCTCGCCGATCGGCGTACGCAGTGATGGATGTGCCTTTGCCAGCAGCGTGCGATCGCCAACCTTGATCTGGAAATCCAGATATTCGCCGAGGAAAACTTTTGCATCCACTCTGCCGTGAAACGTGTTCGGCCCATTAAAGGCTTGCTCGGCGAGCTCGACATCTTCGGGGCGCAATGACAACACGACTTTGTCGCCCACGCGCAACACATCCGCGCTGCTCGCCGCTAATTTTCCAATCGGCGATTCCACAACATAGCGGCCTTGTTCCGCTTCGACTGATGCGATCGTCGCTTCAAGAAAATTGGTAGTACCTACAAAATCCGCGACAAACTTGTTGCGCGGTCGTTCGTAAATATCGCGAGGTGAACCAATTTGCATAATCCGTCCCTCATTCATCACCGCAATCTCATGCGACAGTGCCAGCGCTTCGCTTTGATCGTGCGTGACGTATACGGTCGTGATCTGCAATTCGCGCTGCAGACGTTTCAATTCAAAGCGCATGCGCTCGCGGAGCTTCGCATCAAGATTCGACAACGGTTCATCGAGCAGCAATAGCGCCGGCTCCATCGCGAGCGCGCGCGCCAGCGCCAGACGCTGCTGCTGCCCGCCTGACAGCTTGGTCGCTTCGCGGTCAGCCAAATGTCCAAGATCGACCACCTTCAGCACGCGCATGACTTTATCGCGAATCTCGTTCTTGGTGAACTTTTTGCTGCCAACTTCGAGCGGGAAGGCCGCGTTCTGGAACACATTCATATGCGGCCAGATTGCGTAAGACTGAAACACCATCCCAAATGCGCGTTTGTTGGGCGCAACGAAAATATCCTGCGCCGATGAATACACGACGCGATTGTCAACTTTGATTTCGCCCGCGCGCGGCTTTTCCAGGCCCGCGATCGAGCGCAACGTAGTGGTTTTTCCACAACCGGATGGCCCCAGCAACGTGAACAATTTTCCCTCGGGAACCTCGAACGTCACGTCCTGCGCGGCTTTGACGATTTGCCCGCGGTCATTCGGATATTCTGTGAATAGCGCTTTTACGCTAAGCATTTTCAACCCCTCGATGATTCATTCTTGATTTTGTTTTCACTTCATTCTTTCCGTGCATTGCATACTTCTCACTTCGTTCTTCTCAATTCACTCTTCTTTAACGCCGAATTTCTTGCCCAACGACTGCGCGATCAAAACCAAAATGAACAATGCAACAATGAACATCACGCCTAGCGCGGAAAGCTCCACATACTGCCCGTTCTCCCACAACTCCCAAATCACGATCGACACAACTTCCGTGCCCGGGCTATACAAGAGAATGGAAGTCGACAACTCGCGGATGGAAACAATCACGATGTAGATCCAGCCCGCCACCAGGCCCGGTTTCATCAGCGGCAAAATGATGCGCCGAAACGTGGTGAACCACGAGGCTCCACTCATTGCGGCGGATTCCTCCAATTCCTTGTGAATCTGCAGCATGGTCGTCGTGTTGTATCGCAAGCCGTAGGGCAGGAAGCGCGTGATGTAAGCGATAAACATGATCCAGATCGTGCCGTAAATACCAATGTCGAAATTCAAATAAAAAATCATGATCGACAGGCCCAACACCAGACCGGGAAACACCATCGGCAACGACGCGATGTTGTCCAGCAACCAGCGTCCCGGCGTTTTCGTTTTCACCACGATCCAGCAAATGACCGATGTGACCAGCATGATCAGCGTCGCGCTGCCAATTGAAAGCAACAAACTGTTCCATACCGATTTGGTGAGCGTTGGATAGGTGAGCACGAAGCGGTAGGGATCGAGCGTCAGATTTTGTAGCGCCGCCATCGATGGCACGCTGTAAAATTTTTGAAACGATGACCATAACAAGACCAGAAACGGCATCGCGACGATCAATAGAAAGTACAAAATACAAAACACTGCCGCAACCCAGCGCCAGGGCCCCAAATCGATCGCGCGCGGGCGAAAGCCCTTGCCGGTCATGGTCGAATATTTGCTACCTTGGTTCGACAACTTCGACTGGTAGTAGACACCGAGCGTGGTGATCAACAAGAGCGTCACGGCATACGACGAAGCAAGACCGATCTGGCTCGGGTATTGATGTATCGCCTGATAGATCGACGAAGTGAAAACCTGTATCCCGACCGGCAAGCCCAGCAGCGCGGGTACCTCGAAAGATTCGATCGAACGCACAAACAGGATCAGGATGGTCGCAAAAATGGCCGGCATGACCAGTTTCAAGGTGATGCGGGTGACGATCTGAAACATACTGGCGCCGCTCATCATGGCGGACTCTTCCAGCGATGGATCCATCGAGCGAAATGCGGCGGTCATTAACAGAAACGCCATTGGCGAATAGTGCAGGCCATCGACCCAGATCATGCCCCACATCGAATACACATTGACGAAAACGTAGTCGGTGTTGAACCAACTCTGTAACAGCAGATTGACGATGCCGATTTTGGGGCTGCCCAATAGGATCCACGCAACCGTGAACAGAATGCCGGGAATGATCAATGGAATGATCGAGAGCGCGAAGAACAACGCCTTGAATGGTGTATTGGTGCGTTCGTTCAGCCACGCCAGAAAGGTACCCAGCGTAAACGCGAAAATCGACGTGCCGACTGCAAACTGCACGGAATTCAAAAACAGCTTGAGCGTTTCCCAACTTCCATAGGCCGTCGCATAATTTTGCAACGTGAATTCGGCAGCCTTGGCGTTGGTTTGCGGGGTGAAAAAACTCTGCCAGAGCAGAAACAAGAGCGGTACTGCGGCGAGAAAAACAACAAATACCACGCAAACCCCGACGACCAACCACTTCACATCGAAGCGCTCCCACCATGACGGCGCTTGCGACGCGGGTGTGATCTCAAGCGGTGGTGTGCCCATCGACATACGCTTCATTCCTCGTTTGCAACGCGGTGATTTCGACCGCGTGCACTTGTTCTTTTATATGGAACATCGGTCTGCATAGCAATACGGTGCAAGTTACCGCGCTAATCGGCCTGCGTCAAGAAACCGCTCATGACCTTAAGCAAGTTTGGCTCGGTGATAGTCCCAAACCTTCTTGATGAGGTTCGGTTTCCAGAGATTGCCACCGATGGTTTTCAACTCTTCGACTGTAAGCACATAAGGTTCGCCGAGTTGTGAAGCCAGAAACTGGCGCTCGGCCGTTTCCTCCAGATAGCAGCCGAGGACGAATGCATCCATTACGCCGCCGGCGGCCACCACCGCACCGTGCGAGCGCAGCACACAAACCTTGTGCGCGCCTAGTGCTGCGGCCAAGGCTTCGCCCAATGGCTTGGTGTTGATCGACGCGGTCTTGTCGAAATACTGAATCTCGCCCAGCACCGCCGCCTGCATGATGACCGGCAATATTTTCTTGCCCGCCATCGTGAACAAGGTTGAATACAGCGGATGGGTATGCACCACCGATTGCACATCCGGTCGCTTGCGATAGATCTCGGCGTGGATGTGAAACTCCATCGGTGGAACGTCCGCACCTTCCAAGGGTGTTCCATCCATGTCAATGGCGATGATATCCTCGGGGGTCAGCGCGCTGCGCACCGATTTTCCCGAATTGATCAGCATGTGTTCTGTACCGGGCAGGCGCGCGCTGAAGTGGCCATTGAAATCAATGATGCCGGCGCGCTCCATCATCAGGATCGCATCCGCGAGATTCTGCCTCAGCTGATGCGTGAGTTCATTGTTCATTGGCGCCTCCGCGCTGTGTGATCGCCACGATGGGTCATCGTGCGGGTGCCGCAAATACCTGCTGATACAGGCGGCTCCATTTTTCGCCTTGCCTGACGAGTTCGACGGGATTTACAAACTTCCAATCGACGCCTTGCGGCAGGCCTTTTTCAGCGCGCGCAGCAGGGATCAAATCCATTGCAGGCATCATTTTTTGTGCGTCGGTCAGCATGAAATCGATGAACAGCATGGCGGCATTGGGGTGTGGCGCGCGCCGCGACAAGGCGACGCCGCTCACACGTGCAACAGCGGGTGCGACCGCGACCCAATTGACGGGGGCAGACTTATCCTTGCGCAATTTATCGATAAAATAATTGTAGGTGGCCAGCACGGCGGTGACTTCACCAGATGCCGTCAGGCTCGCGAGCAAGGGGTGGCCCTTGCGTAGTTGAATGCCGTTGACGCGAACCATTTCGCTGAACATCTTGACGGCACGCTCCTCCCCGAGCGCCTGACCGACGGTATGGAACCAGTCAATGTTGTCGGATTCCGCCGCAAGCCGGCCCTTCCAGCGAGGATCAAGCAAATCCGCATACGACTTCGGCAATTCCTCAGTACGCACTTTTTGAGAATTGTAGGCAAACACAAACAGGTTGGCACGGTTACCGATCCATTCGCGATGCGCGGGCAACGCTTCGGCAATCATGTGTGTGGCGTTCGGCGTATCGAGCGCCTGCGCCAATTGTTCGGCGTGCAAGGATTCCAGTTCGAAGCCGTTGCTCTCGATCACATCGACTTCAAACCGCCCACCCTTCGCCTCCGTTACCGCGCGGCGCAACACGCTTTCCGAGTTGGCGCGCCAGACATTCACTTTGATACCGTACTTCTTTTCAAATTCCGCCGCCAACACGCCGATTTGCTCTTGCCCCATCGTCGCGTAGAGATTTAATGCACCTTCCGTGCGTGCCTTCGCCAAAATTCGCTCGTGACGATCCGAGCCTTTCATTTCCGTCGCGACAATTACCTCACGGGTGGCCTCAATGGCGCTCGCACCAAACGGCAGCAGGCAGGCAGCGACAGCACCAAGCCACATGTTGAACAATCGCCAGTTATTCATGTGAATGTCCTGCGTTAGCATGATGATGGTGATGCCCGCCCGGGCCGTGGTGATGACCGCGCGAGTGCCTGCGCAGCGCGCGCGGATCCTCATTAAACACCAGCGACTTGACCGTTACCGGAACCGTAAAAGAGGGCATGCGGATGCGACCGAGGTCGACGTAGTCAAAATCCCAGAGCGTCACGCCGTCGATCACCAGAATTTCACTCTCGACGCCGAGCTCTTCACGCAACAATTTCCCCATCGTTTGCGCAATATCGCCGTCTAGCACAATGAACAATGGCGCACGTTGTTTCAACGTCTGCTTCATGCCGGCAACAATCCCCTGCGCGAATGCGTGGATGCGCGGATACGATGGTGCACCTTGCCAGTGAAACGCGAGCGCAACCTCGACGCTGCCTTCGGTTAGGTCGAACGCGACATAGTGGCGCTTGATTGCGGCGGCAACATCGGCGGCGACAACTTCTGCAGTGAATTCGTATGCGGGTGTCAGGACTTGCAAATTGCGGCGCGGCAACAGCTCTGCCGGGCTGGAGATGAAGGTGGTATTGCCACTCAATTGCACGCTGTATTCGGATGCGCCCAACGCGGTTGCGCGAATGCATTCGCCCGCGGGCAACACGTCCCACGGGAAGCCGCTCGAATCCAGCTTTCGCCGAATCGCCATTCCCAGCAGCTTGCCGAGATCGCCAAAGTCGCGCGGCTCACGCTCATAGACATATTCGGCAACGCCACCCGAAAACATTGCGCCGGATATGGCACCAAGACTCGGTAGTCGATCCGTAAGGTAAAGCGATGAAATGGAGTCGGGCAACTCATCGCCGCAAATCGCAATCAGCAACGCATTCGCCATTCCGTCTGCGACCGCCGCCAACTGTTCGCGCGTGATGGTATCGCCCAGATCCCAATCGAATCCTGCTCGCTTCGCGTGGATTCTTCCGGTGGGGTCAAGGCGGGTAATGCACCCTGCCTCGTCCACCACCAACAAGCGACCGCCAATATGAACTGCCGCCGTATTGAGCACTTTTCCACGCTCGACCAGCGCAAGTTTGGTGGTGCCGCCTCCGATATCGATATTGAGAATCCGCGTACCGAGATCATGCGACGCTTTTGCGGCACCCGAGCCGTACGCGGCCAGCATCGCCTCCATGTGATGGCCCGCCGATGCACAGACAAATTCGCCTCCTTGCTCGGCGACGACGGCAGAAATACGCTCGGCATTTTCACGTCGCAGCGCTTCACCGGTAAGGATGACGACGCCCGCATCGATGTCATCGGGATGCAATTTGGCAGCAGTGTAGGCAGTGTCGATGATGTCACCCAACATGCGTTCGTCGATAAGTGTCTCACTCTGATAGGGCGTCAGGGCAACAGGTGATTGATAAATCGTTTCGCGCGATTCGACGATATATCGGCTGGACAAATCTTCGCCGCGCCTGCGCAAGGCCAATCGCGAAAAGACCACCTGCGTACCGGAGGAACCGATATCGATGCCCACGCTCACCAGCGTGACGTGATCGGCGATCCAGATAGGATTGTTCTCCAGCGACACGTCGTCGGCAAAATCGTCGTGATCGTGATCGGCTCCGTCCTCATCGTCGTGCGAATGATAGAAATTTTCGCCGAACTGATGATCACCGATCGTGTGCGACTTTTTTTCTGGATCGCTATTCATATTGCGGCGAAGCACATTGTGCGCGACTAAATCTTGAACGCATCGAGCGTCTCGGGTGCAAACAAATCGACCGGATTCAATTTACGTTTCGACAAGCCCTGCTCGAAGGAGTAGCGCAGAAAGGTATCGAGCGCCGTTTGATTTTTGTCGAGTCCATACGGCCAGTAATCGTCCCCCATCTCCGCACGCGCTTCTTCGACATGCGCATTCAGCCATGGCAGCATTGCTTTCAAAGCGGCGGTTTCATTCAAGTCTTTGTAGGTTGCCGCCTGCGCCGCACAAAACGCCTTATAAAGTGACTGCGCGACCCAGCGGTTTTGCTCATAGACTTCGCGACGGATCACGACAGTATGCATGATCGGAAATATTCTGGTCTTGCGAAAATACGCCTTCTCGATGTCGACGTAATTCTCAAACAGTCGCTTTACCTTGCCACCGCCATTTAGATAAGTGGATGGCATGCGCGCGGTGTACAACGCATCGATTTCTCCGCTCGCCAGCATCGCGGACAGTGTTTGCGTCGGACCGATGCGCTCTATCTTGATGTTGGGCGGCAAATCGAGCTTGAGTTTTTCACTGCGCCCAGGTTCCTCCTCGCCTCCTGTGACGTAGGTGACGCTGTCGATTGGCACCGCGAATTCATCCTGCAGAATGCCGCGAATCCATGCCGGTGCTGTCATCTGGTATTCGGGATTGCCGATATGTTTGCCGATCAGATCGGCGGGCGTCTCAATACCCGAGGCCGTGTTGACGTAAATGCATGAGTGGCGGAAAAATCGGGACGGAAACACCGGGATCGCAATGAACGGGCGCGCCTCGGAAAACAAGGAGACCGTGTACGAGGAAAGCGACATCTCGGCGACATCGAATTCCTTGTTTCGCAACATGCGAAAAAAAGTTTCTTCGACCGGCATGTCGAGATAGTTCAGATCAATGCCGTCAGGCTGAACGCGGCCATCCATCAACGCACGCGTACGGTCGTAGTTCCAGCAACCAAACGACATTCTCAATTTCGACATGGAATTAGCCTTCGCATTCGGTGGCGGAGTGTGCTCGCGCACGACTCGGCATGTTTTCTTGAATCAATTCGTATGGCTGGAGCCGCCAATACTGGCGATCAGGTGAATCGGTGCAGGCGCATCGCGTGCCGCGAGGAATAACCCAGTCGCGCGGAAATCGATTCCGCCGCCGCAACCACCTTGGGCGCATACGACAACACCACTTTTTTCGTCATGCGCTGGATTGGACCGGCGACGCCGATTGCCGCGACGACTTCGCCAGTATGATCGCGGATCGGTGCAGCGATCGCGCGCAATCCCGCTTCCGTCTCTTCGTCATCCATTGCATATCCACGCAAGCGCACCTGCGCGAGATCCGCCATCAATTGGCCGACATCGGTAATTGTTTTCGACGTCAATGCCGCCAAGCCACCCTCGGCGATCGAATCAATCACTTCGCGATTCCTATATGCGAGCAACGCCTTGCCATCGGCGGTACTGTGCGCCGGCGCGCGCGAACCGACGTTCGATTTCATGCGGATGGCCTGGCGGCTTTCAAATTTGTTGATGAACAATACGCTGGCATGATCCAATACCGTCAAGTGCGCCGTCTCACCGGTCTTCTCCATCAACTCTTTCAACGCGAAGCGTGCCTCGTTGACAACATTCATTTTGCGCCGCACGCGCGCGCCGAGTTCGAACAAAGCGAGCCCGAGGCGATACTTTCCGGTTTCCTTGTCCTGCTCTAGCATGTCGTCGCGAATCAGTGTCGATGCAAGGCGATGCACAGTGCTCTTTGCCAGCCCGAGACGCTTGGCAAGACTGCTTACGCCAAACTCGTGTTCCTCGTCTGAAAACGCCTTCATCAAACGAATGGAATTTGCCACGGACGACAAGCGCGACGATGACGGCAGTGACTTTGGTGCAGCAGATTGTGTGGAAATCGCCGCAGCGCCACGCAATGCGTCCGGCGCGCGCAACGCGTTCTCAGGAGTGGTCGATTTCTTTTGACGTACCATATATGAGAACACCTATCCTTTATGCAGAACGAGAGACTAGCATGGCAATTGGTGCCCTGCAAGGCACGTTGAGCGATTGAAAGGATTACGCAGCGCGGGCTTTGAAAGCTTTGTTTGCCGAGCGCAATGAAATTGAAAAGTATGCCGGCACACACACCGCCAGGCAGATTCCGATCAATAGTCCGGCGCGATCGATCGACGCCGCGACATGAGGCGAAAAATATTTGGCGATACCGAGCATCGCGATCGCGATACTCAATGCTCCAATGAAAAAACTCATGGTGCGCGATATTGCTGCAGCCTTTGTATCGGCACGTTGCGCGAGGCGGCTGATCCACCAGCCATTCAACCCATCCGAGACCATCATGCCCGACATGAACACCAATCCAAGGGCAGCCGCAAAAAACCACCCTGCCAACTTTGAAGCGGCCAGCGAAAACAACGCCGCCTGGCTGATGGTGTCGAATGAAAGCGCAAATGCGGCACCGACCGTCGCAATCAGAATCGGATGACTGGTGCGCGACAAGCTCGCAAGCATCGTCCCCATCGCCCCGGCAATTCGCACGGGTTTATCTTTGGGCGATGTGATCACCGCGCGCAAATTGACAATGCCCAAACACATCAGAAATGAAATCGAAATCCATGTGCCAAGGTGCTCAAGCCAGGTCGGCGGCGTCCATTCGTTTGCAAATGCAGCGACCATTGCCGCAACCAGCGTAACCACGAGCCCATGGCCAAGCGAAAACAGCGCGCCGGACCAACGCGAGACACGCGGCCGCCGTGTCGCGTTGTAGCGCGTGAGGCCGTCGATGGCCGCGACATGGTCGGGATCGATGCCGTGCTGTACGCCCAGCATAAATACCACCATCATCAAGGCGAGGCCGTCATATGGCAGAAAATTCACGCGCAGGACTTTCGGGATGAGAACGCAACAATCGGAGTCGACTGAAGGACCTCAATGGAAGCGCATGGCGCGCTCATTTCTTGACAAACAATTCGTTCCACAACTTCTCCCACTTTTCGGATTCATCGAGTATCGCAATCGGATCGATCATGGTGAATTTCAGGTTGCTGAACTCGGATTTTATTTTGCTGTTCACCGGCGAGCGCCCCATGCTTTCCAGCAATGCCTGACCTTCAGGCGATAACACAAAATCGGCAAATAAAAGCGCGGCGTGCGGGTGCGGCGCATGTCGGGCGACACCGATTGCCTGCGGGCGAGTAATGACCGGTTCCACCGCAATCCAGTCGATCGGCCCACCTTTGCGTTTCAACGTGGTCGCGTTGGATTGATACACCGTCAAACCGACCGGCACCTCGCCGGCAGAAATCAATTCCGCAAGCAGGATATGGCCCTTGCGCGTATCGGGTCGCATTTCGGACAGTCGCCGCATAAATGCGTTGCCGCGCTCATTGCCCATCGCTTTCAGCATCGCGGACATCCAGTCACCATCGGTTGCTTCGATGCCGATCTTGCCTTTCCATTTCGGGTCGAGAAATCCCTCGTAAGTCTTGGGGATGTCTTCGCGCTTGACAGCATTTGTGTTAAATGCAACACCATAGACCGACATGCGATCCGAGGCCCACATGCGGTGCGCGGGAACGGCAAAAGCGGGCAAATCGGCGAAATATGGGCTGTGGAAAACGCCAAGCAAATTTTCTCGCGACAGCGCCTCAAGTTCCGGGGCGTTGGTTTCAACTACATCGAAAGCATGGCGTTTGGCGCGGCCTTCGGTCACCACGCGCTGGACAATTTTTTCGCTGACGGCGCGCCAGATCTCAACCTTGACGCCATATTTTTTCTCAAACGCCTGACCCATCGGCGTTGATTCTGTCGGCGCGAGTGACGTGTACCAGACGAGCGAACCTTCCCGCTTTGCCTCGCGTACCAGCACTTGTTCGCGATCGGCCCCCTTGTAAAGGAACACCCCTGCAGGGTTCGCCGCAATGGGTTGCGCGTCAGTCATCGACGGCATCAACAGCGATATGCAAGTGATGACCAATGCTGCGACCGCCGTAAAAATTGGCATTGTTTTGTTCACGTTCACGCCTTCGTCACTGGCTCGTCAACCTTATTGTCATGCCGCCAATCTCCCTTTGGGCGTTGAACAGGCAAATCGTCCGCTGCCACATACTAATCCGATTATGTTTGAAAATGGAACATGATTCCGTCATACGGAACGCCGATTTATCTCCCCGCAGAGGTTCCGTACGGACATCACGCATGCGTCGGCAGGATTCATTCATTCAGGAATTCTTCCAGTGCGCAATTGAAAGCCCCAGCCTGCTCGACGCTCGATATGTGCGCTGCATTTGCCAGCACCACCAGCCTCGAATCCAAAATGTTGGTATGTATGGTCTCGGCAAGTGCGGGCGGCGTTGCTACGTCATCTGCGCCCGCGATCACCAATACTGGAATTTTGATTTGATGCAATCGGTTCGTCGTATCGAGTGCCGCAAGTGCCATGCAACATGCCGCGTAACCTTGCGGATTCGCATCCCGTAACCACCGCGCGGCAATCTGCAGTGCATCTGGATTGCCGGTACGAAATGCCGGCGTGAACCAGCGTTCAAGGCTGCCGTTTACCAATGCCTCCATGCCCTCTTTCAACGCAGTCTGACTACGCGCAGACCATAGCGGCAACGCAGTGGGGCCATAGTAGCTACTGGTGTTGGCAAGTGTCAGACTAAGCAACAATTCAGGTGCCTCCAACGCCAATGTTTGACCGATCATGCCACCCATCGACAGCCCGACGAAGTGGCATTTCTCGATTTGTAGCGCCGAACAGAGTGCCTCCACATCCTTCGCAAGCATTTCCAGCGAGTAGGGGGCACTGGGCGCATCACTGTCGCCATGTCCGCGGGTGTCGTAGCTCAGCACGCGGTATGAACCGGCAAACGTATCGATCTGCGGTTGCCACATTTCCTTGCGACATCCAAGCGAATGGCTGAAGATGAGCCATGGCCCCTCACCGGCGATATCGACGCCAATTGTGGTGCCGTTTACATCGATGCGCTGGGTCATATCGGTTTCGTCCTGTTTCGAGAATCATGAACAATTGTCGGCACAACGTATCGGCAGCAGTGTGGCGAAAATTTGACGCCCCATTTTTCCTATGTTAAACCCCACTCATACGTTTTTGGAACGGCATTCTGCTATATGGCACACCCGTCCAAAACCTTCGATTCACACACCCCACACGGAGCCTCTCCATGCCGCATGACAAAGACCGCACTCATTGGCACGAACCTGCGGGCAACAAGAAAGCCGGTTTCGGTGAATTCAAAAAACAGCCGACGCCGTACGACGCGTGGATGGAATCCGAAGGCATCCCGGTATTCCGCGACATCGGCATCAGCAAAGTGCAAAACCTGTCGCTGCACCCATGGAAAAGAATGGGCGGCAACGGCCACTTCATTCAACTCTACGGCACTGAGACCAAGTGGGGTTGCTACGTGGTGGAAATTCCTCCTGCCGGCGCGCTCAACGCCGAGAAGCACATGTACGAAGAAATTTTTCTCGTCGTTGAAGGCCGCGGCACAACGGAAGTCTGGCAGGAAGGCGACACGAAAAAACACATATTCGAATGGCAAAAAGGCTCGATGTTTTCGATTCCGATGAACGCATGGCATCGCCTCGTCAACGCGACATCTGGTGGTGCCTTGCTGCTCGGCGGCACTACCGCGCCCAATGTGCTGAACATGATCAATAACGTCGGCGCGGTATTTGAAAACCCGTTCGTGTTTCGCGATCGCTTTAACGGTGCGGATGATTTTTTCAAACCGAAAGACGATATTGAACCCGACCCCGTACGCGGTCTCGCGATGCGTCGCACCAATTTCATTCCCGATGTGGTCAATTGCGACTTGCCGCTGGACAATCGCCGTTCGGTCGGCTGGCGGCGAGTTGAGCCATTTATGACGAACAACCAGTTTTACTACTGGATCGGGCAACACGAACAAGGCCGCTATTCCAAAGCGCACGCGCACACCTCGGCTGCCGTGCTGATTTGCCTCAAAGGCGCAGGCTACACCTATAGCTGGCCGGAGCGATGCGGCACCACACCGTGGAAAGATGGCCATGCCGATGAAGTCCGCCGGCTCGATTACGAACCTGTTGGACTTGTGACAGCCGCCCCAGGTGGCGCGCGCTGGTATCACCAGCACTTCAGCGCGGGGGCCGATCCCTTGCGCCTCACAGCCTGGTTCGGGCCGCACAATCCTGGGCGCGATCCGGGTGCGCCGGGCGCCAAGCATACTGACTACACGGCGATCGACGTGAACCAGGGCGGTACCGCGATTCCGTATTGGATGGAAGATCCGTTTCTTCGCGCTGAGTACGAGGCGAAGCTCAAAGCCAATGGGGTGGGGAATCGGATGGATCCGGCATGGTATGAAAAACCGACCGATGCGGATACCAAGACGACGGTAGTCTAGCTACACGTGCCATGATCGACGAAATTTCTGCGAACTCAGACGACCGCACATCCGGCACGCATGGCGAAACGATCGGTGGCCGCGTTTTTTTCAGTAACGTCCGCCGCAGCCTCGAAGTCGAGGACGAAATACTGCTTGTCAGCGTCGGCGTCGATATCGGCTCCTCAACATCACACATCGTGTTCTCTCGCTTGCTTCTGGAGCGCCTCGACAACCGCTACGTCGTCTCAAAGCGTGAGGTCGTTCACGAGTCCGAAGTGTTGCTTACACCCTACGCGGCCGATCAGTCCATCGATGCTGTCGCCCTGGGCGCTTTCATTGATCGTCAATATGATCTCGCCAAGGTTGATCCGCGTGCGATCGACACCGGTGCGTTGATCTTGACCGGCGTCGCGGTACGCCGCGCCAATGCGCGCGCGATTGCGGAACTGTTCGCCGAACAAGCAGGCAAGTTTGTATCCGTAAGCGCCGGTGACGCTCTCGAAACGACGTTAGCCGCGTTCGGCTCGGGTGCTGCGGCGCGGTCAATCCGCGAGAATCTGCGCGTGATGAACATCGATATCGGAGGCGGCACCTCGAAGATCGCCGTCTGCGAGGAAGGTACCGTGATTGACATGACCGCCATTGATGTCGGCGCACGCATTGTCTCTTTCGATAATGTCAACGGGATCAAGCGAATCACACGGATCGAAGAAGCGGGCCGGCGCTTCGCAGCCGCAATTGGAGTGCCACTCGATGTCGGCAACATCGTCGCCGATGAAATTCTTGATCGTTTGGTCGAACGCATGGCCGATTGTTTGTTCGAATCGATCCATCAACCGCAATTAAATCAAGAGACAGCCGTGCTATTGCGCCTTGACGCGATGCGAAATGACCGCGCACCGGATGTAGTGACATTCTCAGGCGGCGTATCGGAATATATTTACGGCCGCGAGCAATCGAGCTTTGGCGATCTCGGCCCGCGCCTGGCCAAGGCAATCCTTGCACGCGTGTCGGGCTGGGGGCCGCGTGTGGAGCCGCCCGATCAAGGCATCCGCGCGACGGTGGTCGGCGCATCGCAATATACGATTCAGGTCAGCGGCGGCACGATTTTCGTCGCACCGATGAATACGCTGCCACTCAGGAATGTGCCGGCAATCACGCCGGATTTGCCGCTTGCGGTCGAATCGCTGGATGCCGACGCTATCGCCGCTGCCGTGCGCGTGGCATTGCGCAGACTTGATTTGCATGACGGTGGGCAGGCCGTTGCACTGTGCTACCGATGGCAGGGGTCGGCCACGTTTGCGCGCCTCGATGCGTTCGCACACGGCATACGTGCAGGGCTTTCAACGGGTTTGCAATTGGGATTACCGATGATCCTGGTCGGCGATAGCGATATCGGCGGTCTGGTTGGCATTCATTTTCGCGAAGAAATGCGGCTCGACAATGCGATTGTGTCTATCGATGGCATTACGTTGAAAGAATTCGATTTCATCGACATCGGCGCGATGCTGGAACTCTCCGGCGCGGTGCCGGTGGTGATCAAATCGCTGGTGTTTCCGACCACCGCCGCGCTCGGACGCACGGCGGTATGACTGCGCAAGCGACTCATGCCACGCTTCGTCGCCGCGCCTGATCCACGCTATCCGTTGATTGAGCCTTATGACCAAGGCTTCATCGCGACGGATTCCGGTCACCAGATATATTGGGAAGCGTGCGGAAATCCCGACGGGCTACCGGCCCTGTTTTTGCATGGCGGGCCTGGCGGCGGATGCAGCGGTGCCAGCCGGCGGTTTTTCGATCCAGCACGCTTTCGCATAGTTCTTTTTGACCAACGTGGCTGCGGAAGATCCAAACCTGCGGGTTCGCTCGTATCCAACACGACGCCGCACCTGATCGCGGACATCGAATCGTTGCGACAACATTTACACATCGAAAAATGGCTGCTGTTCGGCGGTTCATGGGGCGCCACGCTGGCGCTTGCATACGCCGGGCAATTTCCCGGACGTGTGAGCGCCATGGTATTGCGCGGCGCGTTCGCCGCGCGGCAATCGGAACTGGATTGGCTATACAGGAATGGCGCTGCGAAACTTTTCCCTGAAGCGTGGATGCGGTTTCTGATGTTCATTCCCGAAGCAGAACGCGGCGACCTGATTGGCGCGTTTTACGCGCGCCTCACTTGTGGCGATGCAATGATTGAAAATGCCGCCGCGCGCACGTGGTGTCTCTGGGAGGACGCACTGGCGACGTTTCTGCCGAGCCCGCTGTTAGCCGATGCAGCCGAGATGCGATCACTCGCACGGATTGAGGCGCATTATTTCGTCAATCGAGGTTTCATTGACGGCGACGACTTGATTGCAAACAGTCATCGATTGCGCAACATACCCGGCATCATCGTGCAAGGCCGCTACGATTGCGTCACGCCGCCGGCAACGGCATGGGCATTGCACCAAGCGTGGCCGGGCTCGCAAATCAAATTGATTGACAGTGCGGGACATGCGTCGAGCGAACCGGGGATTGCAGAAGCATTGGTGGCCGCGACAGACTACTTTGCCGCAAACTTGGCGTAACGCATGATATCGATTGACGATTCCATCTACAACATCATCCTTCAAATTCATTGAACGCCAACCGCAGCATCACTTGAAATCCGGAAAGCCGTTCGCGCGCAGAAATTGCGTCACCCTGGGCTTCCAGATATCCGGCGCGTGGGTAAAAAGCCCATGCCCATCGCTGCCATTAGGCGCATAAAAAACAAATTCACCAATACCGCCGGACGCTTTGAATGCATCGAACCATTGCCGGGGAAGTTTCGGCCCGAAGTATTTATCGTTTTCCGTGTAAATCCACAGAGCGGGAATTCGCGCCGTTTTGCCGTAATCGCTGAATAGTTGCTTGAGCCGATCGGGCGAACATGGCTTTGCCGGATGGGTGTCGGGATTTCCCCCGCCGCCGCCAGCGAAATTGATTACTGCCTGCACGCCCGCAATATTCATCGCCGCTGCCGTGACCGCGATGGCACCGCCGAAAGACTGGCCCATGATGACCGCCCGATCCTTGGCAACTTCCTTCCAACCACGCAGATATTCAAGAACCGTGAGCGACTGCGCGGCACCTGCGGCGTAGGCGGGCGGGTAGTTTCTGTTGGCGCAAGCACCGGACGATTCAACATCCTCGCCACCCGTCACACCATAGCCGATGCGTGTCGGTACGGCGACGATAAAGCCACGCTCGGCAAACCATTGGGAGATCTCACTGTATTGTGCACGGCCCAGCTCTTGATGGCCACGTGCCGTTGTCGCGCGGCCATGATTCAAAATCAACGCCGGATAAGGTTGCGGCCCGACATCGTCATAAAAAATCGTCACCATGATCTGCCTCGAGACATGCTTGCCCGCGCCATTCACGACAGTCGCCGCAACCCAGCGCTTGTCTTCGACGATTTTTGCTGCAGCGTTGAATGAAAAAAACGACGACAACGCCAACACGCACAGTGCGAGAACCGCCAACGACGATAGGTGATGCCTCATTCAAACAGCGAATTCATATAACGTAATCTCGACGCAACCGATCGCATCATCGCCATGCCTATCGCCGGGTCGGATTTCACCAGCTCGATCAGGCCATCGCGGTTGAGCGAAAGCAGCGCGCAGTCGACGCGTGCGATCGCATTCGCGGTACGCGGCGATTGATCGACCAGTGCGATCTCTCCGAATACGCCACCCGGGCCGATCTTCTCGATGATTTTCCGGCCTACCGTGATCGCGACTTCGCCCTCCAGCAGCACATACATGCTGGTACCGGCACGGCCTTCCTGCATGATCTTCGCGCGCTCCTGAAAACGCACCACGGTGCCCCGTTCCATTTTTTCGTGCAGCACTGCCAGTGTACGGGCGTCGAACACCGGCTCGCTTCGATTGCTGCGGTGATTTGCCCCCGCCGGGCGCGAAGCCAGGCGCGCGACCAAAAACCGCAACTTTGCAAACATGACGCTCATCAACATCAGTGCAAATTCCGGCTGTTCGACCAGGCCCGATTGCACTTCTTTGCCATCGAGCGAATACGCGGTGCAATCCACTACCGCTTTCGCGCCGGCGCTGCGCCGCGCCTCGCGCTCGATCTCTGGAATTTCGCTGATCACCGCCATCTCGCCGAATACGTCTCCAGGTGCGACCATATCGAGCAATCGACGATTGGCCGTCAATGAAATTTCACCCGCCGTGAGCAAATACATGCGGTGAAAATGCCGCCCGCGAAATAAATCCCGGTCAATTTTCGTGGTCAATGCCTTGCCGAGCGGCTTCCTGAAAATACTCAATTTGTTCGAGCGCTCGTTCTGTTTGAAAATCGTGGTGCCGGCGACAAATTTTTCTTTCTTGCCGAAACTCTTGAAAAAAGCCTTCGCGATCGCCGGATCATAAAATCCGCTGCCGCGTTTGATCGGCATGAACGTGGAAGGCCCGTCAATCGGTGCTGGCGTCTTAGTCATATCGTTGGCGATGTTAAAGGTCGAATTTGCAATCGCTTAAGGCCATAGCCAGGTAAATGTGGCTGCCGCAATGCAAGCATAAATGAATCCGTCGAGCACTTCCTTCGCAACACTGCTCCACGGTTTTCCCATCCAGATGCCTTGTTGAATGCTGCCACCGCTAAACGCAAGCAAACATACCGCACCGACAATGTGTCCCGTGCGATTCGGGCTGGCATTCATGCCAAAGGCGTAAGCGGCGATCGCGCCGGCAATGGCGGCGATGACTACACAATACAAGAACCAAAGTGCGAGGGATGACCCCATTGTCGGCGGGCCATTTTTTCTCAACGTCACAAAAGCAATGGGCCCTTCGATAAATTTCCGTTGCATCGCGTCCGATCGCATCGCCTTCATATCCAGGCAATGCGGCAATATGTATTGTCCCGGCAGAGGCGCAGATGCGCCGATGGCTGCGCGCACGGCATCTTCATTGGCAAACCCCTGATAGCTCGAGTTGTGCCATTTGAAGACCATGTGGATCAAGCTGCTCGCGACGAAGATTAGCGCGGCGGTCACCAGTATTGGCAACCAGAGTTGCGAAATGGTACTCATGTGTTTTGCTCCTGTCGCAAGACCCGAACGTTTGCTGCCGATCAGCAATTATGGCTTGATTCGGCGAAATTCGTCAGGTGTCGAAGGTCGCGACATTACAATTTCCGCACAGAAATTGGTTACACGTTGGCGGCACCTTTGAACGCCGCCTTCAGCGCTTCCGGCGTAAACGGCACTCGGCGTATCCGCACTCCGGTCGCATCGAAAATCGCGTTGCCGATCGCGGCCGCCACCGGCCGCGTTGCGGGTTCGCCTGCGCCCAGCGATTTATTAGCGGGAACATTGTTGACCAGTACCACGTCGATGGCATCCGGCGTGTCGGTGATATCCGCGATCGGGTAGCTTTGCCAATCGACGCTGGCAACGTGCGTCTCGTCAAATCGCACCGCCTCGAACATCGCGCGGCTCATCGCCTGCATGAGATTCGCTTCCACCGTACCGACAAGGCTCATCGGGTTAATGACAAATCCACAGTCGTGGGCTGCGACGAAACGGATCACGCGTAGCTTTCCAGACTCCATATTTATTTCTACCTCAGCGACGAGTGCCACCACTGTTCCTGCGCGAGGCGCATAGGCAATACCGCGGCCGGTTACCAAAGGACCTGCGTCTTTGGATCGCAACGATGCCGAAGGCCGAGACTGCCAACCGGCTTTTTCTGCCGCCGCTTTCACCACCGCCTTATGCCGCACATCGGACAAATATTTGAGCCGGAATTCCACCGCATCCATCTTTGCCGCGTGTGCCATCTCGTCGATGAAACATTCGCTGGCGAAGCAGGTCGCCATGCCATCGGGATCGCGCAAATGCGCCGTGCGCAAGCCGGTATTGAGCGATTGCGTCCAGTTGACCAGGTTCGCGGCGCGCCGCTTATTGGCAAACTTATACGATTCCGAAGGAAGCTGAAACAGATTGGTACTTTTGGCTTTATAGCCGCCAACCAGTTGCGCCGCGAGCGAATCGCCAAAGCTGTCGGTACCTGAGGGGCGCACCCGGCCGGAGTAGCCATGCGATTCGAAGTGATAAACGATCGCCTCACCTTTTTCATCGAGACCGCCACGCATATGGATAGCAGACGGCGGGCCTTTCGGATCCCAGCCGGTGCCATCGGCGCGCGAGTATTGCAATCGCACCGGCTTGCCGATTTCCTTGGAGATGAATGCGGCATCGATTGCCGCGTCATCTGCATCGTTCATGCCGTAGGAGCCCGGTCCCGGCAACCAGGTGACGCGTACCTGCTCCACCTTCAAGCCGGCCAGTTCGGCGACGGCTTTACGAAGCGGATAAGGCTTTTGTCCGCCCATCCAGACCTGGGCATGATCAATGCCCATGTCGGCTACGGCGCAAGCGGGGCCCATGCAGGCGTGCGACTGAAACGGATATTCATAAAACACATCGAGCCTGGTCGCGGCGGTCGCCAACGCAGCCACCACATCGCCATTTTTCTGATTTTCCTCGGACGCATCTGGCTTGGTTTCGCGCAGCCGTTGATAAAGCGCATCGTAAGATTTAGAAAACATCGGCGCAGGTGATGACCATTGCACTTTCAGTTCGCGCGCCGCTTTAATCGCCTGCTCTTCACGCTGGCAAACCACGGCCACAAAATCACCGCGTGTCACCACCTTGAACAAGCCCGGCAGCTTTTGTTTGGCGTCGAAGCCGAGCAATTTGGCGTTGGCCTGTGGCGGGCGGATCACCCGCGCGTGCAGCATGCCCGGCAATTTGAAATCGACCATGTATACATACTTGGCGGTGACTTTCTGTGCGACATCCTCACGCGACAGCGGTTTGCCGACCAACTGATACAGGCTCGCCTCCTTGGGCTTTGCCTTGCCGCTCATTTTTACGTCAAAACGCTTTCCGCCCACCAGTTCTGCATACGTCACGCGCCGCTCGGGTACAGTGATGACGCTAACTGCGCCATTGGCCGTCATCAGTTGATCCACTGGCACTTTCAACCGCTCGGCTGCCATCGCCAGCAAAGCCGCACGTGCTTCGGCACCGGCATTGCGCAGCGCACTGCCGCCATCAATAATGCCGTTCGACGAACCGGTGCCGCGTTGATCAGGTGTCGTTGCGGTGTCGCCCATATGAATCGTCACAGCCGCCATCGACACATCGAGTTCCTCAGCGAGGATTTGCGAGAACGAGGTAGCGATGCCCATGCCAGCATCAATTTTGCCGACCGCAGCAGTGACGCGACCATCCGCGCCAACGACCAGCCATGAATCAAGTGCATCAGCGGCGATTTTATCCGGCCACGGACCAGTCCTGGCGCTCGCTTTCGCAGCATGTGCGGCGTCCGCGGTTGGCACTGCGAACGACACCACCATCCCGCCCATCGCAGTCAGAAATTCGCGGCGCGATAGTCCATTGAGACTATTAAGGCCAATGTGCGCACTCATGCTGCGTCCTTCGCCATATTGGCAGAGGCCAGCTTGACCGCTCGCAAGATGCTCATATGTGAGCCACAGCGACATTTGAGTCCGGACAAGGCCTCGCGAATTTCGGCCTCAGTCGCGCCGGGCTTCTTGTCGAGGTAAGCCGCCGCTGTCATTACCCAGCCGTTGATGCAGTACCCACACTGCGCCGCCTGATGCTCAATGAACGCCGTTTGCACCGGATGCAATGATCCCGCACCTTTCTTGCGACGCTCCACGTAGCGCTCAGCAAGCCCCTCCAGTGTTGTGACGTGATTGCCTGCAACAGCCGATAGCGGCGTGACGCAGGAACGAATCGCGTCACCATTCACATGTACGGTGCACGCGCCGCATTGTGCCAGGCCGCAGCCAAAGCGCGGGCCGTGTTGATCGAGATCGTTTCGCAACACGTAGAGCAGCGGCGTATCCACCGGCACATCTACGCTTACTTTTTTGCCGTTGACGGTCAGCCGGGTCGTTTTGGCCATTTGTGCTCCCTGGTTGCAAGAATGAATTGTTTGCAAGTTGTAGCATCGACCATTGGGTACGTCAATGCAACGGAATGGCGTCCTTCAGGCAGGAACAGCCGGTTGTTTCGCTGAAGATGCTGGTGTAAGGTGAATCAACTGAATCTGTGTGGAGAAACCCATGTTTAAATTTGTCAACATCATCGCTGCATTCTTTTTGCTATCTCCGCAAGCATTCGCCTGGGAACTGCCGGCGGATAAAGCGACACTGGGCAAAGAGGCAATCCGCGAAATTCTCGACAGCAATGCGTACGCCGAAACCGGCACGTTCAAACGGGACATCGCCTTCATCGATTTTGACTCCCACGGTCAGAAGTTTACCCAGGTGGTGGTGACGCTCACGCCAGACAAGCCGCTTCTGCACAAGGGCAAAAAACTGGTCGTGGTGGGCGGCGAACCCGGCAGCGAGTGGGCCTGGGATTTTCTGCAAACGCCCGATGGCGGCGAAGGCCCGGGCGTGTGGCTGGCCAAGCGTGGCATTACCTTTGTCGCGCTGACACGTGTCGGTCGCTGGAATTTTTTCGCGCGTGATGGCACCGGCTCATGGGCGGATATTCCCATCGATCAGCGCATGCCGATTTTTAACCGCGCCCAAACTGCCGCGTGGTCACCAGCCGATTTCGACGTCAAGCGCAGCGCGCAAGAAGTAGCAACCTCGGGTGACAGCAGTGTTTATCGCATGCCCAAGCCGGAGAGCCTGCTCTACAAGCAAATGCTTGCCACCACTCCGCTTACTTATTTGAAGGGCTATCGTCTCGCGGTTGAGCACGCGGTTCCCGCCAGCCAACGGGATAAATCCTTCGTCTTGTTCTGGGGCATGTCGACCGGCGGCGCGTTTCTGTATCCGCTGGCCAAACAATACAAACCAGATGGCTATCTGGGCTGGGGCACTAGCAGCACCGGGCTCGCGTATGTGTATCGTAAAGCGAAGCAGAGTGATTTTTCCACAGCCTACGCGCAAACGGCACTACGCTTGCGCGAGCGCGGGCTTGACGACTTTGGTTATTACACCCGGGAACTGAATGAGGCAACGCGTCTGAAGTGGTGGCAATCGGCATTGCGCGAACCGCGCTTCAAGAGTGGCGAGGACGCGCCCATGCAATTCAATGTGGCCGCGTTGTCCGAGGTCGCGCTGCGTCTGTGGCTTTCCGATTTTCTGCCCGCCGAAGAACGCAAGGCCGGGCTCGCCCAGTTCATGCGTGACATGATCGAGCCCAGCTTCCCGCCTGCCGAATTGAAAGACCTCGCGATCCTCGATATCAACGGCACCAAAGATGAAGCGATCAACCCAAAAGTTGTCGATGCGCACCGCGAGGTGATGGAGCCGTATTCTCGCCAATACCGGGTCGCGCGGGTGGAAGGCTTTCAGCACTACCTATATAAACAGGACAATATCAAGGTGGTGGGCAGTCTATGGCTGCGCTTTATTGAATCGGGCTATTTTGATAAATGAGTTCGATCACTGCGTTCACCACATTGCCTCGCCGCGTGCCAGACGCGTCACCATTTCCTGCTGAAATTCGGGCGGCCCGAAACCGATTTTTTCGCCGTTGACGCTGTAAAAAAATGGTCGTCCGCTACGCATCGCGAAGTCTTCCATCCACGCAATCACAGCGGCATCGGGATCGCGCCCGGCGCTCAGCAAAAGATACGCAGGCTGATTGCGCCAGCGAATGCGGATGATGATGACGCCGAGTTTGTCCGGTCGAAATTCCTTGGGAAAAGGAGACGCTTCTGCAAGCCAGCCGCAGACAAAATGACGACAAGGACTTTGCGGTCGCTCGTCGTAAATTGTGCATTTCTTGTCGATGAGAAAATGGCATTGCGTGCCGGGCCGCATCTCATGCCCGCGAATCGTACCCGCCGCCCAGCCTTCGCAGCAAGCGGTGCAGGTGCCGCATTCGCGCGTCAATTTATCTGCCGCGACCGGCGCGCGCGCAACGGGCTTCACGGCAATCACCTCGCCGCAACATTTCTTGAATTTCTTGCCGCTGCCACACGGACAGGGATCGTTTCTGCCAACACTCATCAGCGCATTACATCATGAAGTTCGGTTGTGGGGCAGTCGCGATGGAGCTTGATTTGGTGCGCGGGAGATGCGCTTGTGAAAGGCTGGATCACTGGACACAAGCATAGGACAAGACATGATGTGGAAGTGTATTCGGGTGCAGAGTGAAAGGCGAAGTGAACAACACGATTCCAGCGTTAAAACCCCAATACTGGCGCGCCGTTCCGGGCGTTTTCCTTCGGAAAGGTCCGCCGGGGTTAGTGTTTGACTTCCAAACATAACGCCAAACAATGCGAACCCACCCGCGCCAGTAGGTGCGCCCGAATGTGAATGGTGCTGGGCTCTGTGCGAGTCCTAACGGTTACCGAGAAGCAATTTGCGAGCATGAAGCTCATGGTTGGCATGGCGCTTTTTCAGGAAAAGCAGGTCAATGCGGCGCAAATGCTGCTGTTTTAGGCGATTTCAGAAACACGAAAACCCGCGCAACGCTAGGCGCTGCGCGGGTTTCGGGCCAGTCGATTGTAGCTTTCCGGGGTGAGAGAGGGAGCGACAACCGCAATCCCCGACCCACATCTGCGTATCGAGTTGTAGCTTTCCGGGGTGAGAGAGGGAGCAAACGGCTTTGGCGCGACGGGATAAAGCCCCGTCACCCCAAAGCCGCGCGCTTCGCGCTCCCGCGTTAACAAGAAAAGGTGATTCGAAAAATAGGTACGGCACACTGCAAGTGGTACTGCTACACACTGACCTCTTCATTTTCTGCCGGAATTATCCGTGCCATTTTTATGCCGCAAACACACGAACTGGCGCGGCTTTCCGAGCACAAAGTCCTGAAATAGCCCGCCAGTGCTTGATCTTGACGTTCTTGCGCTAGGAAAAATTTGTCGCAGTCCTCCGTGCCCTAAACGCCATGTGTCACGAAACTGTCACAGAAAACACCTATTCTCGCGGCATCCACAAAGCCAACCATCGGGAGTTTTCATGACATTTTCGGCAAAGTACTCATTAATCGCCTCACTACTGGCAACCTCTTTCATCGGCCAGGCCGCCCTCGCCCAGAGCAGCGCAGCCATCGTCAAAATCGATGGCTCGTCGACGGTCTATCCGATCACCGAAGCGGTGGCGGAGGATTTTCAAAAGGCGAACAAGGGGGCCGTGAAAGTAACGGTCGGCATCTCCGGCACCGGTGGCGGCTTCAAGAAATTTTGCCGCGGTGAAATTGATATCGCGGACGCCTCGCGGCCGATCCTGAAAAAAGAGATGGAAGAGTGCGCGAAAGTGGGAATCCGCTACATCGAATTACCGATCGCATTCGACGCGTTGACCGTGGTAGTCAATCCGCAAAACGATTTCATCAAGCAATTGACAGTTGATGAATTGAAAAAAATGTGGGAGCCCGGCGCGCAGGGCAAGGTCAAATCCTGGAAGGACATCAACGCGACTTGGCCGGATCTGCCCATTAAGCTTTATGGCCCCGGCGCGGATTCGGGTACGTTTGATTACTTCACCGAGGCCATTGTCGGCAAGGCCAAGTCTAGCCGTGGTGACTACACCGCATCGGAAGACGATAACGTGTTGGTGCAAGGTGTCTCGCGTGATAAAGGCGGGCTCGCCTATTTTGGCTACGCCTATTACGTCGAGAATCAAAAGAAATTAAAGGCGGTACCGATCATCGCCAAAGCGGGGGCTGCGGCAGTGAGCCCTTCCATCGAAACCGTGATGAATGCCAGCTACCAGCCGCTCGCGCGTCCGATCTTCATCTATGTCGCGGAAAAATCGCTGACTCGGCCCGAAGTGAAGAATTTCCTTCGCTATTACCTCGAGCACGGCGCGAGATTGTCGAAAGAAGTGAAGTATGTACCGCTGCCGGAGTCGGCCTACAAAGTGAGCTGGCAGCATGTCGAGAAGAATAAATTTGGCACGGTCTTTGGCGGCTCGGCTGAAGTTGGTGTGACGATTGACGAATTGCTTCGCCGCGAAGCCAAACTGTAATTGCACGCGAGGTCAAGTCACATGTCCGCCGTCGGCTTCGACAATATCAACGCGCCGATGGCCGCCAATTCCGCTCAGCCGGGCCGACTCAATTTCAAATTCAGCCGTAATCTGAAAGAACGCGCAGTCGAGGGATTGTTGTTCCTCGCCGCGTTTTCGTCGGTAGCGACCACGCTCGGTATCGTCCTCATTCTCGTTACCGAATCGTGGACGTTTTTCCAGCAGGTGCCGCTGCTCGCATTCCTGACCGACACGCAGTGGACGCCACTGTTCGACGATGCGCATTTTGGCATCATGGTGCTGCTATCCGGCACCATCGTCTCGTCGCTGGTGGCGCTGGCGGTAGCCATCCCGCTCGGCACCATCATCTCGTTGTATTTGTCTGAATTCGCGCCATTCTGGGTGCGCGAATTCGCCAAGCCGATGCTGGAGTTGCTGGCCGGCGTGCCGACGGTGGTCTACGGCTATTTCGCGCTGCTGTTCGTGACCCCGATCCTGCAATGGTTCTTCCCCGGTCTGCCCGGGTTCAGTTTGCTGTCGGCAGGGTTGGTGATGGGCGTCATGATCATTCCGACGGTCACATCGGTTTCTGAAGACGCGATGCGCGCCGTGCCCATGGCGATCCGCGAAGGCAGCTATGCGATGGGGGCGACGCGTTTTCAGACCGCCATTGGTGTGGTGTTTCCCTCGGCATTTTCCGGTATCGCGGCGGCCTACATTCTCGGCATCTCGCGCGCCGTTGGTGAAACCATGGTCGTCGCCGTCGCGGCCGGCATGCAGCCCAATCTCACATGGAACCCCGCCGAACCCGCCGCCACGATCACGGCTTTCATCGTGCAAGTGGCGCTCGGCGATCTGCCGCACGGCAGCATCGGCTATCAGACCATCTTTGCGGCGGGCCTTACCCTGTTCGTCATGACGCTCGCCTTCAACATCCTCGGTCACTGGTTGAGAAAGCGCTACCGTGAAGTCTATTAAGTCCGCCCCAGGCACGCACATCGAGAAAGGCTGTCCATGAACGCCGCCATCGATTCCGCCAATTCTACCGGCAAGATCCTCGCCATTCGCCAATTGATCGCGGTCGCGAAACGCCGCGATATCATTTTCGCCGCCATTGGCATCATCGCGCTGATGTTTGCGCTTTGCACCTTCCTCGCGCTGTTCATCGACATGCTGGTCTCCGGCTGGGCACGCCTCAATCCGGATTTCTTCACTACTTTTCCCTCCCGCCGCGCCGAGAACGCAGGCATTCTGTCCGCCTGGGTCGGCTCGGTGATGGTGATGATCGTCACTGCATCGACCGCGATTCCGCTGGGCGTCGCGGCGGCCGTCTACCTTGAAGAATACGCACCCGCGAATTGGCTGACTGCCATCATCGAAATCAACATCTCGAATCTGGCGGGCGTGCCGTCAATCGTTTATGGCCTGCTGGCACTGGGGCTTTTCGTTTACCGCTTTGGCTTTGGCCAAAGCGTGTTGTCGGCCGGACTCACGCTGGCGCTGTTGATTTTGCCGGTGGTCATTGTCGCCACACGCGAGGCGATACGCTCCATTCCGCAGGCGATCCGCGAAGGCGCGTACGCATTGGGTGCCACCAAGTGGCAGACCACCTCTAACCACATCCTGCCGTATTCGATGCCGGGCATACTCACCGGCTGCATCATCGGCCTTTCGCGCGCCATCGGCGAGACGGCACCCATCATCACCATCGGCGCGCTCACCTTCATCGCGTTCCTGCCGCCTTCGCCGGTAACCACCACGGCACCGTTTATCAATTTCGAGTGGCTTAATTCCGGTTTCACGGTGATGCCGATCCAGATGTTCAACTGGACGTCGCGACCGGAAGAAGCGTTTCAGCAAAACGCAGCGGCGGCCGGCATGATTCTGGTGCTGATGACGCTCGCCATGAACGCACTCGCGATTTATCTGCGTCACCACCTGAGAAAGAATATCAAATGGTAACCGCCACTCCCGCCGCCCTGCCCACTATCAAGGCCGCCGCGCGAAATTTCAATTTTCACTACGGGGATTTTCACGCACTGAAAGATATCAATCTTCCGGTATATGAAAAAAAAGTCACGGCGATGATCGGCCCATCGGGCTGTGGCAAATCGACGTTTCTGCGTAGCTTCAATCGCATGCACGATCTCTATCCTGGCAATCGCTATCAGGGAGAAATTCGTTTCTTTCCCGATGACGTGGATATTCTCGCCGCCAATGTTGACCCGATCGAGGTGCGCATGCGGGTCTCGATGGTATTTCAGAAACCGAATCCATTTCCGAAATCGATTTACGAAAACGTCGCCTACGGGTTGCGGGTGCGTGGTGTGCGCGATCGTGAATCGCTGGATGAAAAGGTCGAACAGGCATTGCGCAATGCGGCCCTCTGGGATGAAGTCAAAGACCGACTGCATAGCCTTGCTTTCAATTTGTCCGGCGGCCAGCAGCAACGCATGTGCATCGCGCGCGCGCTGGCGACGGACCCGGAAATATTGCTATTCGATGAACCGACCTCCGCGCTCGATCCAATCGCCACCGGCTCCATTGAGGAACTGGTGCATGAATTGAAGAATCGCGTCACCATTCTCATCGTCACCCACAACATGCAGCAGGCGGCGCGTGTATCGGACTACACGGCGTATATGTATCTGGGAGAATTGATCGAGTTCGATGAGACCAACAATATTTTTCTCAAGCCCAAGAACAAGCGCACCGAAGACTACATTACCGGGCGCTTTGGCTAACGATTGATGACCCACACGACATGATGGACAACAGGCGAAACCCATGAGCGACAAACACTTATCAACCCAATTCGACAGCGAGCTCGGCGGCGTCTCTTCGCGTGTGCTGGAAATCGGTGGCGTCGTCGAAGCGCAATTGCAGCATGCGATCGCCGCACTATTGAGCCACGATCCCGCCGAGGCGGACGCTGCGCTCGCCGCCGGCAGTCGTGTCAACACGATGGAAATGGAAATCGACGGCGAGATCACCGCGATCATCGCGCGCCGCCAACCCGCTGCACGCGACCTGCGATTGCTGATTGCGATCTCGAAAGCCACTGCCAATCTCGAGCGCGTCGGCGACGAGGCAGAAAAAATCGCACGCATGGTAAAGTCGATCATTGCCGGTGGGCATGGTCGGCGCGTGCCTTCCGGGGAATTGCGGGTCGCGGCCGAGTTGGCCGCGTCGGCGCTGCGAAAATCACTTGATGGTTTCGCGCGCCTCGATGTCGCGCGCGCCGTGACGATTCTCAAAGACGATGATCTCATCGATATGGAATTTAACGGCTTCGTCCGAAAACTCATTACCTACATGATGGAAGATCCGCGAACTATTTCACCCGGACTCGATTTGCTGTTCGTCGCCAAGGCGCTGGAACGGATTGGCGACCATGCTAAAAATATTGCCGAGTTCACCATCTACGTCGTCAACGGTGCCGATGTTCGCCACTTGCCGTTGGACGCTCTCGAATCGGCGGTCTCGTGATGCACCAATCAGGGAAAGTCACGGCATGAAAAATCAACCACGCGTTCTGGTGGTCGAGGATGAACCGGCCATCGCCGAATTGGTGGCAGTGAATTTACGCCACGGCGGTTTCACGCCAATCATTGCTCCCGATGGCGAAAGCGCACAGCGAGAAATCAATGCGGTTTTGCCCGACGCGATCCTGCTCGATTGGATGCTGCCTGGCGAAAGCGGCTTGTCGCTCGCGCGCAAGTGGCGTGCCGATGCACGCACCCGGCTCATGCCGATCATCATGCTCACCGCGCGCGGCGACGAGCCTGATCGCGTCGCCGGCCTCGATGCCGGTGCCGACGATTACCTCACCAAACCGTTTTCGGTGCAGGAAATGCTCGCACGAGTACGCGCGGTGCTGCGACGGCGTACGCCGGAGCTTTCCGGCGGCTCGGTGGCAATCGGCGAATTGGTGCTCGATGCGGAAACCCACCGCGTGCGCTATCAGGGCGAGGCGCTGAAGATCGGCCCGACCGAATTTCGCTTGCTGCATTTCATGATGAAGCATCCAGAGCGGGTGCATTCGCGCACCCAGTTGCTGGATAAAGTCTGGGGTGACCATGTGTTCATCGAGGATCGAACGGTCGATGTGCATATGCGACGCCTTCGTTTGGCACTGGGTGCCGCCGATAAATTGCTGGAAACGGTACGCGGAGTCGGCTATCGTATGACCGCGAACCCGTAAAAGGGGATCGCGTCCTTTCCCCCACGCGGTTCAATTCGATGTTTTGGCGCATCGCCTACTTTTTGTTGTTTCAACTCGGCGGTGCCTTGCTTGGTGCCGCACTGGCCGATCTTGCGACCGGCGGCCTTCACCTGCCAGGTGCGATGGCCGGCATGCTGCTTGCCAGCGTATTGTGGGTATTGACCGATTCGCTGCGCGGCGAGCAGATGTTGCGCTGGTTGCGCGGTGGCGATATTCACGGCAACGCGGTGCGCTTCGGCTTTTGGGGCGAAGTAGCCTCTCGAGCGCGAAAACTGGTACAACTCCAGGAAGAGCAAACAGAGAACAGCGATGCGCGCTTGCGAGCCTTTCTGGCCGCGATTCAGGCCTCGCCGAGCGGCGTAATGCTACTCGATCGCCGTAACCACATTGAATGGTGCAATCTGACCGCCGCCGATCAATTCGGCCTCGACGCGGAACGTGACCAGCAGCAGGCGGTGGTGAATCTGATTCGTGCGCCGGAGTTTATTGCCTATCTCACCACCGGCGATTTTTCGCGCGAAACCATGATCCACGTTCAGACCCGCAGCGGCGCGCGGGGACGCAAAATTTCCGTGCAGATTCACCCCTACGGCGAAGGCAGTAAATTGTTGCTCTCGCGCGATGTGACGGCGATTGAACAAGCCGAAGCCATGCGCCGCGATTTCGTCGCAAACGTGTCCCACGAAATCCGTACGCCCCTCACGGTGCTCGCCGGATTCATTGAAACCCTGCAAACGTTACCGCTCGATGCCGCCGACCGCGCGCGCTATCTCACGTTAATGGAGCAGCAATCGCTGCGCATGCAAACACTGGTGCAGGATCTGTTGACATTGTCACAATTGGAAGGCAGCCCATCACCGGCCACCGACGATTGGATCGATGTCGCTCCATTGCTGCGCCAGATCGAGGATGATGCACGGGCGCTATCCGGCGTACTCGCAGGCCGCGAGGAAACGCATCGATTCGAGATTAATTTCCAGGATCGAGTGGAAATTGCCGGCGCGGCGTCTGAATTGCAGAGCGCATTCGCCAATCTCGCCGGCAACGCAGTGCGTTATACCGAGCCGGGCGGCACCATCGGCATCAGCTTCCAACTCAATGCCGACGGAGGGGCTGTGTTCGCCGTCAAGGACACCGGCCCAGGCATCGCCCCGGAGCATCTCTCTCGATTGACGGAACGTTTTTATCGCGTCGATCGCAGCCGTTCGCGCGAGAGTGGCGGCACCGGGCTCGGACTCGCAATCGTGAAACATGTCGCGCAGCGGCACGGCGCGGAACTGCGCATTGAGAGTGAATTTGGCAAAGGCGCGACTTTTTCGATCGCGTTACCGGCAAACCGGATACGTAGTGACGACGCGTCACGAAATACGAACCATTGACAATGCCGGATACACAGATTTACTCCATTGCTCGATCATTAGTACTGTCAACCTGAGCGAAACGAAGGATCTTGTCATGACGAGATCCTTCGCTTTGCTCAGGATGACATTGCACTTTTGAAATGGCAGTGGAATTACCTGTATTCAGTTAGCCAAGGTGGCCATTATTGCTTCCGCTGCCGACACTGCTGGGACGTCAACTTTGATCAGTTTCGCAAACTCCTCTGCGGGCAGCGGATGGCTGAACAAGAATCCCTGATGCAAATAGCAGTCTTGTCGTACCAAAAATTCGGCTTGCGCTGCCGTTTCAACGCCTTCGGCAATCAATTCAAGTCTTAGTACCTTGCCCATCGCGATGATCGCAGATGTTAGTGCCGCACCGTCAGCATCGTCGGGCAGATCCTTGATGAATCCGCGGTCGATCTTCAGTACATCGATCGGAAAACGCTTCAAGTGAGTGAGCGAAGAGTAGCCCGTACCGAAATCGTCAATAGCGATGCGAATGCCCATGTCGCGAATTTGCCCCAGCGCGCGCGTCGATGCGCCTAGATCTTTCATCAAACAACTTTCGGTGACTTCAAGTTCAAGCATCGCGGCATCAATGCCGGCACGCGCGATGGCCCCGCCAATGCGCTCTTGCAGCCCGTCGCTTTGCAAACTCTTGCCATCGAGATTGACCGAGACCGGCACCAACTTCTGCCCAGCGCTTTGCCACTCGGCCTGCTGTGTACACACAGTCTTCACAACCCAATTGCAGATCGGCACGATCAGCCCGGAATCCTCGGCGATCGCAATAAACGTGCCCGGTGCCTCTATCCCGCGTTGCGGGTGATTTAATCTCAACAACGCCTCGGCACCCACCACGCGATTGTCGCGCGCGTCGATTTTCGGCTGATAGTAGATGACAAATCCATCTTCGGCCAGCGCTCTGCGCAAATCGCTTTCGACATGATGGCGACGCGTGACCGCCTCACTCATTTCCTGGCTAAACAGAAATGCCTGCCATCCGCCCGCTTCTTGTGCGCGGTGCAAAGCGGTCTCGGCGTTTTGCATCAATGTATCGACGTCAAGCCCATCGTCGGGCGTGATCGAGAGACCCAATGCGGTGGTGACGGTAATCACATGCTCGTCGATGACGATTGGCCTTGAAATCGCGTCGGACATGCGCCGTGCCACGCTCAGCGCGTCGCGCGGCGAACCGATGCCGACGAGACCGATAATGAATTCCGCTCCATTCAGGCGCGCGAGCAAATCTTCGCGCGCATTGTCGGCATCAGCGACAAATTCTCCGATTCGCAGACAATGACTGAGGCGTCTGCCCACCTCCTTCAAGACTTCGTTGCCGATGCGAGGGCCGAGTGTGCCGGTAATTTGCGTGAATCGATCGAGTTCGAGCATCACCAATGCGCAGCGCATCCCTTGCCTTCGCGCATGCGCGAGCCAATGGCTCATTCGGTCGCGGAACAGAGTGTTATTGGCAAGCCCCGTCAGCGAATCGAAATAGGCGAGCGAATGGATGCGGCGCGCGGAATCGATGCGTTCCGTAACATCCTGGCGGATACCGCGCACCGTCAGTACATCGCCAGCTGCGTCGCGCTCGATATCGGTTTGTTCAAACAAGTGACGAACCGTGCCATCCGGTCGCACGATGCGAAATTCAATGTTGTACGCTTGCCCTTCGCGACGAGCTCGGCCGAGCAGGAGTTCAACGACATCGCGATCGTCGGCATGAACGATTGTTGTCAATGCCGAAATGCCCGCCTCCTCATTGCGCGCATCGGTGCCATGTATCCGGTATAGCTCCTCGGAGCAAGCGACGGCGTTGCGCCGCACCATCCATTCCCAGCTGCCCATGCTGGCGACACGTTGCGCGCTGACAAGCAACGATTGACTGCGCATTGACAGACGCAGTGCCGCACTCGCACGCAATGCGTAGCGCACGCGAAATGGCAACAGCGCCCAGTCGATCGGCTTGGTAATGAAATCTGTCGCACCTGACTGGAACGCGGATACCACCGATTCGCGATCCTCAAGTCCGGTCATCACGATGATGGGAAGATGCTGGCCAGCGGGCAGTTGCCGTAAATGCGCGCTGGCCTCAAATCCATTGATCCCCGGCAACATGATATCCATGAGCACCAGATCGGGCGTGGCTTCGTTGAATAAAGCAATTCCGGCTTCCGCACTTTCTGCGCTGACGATATGGTAGCCCGCCTCGGTCAAAGACCGACTTGCCATCAATCGGATCATCGGATCATCGTCGATGACCATGATGGTAGCGGCGCGATCGATGGCATCGCTGACGAGCGGATTCGTCATACAGCGCGTTGCGATCGGCGCAGATTGGTCTGAATATTGGCGAGTTCTCGCGCCGCTGCAGCGACCGGAGCTGCCCGTTCGGATATCCGCTTCAGGATTTCCTGGGTGCGGCCTTCCCGCATGTCAATCTTCTTCTTTCGCGTGAACTTTGTAGATTTTCACCAACTCGGCTTGCGCGGCCGGCGGCACCGGCTCGTAGTGCGAAAGTTCTATGCCATAAGTGCCGTGCCCGCCCGTCAGCGACTTCAGACGCGTTTGATAGTCGCGTAACTCAGACAATGGCGCGATCGCCATCACCACCGACACATTTGCCGATAATCCTCGTGTGCCAGTAATCTGGCCGCGCCGCGACGAGAGATCGCCGGTGACGGCCCCAATGTGAATATCCGGCACGGTAACGGCGACGTTAACGATGGGCTCAAGCAAAACCGGGCGCGCTTTCGAGATGGCATCGATGAAGGCTTTACGTCCGGCGGTGGCAAAGGCGACTTCCTTGGAATCGACCGGGTGACTTTTGCCATCGTAAATAATGACGCGCACGTCATGTACTGGAAAACTTGCCAGCGGCCCGGACGCGAGCACCTCACGGATACCTTTCTCCACGGCAGGAACAAACTGTGTAGGTATCGAGCCGCCATAAAGATCGTTGACGAATTCGAATCCGGTGCCGCGCGGCAGCGGCTCGATGCGCAAAAAAACTTCGCCAAATTGCCCGGCGCCGCCGGATTGCTTTTTGTGGCGAAAATGACCGTCGGCTTTGGCGAGCACCGTTTCGCGATAGGGAATTTTCGGCGGCTTGGTGGTGATTTCCAGATTGTATTGTTTGTTCATGCGCTCCAGCATGATGCGCATGTGCAAGTCGCCCAATCCGTTGATCACCGTTTCATGGGTGGTTGGATGGCGCTCGACCACGAAGCACGGATCCTCCATTTCGAGTTTATGCAACACCTCGAAAATACGCTGCTCGTCGCCGCGCCGCTTCGGTTCCACCGCGAGGCCGTACATCGGTTGCGGAAATTCCAGCGGCAGCAAACGGATGCGATCCTCATCGTGCGAATCGTGCAGCACCGAATCAAACGCAATGTGCTCGATCTTGGCGACTGCACCAATATCACCGGGCAAGAGCTGTTTCACTTCCTGAAACTCTTTGCCTTGCAACATGTAGAGGTGCCCGGCCTTGAATGGCTTGCTGGTCTCGCCTACATATAGCGGCGTGTTCGGCGTAACCGTGCCTTGATGCACGCGAAACACGCCGACCTTGCCGACGAAAGGATCGACAATGACTTTGAACACGTGCGCGATCACGTGCATGCGCGCGGCCGGGATCGAGCGGAATTCTTCGGCATCCTTGCCCTCGCCTTTGACGAACAGCGGCGGATTGCCTTCGATGGGATTCGGTGCGAGCTTGGCAAAAATATCCAGCAATTCCCCGACACCTGCACCGGTCCTGGCGGAGACAAAGCACACGGGAATCAAATGCCCATCGCGCAACGCTTTTTCGAACGGCGCATGCAATTGCTCGGGGGTGATGGCTTCGCCTTGTTCGAGATACAGCTCCATCAACTGCTCATCGACTTCGACGACCTGATCGACCAACGCCGAATGCGCGGCTGCAACAGATGAAAAATCCGCGTCGCCGGCGGGATTGAAAAAACAATCGATCACCGTTTTTCCGCCATCCGCGGGCAAATTGATCGGCAGACATTCCTTGCCAAAAGTTTCCTGAATTTCCATCAACAAAGCAGGCAAATCGGTGTTGCTCTCGTCGATCCTGTTCACCACCACCATGGCGCAGAGGTGGCGTTTTCTCGCCAGTGACATCATACGTCGCGCGGTCAGTTCGATGCCGTTTTGTGCATTGATGACAATGACCACCGTGTCAATTGCGTCAAGGGCCGATATGGC
>JAYTUX010000553.1:0-3078 GCA_043744315.1 Betaproteobacteria bacterium | reverse complement strand
TGAATTGCTGGGCTGCATCGGCGCTTTGTTCGAGCGTGTTGTAGAGCGTCTGGCCCATTTCCGGCGACATATAAGCACCCACACCGAGAATGTGATTTGCTTCTGCACCGGCCGAGCCGGCGGTGCCAAGTGCCGGCCCGTCGTTGCCGGCCGATAGCACACCCAGCACGTTGTAGCGCTCCGTCATCATGTCGTAGAGGCGGCTGTTGAGATTGCGTCCGTCCTGCAGCGTCGAGCGGCCACCCCAACTTGCGTTGACGATATCGACGCGGTGCTGCGCGGCTAATGCGGAAGCACGTAATTCGCTCGTACCATAAGAGCTGCCTCGTGCGCGAATATCGCCGATTTTGATCGAGACGATTCGCGCACCAGGTGCAATACCATTGCGCGCCGGTTCATTGCCTGCATAAGCAGCAGCAATGGAGGCCACGTGACTGCCGTGCGCACCGCTTACGGTGACAATAGACAGCAGATCGCCTTTTTCATAAACCTGCACGCCGAAGGTCGCGTTTGCGATACCGCCGAACGAGCCGTACTCGCCTGCAACGCCATACGGGCGCAGATTTTTTTCATTGCGCAAGTCGCCGTCTTCATCGGTATCGATGATCACGCGCCAGGATTTGCCGTCGTTCCACACGATACAGTCGTAGATCGGACCGGTGGCGTCGGCAGACTTGTCTTCTTCCAATGCCGTCAATGCAAGGTCGCGCGCAATCAGATCGCGCTCGGCACGGCTGCGTTCATCCGGTGCCTTGGCGCGCGCTGCCTTGAGTTTGGCGGCATCTTCACTGCGGTCGCGCGCGGCCAAGCGCAAAGTTGACGCCGCTGCGCGTTGCGCGGCACGCCGATCAATGACGCGCTTCAGAACACTGTCGTAGAACAATTCATGTGCGGACTTGAGGCCCAAGCGGAATTCACCCGTGGGGTTGACCAAACCGGCAGGCAACAAAAGTGTGCGCCCGCTCAGTCCGATCAGTTTTCCACTCCCGTCCGCTTTGCGGCGAGTGCTGGTGTCCACGTCGCCGGAGCCTGAAGCATCGAGTATGTCGATGATTTTTCGCTCGCCCGTTGACGTGGTCGAAAGGCCTGCGGCTGCCGGATCGACGCCGGTGTCGAATATACCAATCACGACACCACGCCCGTCCCACGTGGGGTTTGCTTTCAGGAATGCGTCTGCCGCGACTTCGCGTTTGGGGATCAAGCCCGCGCGAAGCACGGCGACATCGGGTTCTGTCGGTACCGCTGCGGCAATCCATGCAGGCAATACGCCACCAGAGATGAGGGCAATCGCAAAAAAAAGTTTGCAGCAAGAACGCATTTCAAACCTCGACAGAAATGACAACGAATCGACAAAATCGGATGAATAAAATGGCGCGGTGCAGGACACGTAGAAAACATTCCATGTTCTTGAGAAAAGCGGATGGATTTTCCGCCACGCCGTATTGAATCGGCGCGCCAGAACACTTCCTGTTCGCCACCAGGGCGCGGCGCACATTATCGCATTCCCAAACGTTGAGCTTACTGAATTTTTCCCGCCCGCCATCGACAATTTGTGTCCAAATGTGTGTGATCGGTGGTAGCGAATTGTTCGACGTCAAATCTCACTCACGGCAAGCGCCTGATCCAATCGTCAACATCCCGCGTATCGTAAGCGGCCCGCCACAAATAATCGACCACCACCAGAGAACACCATGCTCACCGTCCATCATCTGAACAATTCCCGCTCACAACGCATCCTTTGGCTACTGGAAGAACTGGGTGTCGAATATGAGGTCAAGCGCTACCAGCGTGACCCGCAAACCATGCGGGCACCGGCGTCTTTGCGCGCGGTACATCCGCTCGGCAAATCACCGGTGGTCACGGATGGCGACGTGACGGTGGCGGAATCGGGTGCGGTGATCGAGTACTTGATGGAGCGTTATGGTGCCGGTCGCTTCATGCCCGCAGCCGGCACGGCCGCGCGCCGCCGCTACACCTATTGGCTGCATTTCGCCGAAGGTTCCGCGATGCCGCCGCTGCTGATGAAGCTGGTGTTCAACCGCGTCGAGGTTTCGCCGATGCCGTTTTTTGTGAAACCGATCGCCAGAAAAATATCCGCGACCGTCAAGCAATCATTCATCGACCCGGAATTGAAACAACAACTGCAATACATGGAAGCCGAAATCGCCAAAACCGGCTGGTTTGCGGGGGATGCGTTCAGTGCAGCGGATATTCAGATGAGTTTTCCGCTGGAAGCCGCCGCCGCGCGCGGCGGGCTGGACAAGCACTATCCAAAGCTTGCGGATTTTCTCGCGCGAATTCATGCGCGGCCCGCGTACCAGCGGGCGATTGAGCGGGGCGGCGAATATACCTTGGGAACCTCTGATTAAGTCCATTTCGTCGCCATACGTTGTTGCTCACACAAAAATATCTCCTTACATATAAACATATGCCGCGTCGATATTTTTGTGTTCGCGCCTAGTCTGGCTTAGAACTGAACTTAATCAGAGGTTCCCTTGCTGAGTTAGGCGGCGACCGATCCTGCTACGGCATCAGCAACGTCGAAAAATCTTTATCCAATTTGCCGAGCGCATTGTCAATGGTGCTTCGTCGCGCGCTGATCCATTGGTTTTGCTCGTTCAACTTCTGCTTCGCCATCGCCAGCATCCGCATCATTTCCGACCTCTGCGGCCCGCCGACGGTGCGGCGGTTTTGCACGATGGCGACCGGGTTCAGGGTCGATCGGAATTCCTGCTCGCTCATCGGCAACGCCAGCGTCGCGTGGTATTCCTTGACCGCTTCGCGAAATATTTTTTGCGCCTCCGCGTACGGAAAATCCAGCGGCTTGATGTTGTGAATTTTCGCGTGGGTGACGATTTCCGCACCAAAGTGATGGCCGACGCGAAACGGCACCTTGTATTTGCTCATCAATACATCCGCCAGTTCTTGCGAGGCGGTCCAGTCGCCGTTGAGTTCTTCAAGTGCCCGCTCGGGATTGATCACCAACGCGTTCAACACACGATCAAACATCTTGAGGAAGTGAATGGCGCTTTGTACCATTTCGGTGTTCGCGCTTTCTTCCTTGGGGTCTTGCATACC
>JAYTUX010000552.1:0-3085 GCA_043744315.1 Betaproteobacteria bacterium | reverse complement strand
GCCGCCGTGTCGCTGCCCAATTTCGGCAGTCGCAACGGCCCCACAGAAATTGAAAAGGACACGCCCATCGAGAACTTAAGTGGTGCATTGAAGTCCATGGGACACGACGTTCGCGCCATCGACATGAATAGCGGATTGCATGGCATCATGCGCGACAAAGCAGGCTGGCAGGGCGGAGCCGATCCGCGTCGCGAAGGTGTGGCGCGGGGGCGGTGAACTGTGTCGACGCACGTCAGGTCAAGGCAATGCTTTTTTGCCCGTCTGTCGGGAAGGCGGGGCAAAATTCTTTTCAACTATTATTCAGGAACTCTCATGAAGATTTTCCAATCGAGGGCAACGCTCAATACGGTATTGGCGTTCGCCGCATTACTCGTCATTTCTCCAGCAGCGATCGGCGCTATTGAGCCCGCGAAAGCAGCCGCAAAAACCCCCGCTGCTTTGGACGAAAACGCCATCGTCAAACTTAACGCGAAGCAAAAGCTCCCCAAAATCGTGAAGCAACTCACGATCATCGACCGCGATACAGGTGACAAAAATGCCAAACCGGTAACCTCTGACAACGCCGTGCAGGTTCATTACAGTGGTTGGCTTTATGATCCCACCAAGCCGGATGGCAAAGGCGAGATCTTTGATTCCTCTTGGTCGCGGCAATTGCCGTATGGTTTCTTTCTCGGTGCGGGCAAGGTCATAAAGGGCTGGGAACGGGGGATCGTCGGAATGAATCCCAAAGGCAAGCGCACGCTCATCATTCCACCGTCCCTGGCGTATGGCAACAAAGAGCAGCCGAAAATTCCCGCGAATTCGACGTTGATTTTCGACGTGGAATTGCTCGACATTATTGGTACACGCGATAAAACGCCGGCGACAGCCCAGACCTCCGCGCCAGCCGCCAGCGTTGGAACTGCGTCGGGAGGCGCGACCGCGGCCACCGCCCAACCGGCAACGCCGGCGCCGCCGGTGTCCCCTCCAAAGCGAATTTCACCGCAAGACCCCTTGCCGGCCGCGCCATCTGAACTCACGATGATTGATCACGTTGTAGGCGATGGTGCGGACGCAATCAATGGCACAACGGTGACCGTGCATTACACCGGCTGGCTATACGATCCCGCGCAACCTGAAGGCAAAGGCAGGAAATTCGACAGCTCTGTCAGTGCCAACCGCCCCTTCAAGTTCCCGCTTGGTGGCGGTCGCGTCATCAAGGGTTGGGATCAAGGCGTGCTTGGCATGAAAGTAAAGGGCAAGCGCACGTTGATTATTCCGTCTGAATTCGGTTACGGCGCACGTGGGGCGGGTGGTTTGATCCCGCCGAATTCGACGTTGATATTCGATGTCGAATTGCTTGAGGTGCCGCCCGCGCAATAGGCATTCAGTAGATCGATCAACAACGCCACCCAGTGCATATCATGAAACTCACCAGCACCAGTTTCGCCGACCACACGCCGATCCCGGCCGAATTCGCGTTCTGCGCGATGGATGCAAAGACGCATGCCACCCTTTCGTCGAATCAGAATCCGCATTTTTCCTGGCACGATGCTCCGGCGAGTACGAAATCGTTCGCGCTGATTTGCGTCGATCCGGATGTGCCGTCTAAGGGCGACGACGTGAACAAAGAGGGCCGCGTCGTACCGGCCTCGTTGCCGCGAGTCGATTTTTTTCATTGGGTGTTGGTCGATATTCCCGCTGTGCGCAATCACATCGCGGCGGGTGAATTTTCGTCCAGCGTGATCGCGAAAGGAAAATCAGGGCCGGGACTGCCAAATGGCATGCGTCACGGCATCAATGACTACACCAACTGGTTCGCCGGTGATGCGGATATGGGCGGCGACTATTACGGCTACGATGGCCCGTGCCCGCCGTGGAACGATACGATTCCACATCGATATGTCTTCACGCTGTACGCCCTCGATGTTGCGGTATTGGAGTTGGCCGGGCGCTTTACGGGCGACGATGCCCGCAATGCACTGCAAGGGCATGTGTTGGCGGAAGCCGCGTTGACGGGACGATATACGCTGAATCCTGCGGTGACACTCTAATACTGGCGGGGTGTTTGGGGCGAAAGTGCCCCGAAACGCGCTACCCTGCTTGAGTTTGTCGAAAAGCCTTTCATGCTGTGGCGTTTTCGTTGATGGCGAGATTTGTCAAGCGTCGCATGCTATCTTGAGCAAATTGACTTTTTCCCGATTTGTCATGCGCCGACTTTTCCCGCTGGAAATTTCTTTGGCCCACGTTGCGTTACTGCATGCACCCGTTGGCGCGCAGCCGGCCGAATCGCCTCACGTCCCTGCCACGCGGCGCGGCCTGCCCGTGGGAGAACGCAACACCCACCGAACGGCACACGCGGTCATGTTGACTTGGCTCGCGCTGGTGGCCATGGCATTGCTTCCCGTTCATTTGGCGGCGCGCGAGCTCGCGAATATCGATACGCTTTCCGGCACGCCGGTGCGCGCGACCGATGTGCGCACTATTGCAATGCGCGCGATGATCGATAAACGCGGCAGCGCAATTGCCCGGCTGAATGTTGAAGAGCGCCACGCGGTGCCGACGTTTCTGGCGATCCGACCGGGTGCATCGATGCTGGACAATGCGCTGGTGAAACAAATGTCGGCTGAAAATGCGGCGCGCGCCCATTTGAAATCTTTCGCCGATCTGTATCGCCTCTCATCCGTGGAGATTGACGCGGCACCGTTGCACCACATCGAGAGTTTGTTCAACGGCGCGCAACTCGCCAAATTCACCAATCAGAAAGACGGCGTGGAAATTTTCCGCGAGTCGGCTGCGGTATTGATGAAATCATCGGGTGAGGTCACGGCGATCGGTGGCTGGCTCGGTGCGACGGCGAATGTGGCGGTGCTGTCCGCGCACCCTGCAACGCCGTTCAAAATGAGTGTTGCCGAGGCAGTAGCGCACGCGCTGGGTGACTATCGACTCGATGCGTCGGTGATGGCCTCGTTGCAGCGCACCGATGTTTCGTCGATTGCAGAAGCCATTGAAGGCCTGACGGTTGTTTCGCCGAATTACCAGCATTTCACTTTGGCCGACAACCCTGCACCGACTGCGGCGGTGACGATGATTGAACCCGCACGCG
>JAYTUX010000551.1:0-3086 GCA_043744315.1 Betaproteobacteria bacterium | reverse complement strand
ATGCAAATGACGCCAACAAGGCACCAAGGATGGGGGAGATTCGATTATTTTTCATGATTTTTTCCCGACACGAATGTCAATATTTACGTAAATGAATTGCCGGCGCGAATCAGCTACCGCTCGCCTTGCCACCACCACCAGAACCGGTGCTACCCGACGAGCTTGACGAATTCGACGGGCCCGATGCAAAGAACGAACTCGATGAGACAGGTGAACGCTGAGCGGCGGCGATCAAGTTTTGTACTCTATCGGACGCGGCACCCGCGCCCGTGGCCGCAGCCTGAATCGCTGCCGGGGAAACACCCTTGGCCAGTGCGGCGTTAATAACTTGGGCAAGATCACCACCGGCGCGCAACGTCGCTGAAATAGCGTCCGCTGCTGGCGTGCCGACATCCAACAGTGCGGTCACCAATTGACCACCGGTCACACCTGCCGCGATGGCGGCATTGGCAATGTCGGACAAGGACTTGCCGGCGGACATCTGCTGCTTGACGGACGCATCCAGCTGGGCATTGGTCATACCCTTGGAAAATTGGGCAAATGCCGATGTGGCAAAGCAGGTCGCGGCAACAATCAACGCGGTGAGAAGTTTTTTCATGGCGGACTCCTTGTGGAGGTTACGACAACGGAATGCAAACAGGTTGCGCTACTTACAATTAGTTACTAAAAAACAATAACCTACTTCGCAATCCTCATGTGTCTAGCGAATGTTACCTAGGGCAGACTCACGAGTCAATGCTAATCCCCAGTATACGCCGTAGACGCAAATCTCACTAGCGATTTCTCATAGACAACCCCTAGGACTGGCGCGGGTTTGCGGGCGATAATGGCTGAAAATGCCCGCCAGTGCTAGCGATTGGCGGCCTCATAAAACATTGATAAAAGTCACGAAGTGAGTACTTTTTGCAACAGTTTTTGTTAGCCACACCGCTCAAATCTTCTCAGAAGGGCAAAGTCGAGCGGCAGCGACAACCAAAATACGCGTGCAAGGGAAAAACGGATTCTGGTTAACAAATTTGGATTGCCAGATACTTTTTTGACTTGCTAAACCCCCTACACAATCGCGAGGGCGCAGGCCAGCACCGGCCAATCGTCGGCATCGCGAATGGAAATTCGGTCGAGTGCCTCTCGCTGCAAACTGCCGTAGAGCTCGGCTTCCATCGGCTGCACCACTGCTTCGAGGGCGTCGAGAACTTTCAACGCTGCAGCGCCATCGACGCCGCGTTTTTCGAGGAGCGCGGGCAAGTACTTGCGAGCGTCGTCATAAGCCACGGCGGGCGTAAAAAATTGCACCGATTTTGCGTTCTCGATGATGATGCTCTGCACGCGCGAGCCAAGGACAGCGCGAATCAAGATATTCGCGTCGAGCACAATGGCCTTCTTGCTCATGCCGCTTTGGACGCCGATTTGCGCCGGACAATTTTTTTCTTGCGCACGGACTTGAACGCATCGACAACAGCGTCGACCTCAACGCTTTGTGCCGCAAGCAGCCGCGCAAGCGTCGCGCTGGCTTTCTTCAGCGCCGCGACATCTGCTTCCGCATAGCTATGCGTGGGGATGAAGAAGCCGATCGTCTGACCGTGGCGCGTGATGGCAACAGGCTTATTCGACGCAATATATTCCGCAATGTCCGAGCGAAATTCCCGAATCCCGACTTTTGTGGTTTCCACGGCGTACTCCTTTTGCGGTGACAGATGGTTTGTGTATCAATGTGTACACATTATACCTTCTGCGGAATTTGCGCAAGTGTGACCGGACGCAACGCAAGGGTTCCATGCGCACTCAATTTGATGTCCAGGGCTTGAACAGCGCTCTCACCAGACCAAGGCGGAGAGATGATCGCTGCTGCCGCCGCAGAGTCGGATCGTTCGTTTCACGTCAGTAAAATTTAATTTGACATTGGGGGCCGTGCGCGCACATAATTCGACAATGCAAAACCAATGAGGCATTCATGGAAACAGTCCTAAGAAATTTCGGTAACAGTGTCGGTCTGGTTATCCCTAAACCGGTCCGCGATTCAATGCGGTTGCAAGCAGGGCAAACGGTGCGGCTTGAAGCATCCGAGAAAGGGCTGCTGATTCGACCAACGAAACGTAAATACACCCTTGACGAACTGATTGCGCAATGCAACCGCAAAGCGCCGATGCCAAAGGAACTGGCTGATTGGCAAGATTCGCGCGCTGTCGGACGTGAAATATGGTGATTGCGCGTTACTTCGATCGTGGCGACATCGTTCGTGTGAGCTTTAACCCAACTGTTGGCCGCGAACAACAGGGCGATTATCGACCTGCATTGGTTTTGTCGCCTCGCAAATTTAATGCATTGGGTACCGCGCTGGTCGCGCCGATCACGCAAGGTGGAAACATGGCGCGCTTTGCCGGCTTCGCTGTCACTTTGATGGGTACTGGCACGGAAACGCAAGGCGTGGTACTGGTAAATGCAGTACGCACACTCGATCTGGAGCAGCGCGGAGCAAAGAAGATTGAAACAGTACCCGCAGAAGTGATCGAGGAAGTGCTGGCTCGATTACAAACAATTGTTGGATAGGGCCGTAGAGAAGGTCGCGACGCTACGTGACTTCAGTCACAACGTTGCAGGTCGCACTGTCGGCTGGATATGGCAGTCGTCTCGCGACTGATCCGCATGCGGATCGAAACATCCGCTCAACCTCTAGCGCTGGTGCGCCTTCCAGGCCATTTTCCATTGTAACGCCGCGCCAGTACAAGTTTTCGATAGCGCAGCCATGCTCCAGGCGCAGCACTTCTCCCTATGAAATTGGCAACGTCATCATTCGGTTGGCTATCGGAAATACAACCGTAGCCATGCTCCATTCGGAGCACTTCTCCCTTTGAAAAAGGGGGAATTGCACTCGCGATGACCCGACTATTTATCTGATGCCGCCCCGCACCTCCGCCAACACCCCGCGCCACCGACCCATCGCCATCTCCCGCGAAAACTCCGCCTCAAACATCGCCCGCGCATTCACACCCATGCGCGCACACGCAGCGGCATCATCGCAAAGCCGTTCCACCGCATTCGCCAGTGCCACCGCATCGTCCGGCGAAACGGTGACGCCACAATCCCCG
>JAYTUX010000550.1:0-3086 GCA_043744315.1 Betaproteobacteria bacterium | reverse complement strand
ACACTCCCTAGAAAAAATGCCAGCGCCGATATTACTGCGCCTGCCGCCATTGGAATCCGCCGCCTATAATCGCGCAACATTCACCGTCACTTAGCGCCCTGCCCGAACTCGTCTTCAAAGGCAAGGAATACGTCTACAACCATCACCTGACGGTGCCCTATCGCCCGCTTGAAGCCGACGCCGCCAAATCCATCGGCGCACCCGATCTGGGCGGCAACCTGGTGATCCACGGCGACAACCTGCACGCGCTCAAAGCGCTGCTGCCGCGTTATGCCGGCAAAGTCGATCTCATCTTCATCGATCCGCCTACAACACCGGCAAAGAAGGCTGGTGCTACAACGAAAATCGAAAAAATGCTGATTGGCTCAATGCCACCTTGTCGAAATGCGCTCCCAGAGCCATTCTTACGTAATTAAACGCCTATCATCCGCACCCACCAACGGTTTTCGGGGAACGGCCTAGTTCATTTTCTGTTGTAAGGAAAGAAAAACGCCGCCGAGTCCGCCGCATACAGTCGATCCAATATTTGCGTGCCAGCAAAGGATTGAAAGCATGTCGGATCATCAAGAGCGTTTCAAACTCGCGCGCGACAACTTCGCAAAAGCAGTTACGCGTTTGCAAGAAGCACTTGCCGCTTACGAGGACGAGTTCGTACGTGACAGCATAATTCGACGCTTCACGATTGACTATGAGCAGGGCTGGAAAGCGATGTTCTACTGGTTGCGCGATCAAGGTGAGCGCGTACCCGAGGCGGGACCGCCTGTCTTGCAGGTGGCGTTCAAAACAGAATTAATCGAAGATGCCGAACTGTGGGAACAGATCAAGGACTTCCGCAGTGAGACTAGCCACAACTACGATTTGGAAAAAGCCAAACTGGTCGCCACGTTCGTGCGCAATCACGCAATTGGCGGATTCGAAAAACTACAAGACAAACTGCTGGCTCTCTAAACCATGAGCAGTGAAGTCGAATCCAAAGTCGATTGGCCATTCGGGATCGCACCAACGGTCACGGCCAAGCTGCGCAAAGTGTTCGGGGCCACACCCGCGATACGGCAGGTCTGGGTCTACGGCTCACGCGGACGCGGCGACTATCGCCCGGCATCCGACATCGACCCGATGGTCGATGCTCCCGAAATGTCAGCTCAGGGGTTTTCTTCTTTGTGGTGCCGTGTTGACGATCTTGGCCTGATCTACCGCTTCGACCTGGAATGGTGGCAGCGTGCGGGTGACGAAGCGTTTCGCGGACGAGTGGAGCGTGATCGCAAAGTGTTTGGGGAACCGGCTACGCCGGCAGGCTTAATATAACCACCACTGGCTGCCCTGAAGCGAAGTATTGAAGCTTTTCAGAATGTATGTATTATTATATAGTTACTCTTCAAATGGATAATTTTGGAACTCAGAAACGGCTATGGTTGCAGTTTCGTCGGATAATTGTGAAGATGAATGGACACATGCACGGCAATACTGCATGGAACTGTTTGCATTGAACGAGCCGCCGCGCGGCGTGACCGGCAAGACGATGGATCAGTGCATGCGCGGTCAGGTGAGCGAGCGGTGCGGCGGTAATTTGGTGGAAAGGCGCGGGTAAATTCATGCGTGACGAACTTTCTGACGAAGTGGACAAACTGGCGCGTCAGGGCGATTTGGATGCAGCGCTCGCGGTGGCTCTGCGGTGCACCGAATCCACCCCCGAGAATGCGCAAGCGTGGAACAAACTGGCCTACGTCCAGCAACTGCGCCGTGACTTTGACCAGGCATTGCGCGCGATCCAGACGGCGGTTGTGCTCGACCCGGCCCACGCCGGACTATGGTTCGAACGCGGCGTGATCGAATACAGACTGACGCAGTACGAAACTGCGGCCGAAACTTTCGACGCCTGCGTTCATGTGTGCTGCGACTCGGGAAACGATTATTACCTCGATGCGGCGCGGATCGCCAGCGGCCAATCTTATTTCGCCGCGCGCGACTATCAGCATGCGGCGGATGCAATCGATGGTGTGAATCCGGAGTCTGCGACGTGGCTCGAAGGACGGCTTACTGCGGCACGTCTGGCCGATGCGATTGCGGAGCGACTTTCCAAGGAATCAGCCACGCGGATGCGGGTTTAACGGGCAGCCGATTCAAGCGCCGGACGCCATGAAGCATATGGCAATTGTCTAAGGCGGCATTTCTCTAAACCGACAACAAGGCCTTAACGTTGTCGCCCTGCATATCCGCCCCCTTCCCCGACTTCACCACCTCACCACGCGACATCACGACATAGTGATCGGCCAGTGATTCGGCGAAATCGTAATACTGCTCGACCAGCAAAATCGCCATCTCGCCGCTTTGCGCGAGTGAGCGGATCGCGCGCTCGATATCCTTGATGATCGAAGGCTGGATGCCTTCGGTGGGTTCGTCGAGGATTAGCAACTTTGGGTTCATGGCGAGAGCGCGGCCGATGGCGAGTTGCTGCTGCTGGCCACCGGACAAATCGCCGCCGCGCCGGTGCATCATGTCTTTCAACACCGGGAACATGTCGAAAATACGTGATGGAATCTTTGCGCTACCTGGCTGTGTCGCAAGGCCCATTTGCAGATTTTCTTCGACAGTCAGACGTGGAAAAATTTCACGGCCCTGCGGCACGTAGGCGATACCTTGGCGCGCGCGCTGATCCGGCGAGAGTTTGCTGATGTCTTTGCCGTTCCAAATGATGGCACCCGACTTGATCGGCACCAAGCCCACCAGGCATTTGAGTAGCGTGGTCTTGCCAACACCGTTGCGGCCCAAGAGCGTGGTGCAGGCGGCGTCGGGAATGGTGAGCGAGAGGTTGCGCAGCGTATGGCTGCCACCGTAGAACTGGTTGACGGATTCGAGGGTCAGCATGATGGATGGGTTGTCAGCGTCGTCTCATCGTCCAAGGTAAACCTCGATCACGCGCTCTTCGGCTTGCACTTGCCTCATCGGCCCTTCGGCCAAGACGCTGCCTTCGTGCAGCACGGTAACCGTGCCGGCCTCGCCCGCCAGCTTGGCGACAAAGTCCATGTCGTGCTCGACCACCACCACTGAATACTTGCCCGCCAGCGTCAAAAACAAATCAGCGGACT
>JAYTUX010000549.1:0-3093 GCA_043744315.1 Betaproteobacteria bacterium | reverse complement strand
GCACGCAAATCACCTTCGTGTTTGGTGACAAAAAAGATCTGGGCTACGGTCGGCGTATGAATGCGCGGAAAAATCCCGACGGTACGCTGGCATTTTTCGTTGAAAATTATCTGATCAAGAACAACGGCGCGTACGCGTATTCCACACTCAATCTCGATGCCGCCGTGGTGCGCGACACGCAATGGATGGTGGGCATAAACGCCATCGAATTCAGTCCCGGCCCGAATGGCGGTGCAGCATTTCCGAAGTTCTATAATTTCAATGCCGTCACCGGGCAACGCGCAACATTTGTCGATCTCGATGGGCGTGGCGACAAGGCGATGCCGGGCCCGTGCATTTCGTGTCACGGCGGACGCGGCGATGCGCTGACGCCGAATGACTCCACCGGCAAACCACGCTTCAATCTGGTGGCGAATGGTGTTTCCCAAGCGCGCGGCGATGTGCAGGCGCACTTGCATCCGTTCGAACTTGATGACTTCGACTTTTCAAGCGCACCAGGATTTACCCGCGCCGAACTTGAGGCATCCCTGAAGACCGTCAATACGTGGATACTCTGCACTTATCCACTTGCGGCCCCTTCCACCGCCCCCGAAGACGCGTGCCGGCGGCCCGCCAAGCTCAGCGAATGGCAAGGCACTGCGGCCGACCTGATCAAGTCCGCCTATGGCGGCAACGGCCTGCCCAATGCGAAATATTCCGATACCTACGTGCCCGCATCGTGGGTGGCGGCGGGTCAAACCACGCTCTACAAAGAAGTGGTTGCGACTTCGTGCCGCACCTGCCACATCATGCGCGGTACCGGCCTGCAGTCGGATCTCGATTTCACCAGCTACGAAAAATTCAAGGCCTACTCGGATCGCATCAAGGCCCACATTACCGATCGCGGCAATATGCCACTCGCCAAGATTGTCTACGATGCGTTCTATTCCAGCAATCGCCCGGAATTGATGGCGACATTTTTGCAGGATCAGGGCCAAACTGCGAAAGCCAGCACCGGTGCGGCACTGCGTCCGGGCCGCCCGATCGCCGATCCGGGGTTGTCGCGCGTGGTGCGTCAGGGTGCCACCACCCTCTCTGCGGCGGGCAGCCTATATGCCAATGCATACCAATGGTCGCTCATTTCAGGTCCGACCGGTGGTGCCACGCTTGCCAATGCCAATTCAGCACAGGCAACCTTCAATGCGACGCAGAACGGCACTTACGTATTGCAATTAATCGCCAGCAACGGAAGCGTTCAAAGCACGCCCGCGCAACTCACTGTCGCTGTCGACAATGCGTTGTCGATTGCGCCATCGGCGATTCGCTTTGCGGACATCAAAAGCGTTTTGCAATCGACGGTTGCCGGTTGCACCAATTCAAATTGTCATAGCGGCGGCGGCGGTGTGGATGCATCGGCACCGGTGCTGTACACCAACATCGACCGCAACGGCGATGGTTCGATCGACGCAACCGATGATCAATGGCTTTATGCCGAGGTGCGCAGTCGGATCAACTTCACCGATATTGCTGCGAGCCCATTGCTTCGCAAGCCTTCCAACAATCACCACAACGGTTTGTTGCGGCCCGGATTCAATGCATCTGCCGCGCCCGGCGATAGCGCGCGCGCAAGCTACGACTTGTTCCTAAATTGGATCCTGAACGGCGCGCCGCAATAGCGCGACACGGCGCACAATCAAAAACGGCGGACATTTCTGTCCGCCGTTTTTCATTTCGACACTCGCGAATATGCCTTAGTAGTTGCGCCTCGGCGCCGTATACGCTTCGTTCGGGAAAATAAACGGCGGCGTTCTGCCCACCAGCGTTTCAATCAGTGCCAACTCCAGATCGGTGTGATTGATGAAGGTTGCATTGCGGATGTTCTTGCCCTTGGCGCCGTCCTTCAAGATATATACCGGCCTATCGTGCTGTTTGGCAGTAATACTTTCCTTGCTCTCGGGATCGGAGTTTGCCGCAACCTCGGTCGATCCGTAACAGGTACAAAAATAAGTTTGATCTTCTTCTGCTTCGATATAAAAACCAGTACCGCGGATACCGACAGTGGCGGTTGGGCTGCGTACGCGCATTGGCGTATTGCGCGACACCGACAACAGCGCGCCGGACAACATGCGTAAGCCGGAAATAATCAGGGAATCCTGTTTCTTCTCGGCTTCGATGATGACATTGCTGCCGCCGCGCAGAATCATCGCGTTGGTGTTGACGACCAGCACGAGTTCGCTGTCCTTTGATGTTTTGACCGTATCGCCCGGCACCACTTTGGTCTCCAGCGTGGCGGGTTTGTCGTTGACCGTAGCGCTGCCGGAAATGCGATAGATCGATCGATCCGGCGGCAAACGCGCAGGCTTGGAGCCGAAAATATTGGCGACCTGCGCGCCGGCCTCGGGAATGCTCAGCGAAAACAATCCGGCGGACAAGGCCTGAATCAACACGCGTCGACGCGGATCATCGGCTTCTTCAGAATATTTCATGCAAGCTCCTTATAAGTGAAATGAATTCACGAATGAATAGTACGAATCACGCAATCGATCCAACTGATCATGATGTTATCACGATGGCCATTGCGCGCAGCGGCATGCCCCGTCGCCTCAATTGCGCAACTCTCATAGCATAAATACGCAAAACACAAGCATTGGCGGACATCTTCGGGCGAAACGTTTGCAAACACCGCGCCAATAGTCGTGTTTCCATTCCGGATTCGGCCTCCACCCTGTCCGAGCGAATACTGGCGATACGAGAATGGCTTGTAGCGGCTTTGGGGTAAACTTCAGCACAACAATGATGTGTCACGCGATCCATCGCGTATGCGCCGGGAGGCAGAATCGATGACTAGCAATTCAGAATCGCCGCGTTTGTTTTTTCGCCGCGGAGCCATGTCATGAACAAACTCGCCGCACTCTGGACCAAGTATTTTTCGTCGATCAACGCGATCATCCGGGCGAGTTTGGGGCTGGGGATCGTTGTGCTGTTTGTCGGGTATTACATCATCGACTATGCATTTCAGGATCGTTCCAAGACGTCGATCGGCTTGTTGCAGCGCCTCGAGGAACAGGCTTACGACACGCGGCTTCGCGCGACGATGCCTGAAAAAATTGATCC
>JAYTUX010000548.1:0-3100 GCA_043744315.1 Betaproteobacteria bacterium | reverse complement strand
TTCCGGTCAACTTGCGGCCAATCGAGAAAGCGAACGAACTGGGCAATCAGTTCGGACTGGTGTTTGTCGATCTGCCGATTGGTATTGAAGACCCGATGGATCGTATGTTCCTCGTGAAGAAACGCATGAGTGCCTTGAAGGGGTCATCGCAACCCATCGTCGCCTTTGTGCTGCTCTCGGCAGTTGGTTTGGGGCCAAAAATTTTGCAAGACCAGATAGGCGCCCTCATCGGCCGCAACGCGACCGCAGTGATGACCAATGTGCCTGGGCCGCAGAAGCCGCTCTACTTTGCCGGGCGAGAAATCGACGAAATAGATTTCTGGGTGCCGCAATCAGGGGGTATCGGCATGGGTCTTTCGATCCTCACCTATAACGGCAAAGTGCAATTCGGATTGATTACCGATGCCGGGCTGGTTCCTGACCCGGAAACCGTGATCAATAAATTCGGCGACGAATTTGAAAAGCTGGTCATGCAAACCTTGATGGGACCGTACGGGCCGGAGTTCGAGGCGGAACTCGAGGGTGTATTCGGTGGTGGTGCAGGTGACGGCGACGCAACCGCGCCAAAGAAAACACTGAAACGCCTGCGCAAGTAAGCCTGCCGCCATGGCCTCACGACGCGTCGCTGCCATCGCCGGCGCCACCGGACTTGTGGGGCGCCACCTGACCGAGCTGCTGCTTGAATCATCTCGCCATGCTGGCGTTTTGGCCGTCGGTCGGCGTGCGCCCACCGTCACGCATCAGAAGCTCACCGTCATCCCCAGCGACCTGCAAGCAATTCCGTCACTTACCGCCATCGACGATGCGTTCTGTTGCCTGGGCACCACGATCAAAAATGCCGGTTCGCAAGCCGCGTTCCGCGCGGTGGATTTCGACATGGTGCTCAACTTTGCGAAAGCCGCGAAACTAGGCGGGGCAAAACGCTTCCTGGTCGTCAGCTCGCTAGGAGCCAACGCCAAATCACCGGTGTTCTACAACCGCGTCAAAGGCGAGATGGAACAGGCGCTGATGCGCATGGAATTTAAGTCGCTCACAATACTGCGCCCTTCATTCCTCCTCGGCGACCGGGCCGAGACGCGCGCGGGAGAAAAGATCGGCATTGCGATGTTCTCAGCGTTGGCGCCACTCATGATCGGGCCGGCGAGGAAGGTGCGGCCGGTTCGCGCAAAGGATGTCGCCAAGGCGATGCTGACTATCGCAGGCAGTGAGGCATTGGGTACGATGGTGCTGGAATCGGATCAGATTATTCGAGACGGCTATTTCTAACGCAGTTTATTCAGAACGCGACTCTAAATTGTTCTCGGCAGTCAAGATCTGCTCCTTCCACTCCCAATGCCAGAACCGCAGCAAACTAAGTTGCCTCTTCATCGAAATAGTCGCTATCAATTTTTGGAATTCTTACGGTTCGGGCAGTCACCCCCACCTCGTGATCCATCATTAGTTCGACCAACCTGTTTCCATCGATAAGGACGATACGTTCAACGGATTTTGCGAAGTCAATGGCTTGCGCCGTATATCCCGATGTCGTGATGAATACTCCCTTGTTCGCTCTCTGTCCCGCAAGAGCGCCATAAAAGCCTTGAACCTCTGGGCGTCCCACGGTACTTTGCCAACGTTTTGCCTGAACGTACACTTTCTCGAGCCCCAGTTTGTCTAGCGAAATTACACCATCGATGCCACCGTCGCCAGTGCCGCCAACCCGGAGGAGATCGGCGCGGCTCGCTCCATACCCCATCCGATGCAGTAGATCGAGAACTATCGTCTCAAAGAATGACGGCGACGCAGTTGCGAGTGTCTCCAGGAGTTCTGCAGCCACTGCACTTCGGAGTTCTACAACGGCTTGACCGAGTCGATCATCGGGACTCGCAATTGCGACATTGCCCATCGTCGCAGCATTGCTACTTGGCGAGAGTGATGTAATTCCGATGGCAGATGGCTTTAGAAGCACGTCCATAAAATCTTTTGCGAGCTGGCCAATCTCCTGAGGCAGCAACGCATTTGGATGGGCTTGAACATACTCTTTGCCCTTTTCAGTAATTTTCCAAAAGCCCCGGCGTGGACTGCTCGATAAACCTGCTCGCTTTAATCTGTCATGCGCCCAACCTGCGCGGTTCTTGTATATGGGTTGTGTTCCGCTTGGCAATAGCTCCTGCCGATCTATCTCTGATATCTGGAGGCTAGCGGAAGCCGCCTCATGTGCCTCACGTGCAGGTATGCCATTCGGGTGTGCCGCCAAAAACCTGAGTATTGGTTCGATAAAAAGATCGTAGGTCGGAACACTCATTTGGTATTGCCTCTCTCGGACTTCTATATTTGCAACGAGACCACAAAAGAAATTCACCCGATGAAAACTCTAGCGCTGGCGCGGATTTCCGGTCATTTTAGGCTGTAAGGCCTCGCCAGTCGTAGACTTTCAGGTAGTCATCTTGCCTGAATATTTCGTGTCTCTGGTTCGTCCACCGCCGCCACAATATCAATCTCAATCAAAAATCCACTCTTGAATTTATTCACTGGAATGATCGACCGTGCAGGCTTGTGCTCGCCAAAGAATTCGATAAACGCACCGTTGACCGAACCCCAGTCAGCGATATCGGAAATGTAGAGCGTGGCGCGAATGACGTGATTGCGATCGGAACCTGCGGCACGCAAAATGGTTTCAGCGTTCATAAGGCATTGCGTGGTTTGCGCGGCGATGCCTTCGGGAACGAAATCTGCCGCCTTGCCCGGCACGCGCGCAAGCTGGCCTGAGACATAGACGGTGCCATTGTGAATCACCGCCGGTGAGTAATGCCCGGCTGGCGGCACGCCACCAACTACATCTTCTGCGTTCAGTTTTTTCAGGTTTGCCATGGGAGTTTGTCCATATCCACGTTACCGCCGGTGAGAATGATGCCGACGCGTTTGCCTTTGTAGTCGTACTTGTCGAGATTGCCTTCGAGGATCGCGCCCAGTGGCGGGCAGCACGATGTTTCGCAAACAATCTTCAACAGTTCCCAGGTCATGCGCATGGCCTTGATGATGTTTTCCTCCGACGCCAACGCAATGCCATCAACATTGCCGCGAATCATCGGGAAGGTCTTGTCGCCCAATCCCGTGCGCA
>JAYTUX010000547.1:0-3101 GCA_043744315.1 Betaproteobacteria bacterium | reverse complement strand
CGCCGCCGCGTTCACGTCCAATGCGACGCCCACATCTCGCCCTGTAGCCACAGCACGCCTTCCACATCCATGCCGGGCGCGGGCGGCGCATCGTGCGTCCATACCAGCGAACTGATCACCATGCGGATTGGCGTGTCGTGGTCGTCTGGCGTGCGCAGGAACGTGATCGCCACCTGCCAGCACGGCACGTCCATGAAGGCCACCTCCTTGACTTCGCCCAGGCGTCCGCGGAAATTCGCGTAGTCGTCGTTCGGACTTTCGTCGTCGAGATACATTGCCATGCCTTCCAGCGAAAACTCCGCCGGTGGTTCCGCTATCCTGGGTACAGCGACGCCTACGTCCTGGTAGGTTTCGCGCCAGTGCGCTTGCTGCTCCGGCGAATAATTGGTCGGGATTCGAGCTATCCCGATGCGGCAGCTGATCGCAATGGCCGAGAGCAGAAACGTAAGTTGCGCGTCGGGGAAATACCAGCCGCGATTGTCCAGAAAATGGTTGTCAAAAAACGTCACGGACATGTCGTCGATCGAACATGTCACCGTCGCATTGACGCCATTGGGCCAGACACGCACACTTTCAAGCAGCACGTTGCACTGGCTCGGCCGGCCGAAATGTGGCGTCACGTTGGTCACGCGATTCCCGTCGTCATCGACGATGAGCGTGAACAAGGCACCATCGGCGCTGTTTCCGGGGCTCATGACCAAACCCTTGCGCCACGATGTCGGTACCGCGCAGGGCGGCGGATTGAACGCCGCGTAACCCATGTCGGCACTCGTCTCGCCGAGCAGCGCCGGGACGCGTTTCATCAACTCCGCGCGATCCGGAACCAGCGGCTCCCACATCGTGACGTTGTCGTGCTCAACCTCCTTTGGCTCGAACGAAAACACGCTGTGGCGCCACGCCTCCTTGCCGGGCAGAAAGGGATCGGCTGGGTTGGCCTCCTCCAGAGGTTGCAAATAATCCCCGTCCGCCACCAGCACGCGTGTGCCACCCTGATCGAATTGGACCTGGACCTTGCCGTCGTCAGGGGGCGCGATGACCGTGCCCGCGCCGAATTTGCCGTGCATCACGCGGTCACCTGCCGCCAGCGCAATGGGCACGCGAATGGCCGGGCGCTTCATGCGCGGGTGCGGCGGCGCGAGGCGCGCACCGGTGCCGCCGGCAGCAGCGAGGTATAGCGCTGGTAGAGTTCAAACAGGAAGGCGACGCGCTCGGCGTCGTTCTTGAAAACCTTCTTGCCGTAGGCGGCATCGACGGTGGCGTCGAGTTTCTGATGGGCCTTGACCAGCGCGGGCGGCATGGTCAGCGGGTCGTAGAGATCGGCGAGCGAGGACTCGGGGAATTCGGCGCGAGCATCGAGTACGGCTTGGGCGGCGGTTTCGATTTTTTGTTTTTGTGCGTCGCTGGGGTGATCGGGCCAAGGGAAGTTGTTGTAGACAATATCTTTTGAGTAGCGGTAATCACTTTTTAGGCGCCCACATGTGCTTCGCACCCAAGCCATGTGCATCAGCGATGTCATTACACCAAAATGGTATAGGCCCGCGGCGCCAACGAAAAGACACGAGTCAGCAACAATCTCTGCCTTGCTAAAAAAACCAAATGGAATGTACGCCCTATTTTCCGAGGAATGCCGTGGTACCAGTAGGTAGTTGCTTTCTGGCTGTGCTATTTGGCAAAACAAGGCTGGCGTCTCAGCAAACCTTCGCGTTGACGCCGCTTTGCTCGCAAGCCTAAATTTACGTACCAGCTGCACGCGCTCCATTACCTTGGGAAGCCCCCTAAGTTCGGCGGGTGAGGCATCTACTAGCCAAAGACACCAGCGTCGCTCATTATTGAGGAACTTTTTTGCACTCACAAAATGGCGCACATATTTCCTCGCACCAGGTTCAGTCTTGAGCAGTGCAATCTTTTCACCATCGGACAAAAGTAGATTGCCATCATCGCGGGGCATGTTGCCAAAGGCCATTTCAGGCACCGGACAGATGGGTGAATGCTTGTTTGTAAGCAAAACATCAGGCGCATCTACAAGGTACGCGTTGATGCGCGCTACTGCAACGGGATGCGGCGGTCCGTCAATCGTTTCGTACTCGAAAACAGTTTTTCTGGCCCTTTCGGTGGCTGCGAAGCCAACAATAACGCAGTGCACCGCCGCAATGCCTCTCGCTTCGTTCTGCCACTTAAACGTACGGTGAGCAAAGTTGATTTTGATTCCAAAACGGCAAAGTTCTGACCACAAAATTCCAACCTGCTCTCCCTGACTTAACGAACTAGTCGATACAAAGGCACATTCAATCGGTGAGTGGTGAATATATCGGGCCGCCAGCAAATACCAAGCTGCGACGAAATCAAGTACGCCAGCACCTTTGATGCCACCAAATACATTATCAATGTCCGCGCGTTGCGATTCACTCATAACCATCGCACCCACAAACGGCGGATTCCCCATCACAAAGCTGCACCTCTCAGGCGGCAGCACACTCGTCCAATCGACGCGTAGCGCATTGCCATGCACAACATGCGGTGACGACTTCAACGGAATGCGCGCGAAGTACATGCCGAATTCCTCGCCCACCTTCACGTTCATCTGGTGATCGATCAGCCACATCGCCACCTGAGCGATCTGCGCCGGAAACTCTTCGATCTCGATACCGTAGAACTGATCGACGTCGACATTCACCAGATTCATGATCGAGACCAGGCGCTGGCCGGAATCGCGCTCGATTTCAAGCGACGCGCGTAGTACGGCCAACTCCAGCAAACGCAATTCCCGGTACGTGATCACCAGAAAATTGCCGCAACCGCATGCGGGATCGAAAAAGGTCAGCCCGCGCAATTTCTTGTGAAACTCGAACAATCTGTTCTTGTTGCTCTTTACCTTATTGAATTCCGCCCACAATTCATCGAGGAACAGGGGCTTGATGAGCTTCAGAATGTTTTCTTCGGAGGTGTAATGCGCGCCCAAGTTGCGGCGCGCCTTGTCGTCCATGATGCTCTGGAACAGGGCACCGAAGATGGCCGGCGATATCGCGGCCCAGTCGAGCGCGCAGCAATCGAGCAGCCGCTCGCGCATTTTGGCGTCGAAACTCGCCATCGGCAGCGTTTCC
>JAYTUX010000546.1:0-3105 GCA_043744315.1 Betaproteobacteria bacterium | reverse complement strand
TTCACTTAAAGCAAAAGCGACGCTAAAAATTGAACCCGCGTGAATTCGACTACATCGTCTCGCGATAACCACTCATTCACAATTCGGCAATTGCATCGGCCCAGCAATTCGGTGTTTCATAGAGGCGAACCTGGGTCAGTTTCAACGTGTGACCGAAACGATCACGATAGGCGTCTTTTAATATACGGAAGGCGACCTCAACCAGATTCTCAGCTGTCGGCACGACATCGAGTACCACGGTTTTGTGGCCAGGAATCGCCGCGAGAAAATCCACCATTACCGTGTCGCCACGGTGAACCAGAAATGCGTGATCCCACAAATCGACCAATTTTTCATTGGCGATGCGCTTGATATCACCGAAATCCATCACCATGCCGTCATCGCTTGCGCCATCTTCGTGAATGACATCCGAACTCAGCGTAATTTCAAGGGCGTAGCGGTGACCATGAAGGTTACGGCATTGGCTTTTGTGATGGGGGAGTCGATGTCCCGCGTCGAATTCCAGGCGGCGCGTGATGGCAATTGTGGCAGGCATTTCACATTTTACCGTCAGACGCGTGGCGATCGCATTGCGTCATTTCTCTGCCCGTAGATGATGCGCGTCAATTCCACTCGTGTGCCGTTGTTTCGGCTCGTCTTTTATCGCACAAGCCGCTAAAATACTCTTTTTTGCACTGCACCATTTTTCATTTTCCGCTTCGGCGTTGAGACGAAATTTCATGGCACTGATTGTTCAAAAATATGGCGGTACCTCGATGGGTTCGCCCGAGCGCATCCGCGAAGTGGCTAAGCGCATTGCCCACTACCATCAACAAGGCCATCAGTTGATCGTGGTGCCGTCGGCGATGTCGGGCGAAACCAATCGCCTGATCGGTCTCGCCAAAGAGTTGCATGCCGATCCGGATGGTCGCGAGCTTGATGTGATTGCCTCGACCGGTGAGCAGGTATCGGTGGGTTTGCTGGCACTCGCACTGCAAAATATCGGCGTCAAGGCGCGTAGCTACACCGGCTGGCAGGTAAAGATTTTGACTGACAGCGCGCACACCAAGGCGCGCATTCTATCCATCGATGATGGCAATGTTCGGCGCGATCTGGACGCCGGCTTTGTTGCTGTCGTCGCGGGCTTTCAAGGCATCGACGAGAAAGGCAGCATTACCACGCTGGGCCGTGGGGGCTCTGACACCACCGGAGTGGCGCTTGCAGCGGCATTGAAGGCCGATGAGTGTCAGATATTTACCGACGTCGATGGCGTCTATACGACCGACCCGCGCGTAGTGCCGGAAGCGCGCAAACTCGAAAAAATTACCTTCGAGGAAATGTTTGAATTGGCGAGCCTCGGCTCGAAGGTGCTGCAGATTCGCTCGGTGGAATTCGCCGGCAAGTACAAAGTAAAGCTGCGGGTGTTGTCTTCGTTTACGCCGTTCGATTCGACCGACACCGGCACATTGATCACGTATGAGGAAGAAGAGACCATGGAACAACCCATCATCTCCGGTATTGCGTTTACCCGCGACGAAGCTAAATTGACGGTGACCGGCGTGCCTGACCGCCCCGGCATCGCCTACGCGATTCTCGGCCCGATCGCGGAAGCGAATATCGACGTCGATGTCATCATTCAGAATACTTCAGTCGATGGCATCACCGACTTTTCATTCACGGTGCATCGCAATGATTTCAACCGGGCGCTCGCCATCCTGAAAGAAAAAGTGCAACCCGTCATCAATGCCAAGGATGTCATCGGCGACAACAAGAGCGCCAAGGTATCGATTGTCGGCATCGGTATGCGTTCACATGCGGGGATCGCCGCGAAGATGTTTGAATGCCTCGCCCGCGAGAACGTCAATATCCAGATGATTTCGACGTCAGAAATCAAGACGTCCGTGGTGGTTGATGAGAAGTATATGGAACTCGCGGTGCGCGCATTGCATCAGGCGTTTGAACTCGATAAACTTCCCGTCTGAGTTTAATTTCATCAAGTTTTTCTGCCAAGGCCGCCTGCACAGGGCGGCCTTGTTGCTTTCTGGAGTCGGCCATGTTTGGTTACAGAGCGGCAATCATTGCCGCATTTACGATCGGAGTCTCCATGACCATCGGTGTTTCAGCGGCATTTGCCCAGGAAGATCCTTACCTTTGGCTGGAAGAGGTGATGGGCGACAAAGCTATCGCGTGGGTCAAACAGCAAAACGCGAAATCGCAAAAGGCATTGGAGGCGTCGCCGCAATTTCTAGCCATACGCGACAAGACGCTTGAAGTGCTCAATTCGCGTGCGCGTATTCCCGCTATCGTCAAACGCGGCGAGTGGTTCTACAACTTCTGGCAGGACGAAAAAAGTGTGCGCGGTATCTGGCGGCGCACGACGATGGCTGAATATCGCAAGGTCGAGCCAAAGTGGGAAACGGTGCTCGATCTGGATCAATTGGCCCGAGACGAAAAGGAAAATTGGGTGTGGAAAGGTGCGACTTGCCTCTATCCCACCTATGATCGTTGCCTGCTCAGCCTTTCACGCGGCGGCGCGGATGCGGCGGTGATGCGTGAATTCGACACGGTGAGTAAGAGTTTCGTTGCCGGCGGCTTTGAGTTGAAAGAGGCGAAAGGCAGTGCCGCGTGGATCGACCGCGACACACTTTTTGTCCAATCCAATTTCGGGCCGGGTTCGCTCACCAAATCGGGCTATCCCCGCATCGTCAAAGAGTGGAAGCGCTCGACACCGCTTGAAAGTGCCGCGACGATATTCGAAGGCACCGAGAATGAAATCAGCGTTGGCGGATTCAAGAGCGAGCAAAAAGGTTATGCCGCCAAACAGTTTGTGCGTCGTGGCGTGACATTTTTCACCACCGAAGTATTTTTGCGAGAAGGCGGAAAACTCGTCAAGCTCGATGTGCCCGCAGACGCGCAAGTGAGTCACGCGCGCGATAGCATTTGGCTGCGCCTCAAATCCGCATGGTCAGTCGGCGGAAAAAACTATGCGCAGGGTTCGTTGATTGCGATGAGTTTCGAACGGTTCTTGAAAGGTGACAGAAATTTCGATGTGCTGTTTGAGCCGACCGAGCGCAAGTCATTGGCGGAATGGACGCTGACCAAAAACTATCTCATTCTCAATGAGCT
>JAYTUX010000545.1:0-3131 GCA_043744315.1 Betaproteobacteria bacterium | reverse complement strand
CCGGAAGTGCCGTCACCAAACGATCGCTGCGCGGCTTGCAGGGCCGCCGCCGTATCTGGTTCGCGGGTGCCTGGACTCGCTATGGTTTTCATGAGGATGGATTGATGTCTGGCATCGCAGTAGCGAAGGCACTCGGTGCAAAAGTGCCTTGGAAAACCAATGTTCCCGCGGCGCATGATGTTGCCTCCACTTACCCCGGAGTTGACGTGTGATGACTTCGACCAACCCCGTCGGCGCAGCAGCCGAACTTTGCGTGGGGCGCGTATTTCACAAACGCTTGCGACCGATCCAGCATGCGTTTTCCTACGGCGTATTTTTTCTGCGGGCACCGCTTTCGCAGTTGGATCGCCTCGGTAATAGATGGTTTTCGCGCAATCGCTTCAATCTCGTTTCTTTTTACGACCGCGATTATGGTCCGCGCGACGGCAGTAGCCTGGAGGGTTGGATGCGCGCGCTCCTCAAACGCGAGGGCATCCGCACGGCCAACGGCGATATCGTGTTGCAAACATTTCCACGTCTGTTGGGTTACGTTTTTAATCCAATCAGCGTTTGGTATTGCCTCGATCATGACGGAAAGCTGCGTGCCGCTCTGTGCGAGGTCAACAACACGTTTGGCGAGCACCACAACTATCTGATCGTGCATGACGATCAGCGCCCGATAGGCCCCGGCGACTGGCTCACGGCGCGGAAAGTGTTTCACGTCTCGCCGTTCTGTGCCGTGAAAGGACACTACCGCTTTCGGTTTGAGCAGACGGCAGGGCGCGCCTTTACGGAGATTGATTATTTCGATGGCGGCACCAGTTTCACCGACCACGACAAACTGCTCGTCACCACATTGCATGGCATACCGGCACCGCTCGATGCCGCCAGTACGTTGCGCACATTTTTCCACCATCCACTGATGACGTTTGCCGTCGTGCTGCGAATCCATACGCAGGCGTTGCGTCTCTGGCTGAACCGTCTGCCCTATTTTCGCAAACCCGAACCGCCCGCCTTCGAAACCACCCGTTAACTCTACTGACCCATCCATGAGCGCAACCGCCAACGACATACCTTCTCAGTCCCATTCGCACTCACTGCGTATGATCAAACATTTGCCGCGCACCGCACAAATGTTTCATTCTCTTTTGCACCGGCTCGATTGCGGCACATTGGCGTTCACTTCGCCGGACGGTATTACCACGCATTATCGCGGTAAGCGTGAAGGCCCTTCGGCTGACATCCGCTTCGACGATTGGGCGGTTGCCACCGCGGCCTTCAAGTCGGCCGAAATCGGGCTGGCAGAATGCTATCGCGATGGCCGCGTGCATACCTCGGACCTTACCGCATTCCTGATGTTGTGCGCGGAGAATCAACGGGCACTGGAGAAAATTTTCTACGGCAAGCCGCTGATCGCGCTGCTGTTTCGCATCAAGCACATGTTGCGATTCAACACACGTGCGAATGCGCGGAAAAACATTCACTCGCACTATGATTTATCCAACGACTTTTATCGACTTTGGCTCGATAAAACGATGACCTATTCCAGTGCCGTATTCGAAGGCGATCACACGCAATCGATGGCCGACGCACAGGCCGCGAAGTACCAACGTATTCTCGACACACTTAACCCTGCACCCGGCCAAACCATTCTTGAAATCGGCTGCGGTTGGGGTGGCTTCGCTGAGTATGCGGCGCGCACTCGCGGCGTAAAGGTGACCGGCATCACGCTCTCGACGGCGCAATTGAGTTTTGCGCAGCAACGCATTGCCGAGGCGGGGCTTTCTGCATTGGTCGATTTGCAACTGATCGATTATCGCGACGTACATGGGCAGTTCGATTTCGTGGTGTCGATCGAGATGTTTGAAGCCGTGGGCGAACGATTCTGGCCGGTGTATTTCGACACCGTACATGCACGCTTGAAACCCGGTGGGCGGGCGATGGTGCAGACCATTACTATTGCCGAAGATGTTTTTCCGCGTTATCGTCAAACCAGCGACTTCATCCGCGAATATATTTTCCCCGGCGGCATGTTGGCACCGATACCGCGCTTTATTGAATTGGCGCAGGCGGCGCGATTAACGGCAGGGGAACCGTATCGATTTGGCATCGATTACGCTGAAACGGTGAAGTGGTGGCGTGACCGTGTCAATGCAAAAAGTGCCACCATCAAACCGCTGGGTTTCGATGAGCGCTTCCTGCAGCTCTGGCGGTTTTATCTTTGCTACTGTGAAGCCGGTTTTCGTACTGGCAGGACCGATGTGATGCAAATCGAATTGTCGCGGGCACCATAAGTGATCGGCACCTCACTCGACCGGATAATGCTCGCGATCGCGTCTTCGCTTTTGGCGATGTCGGCCGCGGCGAGCGCACAAATGCTGCCGCCAGTCGTCACACAGGCGTTGCCGGGATTAAGCGTGCGCGGCGAAGGCACCATGCGATTTTTCGGCTTGAAAGTCTATGACGTGCGCCTTTGGACGATGATGAAACTCTTCACCCACCACGAACCCTTTGCACTTGAATTGATTTACGACATGTCGCTCAAGGGCCGCGATATTGCGGAACGAAGCATTAAAGAAATGCGTGACCACGGCCACACTGATGAAGAAAAACTAAAACGCTGGGGCGACGAAATGGCGAAGCTGTTTCCCGATATCAAGAAAGGCGACACGCTGATCGGCGTCTCAATTCCAGGCAAAGAAGCACGCTTTTACAATCGTGACAAATTCATCGCCACCATCGCCGACGCAGAATTCGCCAAAGCGTTTTTCGATATCTGGTTGTCGGAAAAAACGAGCGCGCCGCAGGTGCGCATCAAGTTGCTTGGTATGCCTTGAATGAGTCCAGCCGATGGCCACTCAAAGCAATAGCGTGAACCCGCGAATCCCTGCGTGGCGGCTCGCGGCCTATGGCGCGACCGGGCTGCCGTTGGCGATGGCGGCATTGCCGATCTACGTTCATGTGCCGAAATTCTATGCCGACGTGATGGGGCTCAATCTGGCGGCGATCGGCGGTTTGCTGTTGGCCGCACGCATTTTCGATGCGATTCAGGATCCGCTGCTCGGCTATTGGAGCGATCGCGCGCGTGGCCATCGGCTGGGCCGCATGTTATGGGTGGCGATTGGTGCGCCGTTGCTTGCCGTCGGCATGCT
>JAYTUX010000544.1:0-3136 GCA_043744315.1 Betaproteobacteria bacterium | reverse complement strand
ACCCCCGCTGCGAGACCGCGGCTGATCTCTTCGCGCACCGCCAGCGTCATCTGTGTATATGTATAACTCTGCTTCCCCCTTTCCATCGCAACTCCCTTGTGTGAACATAATGCTAAGGTGTTGCACTAATAATTAGAGACCGCCATGCGTGCAATGACGTCAACGGCAAAATTCAAATTACGACCTGCTGCGGCGCATTGAATCATGCCGGCACCCAGTCACTCGCAACCTGCCCCATCGCTGATCGCCTCGACGATCGAAGAACTCCGCCGCCACGCGCCGTTCAACGAGATGGAATCGACGGCGTTGCAATATCTTGCGACGCACTTGTCGCTGGCGTATTTCGCCAGGGGCGAAACACTGCTGACGCCTGGCCAAGGCAATATGCGCATCTTGTTCATCGTACAGAAGGGCCTGGTGCATGGGCGTGACCCGAACACCGCTGACGCGACCGATGCGTTGTTCACATTGACCGCTGGCGAGTGTTTCCCGATCGGCGCACTGATTTCGCGGCGCGCCAGCGCGCTCAGTTTTGTCGCGGTACAGGACACGTTTTGCTACCAACTCCCACTCGAAGATTTCGAGCACGTGATGGATGTATCGCGGCCCTTCCGCGATTTTGCGACGAGACGGCTCGCGGCGTTGCTCGATCACTCGCGGCGCCAGGTGCAGGGCGAATACACATCGCGGGTGTCGGACGCGCGCAATTTGTCGAGCCCGTTGAAGTCGATCATCACGCGCGCTCCCGTTACCGTCGCGCCGGAAACGCCGATCCGCATGGTGTTGGAGTCGATGAAAGCGCAGCGCATCGGCTCGGTGGTGATCGTCGATCCGCTCGGCAAACCACTCGGCATTTTTACCGAACGCGATGTGCTGGATCGGATCGCGCTGGCGGGTATCGCCCAGGATGCACCGATTGAAGCCGCGATGACGCGCGCGCCGTTCAGTTTGCCGGGGAGCGCGCCGCTGTTTGACGCCGCGCGCGCGATGGCGCGATTCCGGTTTCGACATGTGCTGGTAATGGACGAAGAAAAACTGGCCGGCGTGGTCTCCGAACGCGATCTCTTTACGCTGCAACGTTTGTCGCCCGGAGAGATTGCCAAGGCCATTGAATACGCCGGCACGGTGGATGCGTTGTCGCGCGCGTCGCTCGACGTGCGGCGTCTGGCGGGCGCGCTGCTGGCACAAGGCGTGGGTGCCGAGCAGTTGACGCAGTTTGTGACGACCTTGAACGACGCGATTGTCGACCGCGCGCTGGCCCTGGCCGCGACCGACAGCGCGCCTCCCACTGTGCCATGGTGCTGGCTGGGTCTGGGTTCCGAAGGACGCATGGAGCAAACGCTCGCAACCGATCAGGACAACGCGATTATTTTTTCCCCGCCCGATGGCGTGGACATCGACACGGTCCGCGCCGCTTTTTTGAAATTTGCCGACGTGGCCAACCGCATCCTCGACCGCTGTGGATTTCCGCTTTGCAAAGGCGACATCATGGCGCGCAATCCCAAGTGGTGCCTCACGCGCGCCGAATGGCGCAAAACCTTTGCCGAGTGGATCGCGACGCCGCATCCGGACGCGCTATTGAACGCGGCAATTTTCTTTGATTTTCGCGCGCTGCACGCGTCGAATCCGGCCGGCGCGGAACTCGCGGAGTCGTTGCGCCACTGGCTCAACGAACACGTCGCATCGCGCAATGTTTTGTTCCGCTTGATGGCGGAAAATGCGCTGCAGGTGCGACCCCCGTTGGGCGTGCTGCGCGATTTCGTCGCCGACGACCGCGCCACGCCGGGAACGATCGATCTGAAGAAAATGGGCGCACGACCGTTCATCGACGCGGCGCGCATTTTCGCGCTGAAACACGGCGTGATGGCGTCCAATACCGCCGAGCGCATTCGCCTGGCCGCGACGCGAATGAACATGTCTGCCGACGAGGCCGCGGCGATCATCGATGGCTTTCACTTTGTGCAATTGTTGCGCCTTCGCAATCAGGATGAATTCAATGCAACGTCCGATGGCGAGCGAACCATTGCGCCCAACCGCGTCGATCCCGATGCGTTGAACGAGCTGGATCGGCGCATCCTGAAAGAGGCGCTCAGGCAGGCGCGCAAACTGCAGAGCCGGCTTGAAATGGATTTTTTGCGATGAGTTGGCTCGATTCGATTTTCGGCGCGCGTCCTCGTGCAGATCTGGACGCCGCGTCGCAGGCGGCGATCGCGCGCTGGCAGTCGATTCAGTCCACGGATTTGCACGCGCCCCTGCCTGCGCAGCGCTGGCTGGTGGTAGACGTGGAAACGACCGGGCTCGACATGCGCCGCGACCACCTGCTCGCCATCGGCGCGGTCGCCATCGAGGGGGACGCGATTCGCCTGCATGACAGTTTCGAAATCGTGCTGCGGCAGGAAAAGCCCAGCGGACGCGGCAATATTCTGATTCACCGCATTGGTGGCGGCGAACAGTGCGAAGGGATCGAGCCGAGCGCCGCGTTGCTGGAATTTCTCGATTTCGCCGGAAAGATTCCATGCGTCGCATTTCATGCACCGTTCGACGAAACCATGCTGAAACGCGCATTCAGCGATCACCTCGGCATCGACTTTGCCACACCGTTCATCGACCTGGCGTTGCTGGCACCTGCTTTGTGCCACGATGCGCCGACGGCATTGCGCGGCCTTGATGAATGGGTGGACCACTTTTCGATTGCCATTTCGGCGCGGCACCGCGCGGTTGCCGATGCCATGGGTACCGCAAAACTATTTCAGGTGCTGCTGCGGCGCGCGGCAGCGCAACAAATTGAGTCGGCGGCCGCATTATTCAAACTCACTGAAGACCAGCGCTGGCTGTCGCGTAGCCGGTCGCACTTAGTGATTGACATGAACGCTGGAATTCACCCAGGTTGACAAGTGATGCCCGCCCGGACATGAATCAATGGCGAATCAAAGGGGCAGGGTGGAATGGCACTTACTTAAGCCTCGCTGGGTGCCCATGCTTTCGGATTTTAGCTCTGGCGATGTCGCGGGGTTCGGTGAGTAACGGATAGTTTTTTGGTCGTCGCTTGACGGCCCGGGGCTCGACGCGATCAGGGCGATTGCCAACCCGTTGTTGCGCGATGAGTTCAAACAGGAGTTCACGGCGATCATCGTGT
>JAYTUX010000543.1:0-3139 GCA_043744315.1 Betaproteobacteria bacterium | reverse complement strand
GCGGTTCTTTTTGCTGCGCGGCCACTATCGCAGCGAGATCAGTTACACCTATGAATCCTTGATGGATGCGGCAAATTCGCTGATGGGTTTGTATCGCGTATTGAAGGATATGCCACCCGCACCGGTGGATTTGGATTGGGCAAATCCGTACGCGGCACGTTTCAAAGCGTCGATGGAAGATGATTTCGATACGCCCGCCGCGTACGCAGTATTGTTCGAGCTTCGAGATGAGGTGCGTAAAACCGGGTCTGCGGAACTTGCGGGATTGTTGAAGTCGCTGGGCGCGCAGATTGGTTTGCTGCAAACCGATCCGGACGATTTTGTCGCGGGCGAAGCGGCCGGCGGCGATGATTCTGCGATTGATCGCTTGATCTCGAATCGAATCGCCGCGAAGCAGGCGAAGGATTTCGGCAAGGCGGACTCCATACGCAAGCAGCTCGAGGCGATGGGTATTGTGCTCGAGGACAAGCCGGGTGGAATCACCGAATGGCGGCGCAAGTAGAAATCGAAGACACAAGCACGGGTGCGCCTTTCGGCGCATAAACGCCTGAAAACGCCCGCCAGCTCTTGAGTTTAGTGATCAATTGCAATGATTGGTGACACATAGCCGCTTGCAATCCACCAATTCCGCCCCAACCCTCTGCGATAATGCCAATCCCCGCGCGCCTTCCCGCCCGCTCACTTCTTCGCCCGAAAGCGCCATGTCCGCGTCCCACTTCAGTATTGCCCAGTCCACCCTGCTGGCACCTTATAACCTCGATGAATCCACAATCGAATCGGTATTCGATGAGATCCTGACGCACGACGCGGATTACGCGGATCTGTTCTTTCAATATTCACGCTCCGAAGGCTGGAGCCTTGAAGAGGGCCGGGTGAAATCCGGCAGTTTCAATATCGATCAAGGTGTTGGCGTGCGCGTTGTCTCAGGCGAGAAAACCGCCTTTGCATATTCTGATGATATCAGCCGCGAAGCGCTTTCGTCGGCCGCCGCCGCGACGCGCAGCATTGCACGCATTGGCGGAGATGCAAGTGCCGGCAAGGCAAACAAATCTTCGCAAAAAATCGGTCGTGCGCTGTATACGCCAACCGATCCCGTGTCGACTTTTTCTGATGCCGAAAAAGTGCGCATTCTGGAGCGCGTCGAGCAATTCGCCCGCGCCATCGATCCGCGCGTCAAAGAAGTCATGGCGCGGCTGTCGGGTGAATACGATGTCGTCATGGTGGCGCGCAACGATGGCGTCATGGCGGCGGACGTGCGGCCGCTGGTGCATATCGGTTTGACCGTGATCGCCGAGCAAAATGGCCGGCGCGAGCAGGGTAGTGCGGGCGGTGGCGGTCGCGACGACTACCGGTATTTTTCGGACGACGTGTTGCGCGACATCGCGCGGCTTGCGGTGCGCGAAGCGTTGATCAATCTCGACGCCAAACCCGCTCCCGCTGGGCAAATGACCGTGGTGTTGGGTGCGGGGTGGCCTGGAATTTTGTTGCACGAAGCGGTGGGCCATAGTCTCGAGGGCGATTTCAACCGTAAGGGGAGTTCGGTTTTTTCCGGGCGTGTCGGCGAACGAATTGCCGCATCTGGCGTGACGGTGGTTGACGATGGCACCCTCGCCGCTCGTCGGGGCTCACTCAACGTGGATGACGAAGGCAACCTCACCCAGCGCAACGTGCTGATCGAGGACGGCATCCTCAAAGGCTACATGCAGGATTCGCTCAACGCGCGCCTGATGGGCGTGCCGGTGACCGGTAACGCGCGACGGGAATCGTACGCGCACATCCCGATGCCGCGCATGACCAACACATTGATGCTGGGCGGCGACAAATCGCCCGAAGAAATCATTGCCAGTGTCAAACACGGCCTGTACGCGGCCAATTTCGGCGGGGGTCAGGTTGACACCACCAGCGGAAAATTCGTATTTTCGGCGTCGGAAGCGTACCTGATCAAAGGCGGAAAAATTACTTCGCCGGTGGTTGGCGCGACCCTGATCGGCAATGGCATTGAAGCGATGAAACACGTCAAGATGATCGGCAATGACATGCAGCTTGACTCGGGTGTCGGCGTGTGTGGCAAAGAGGGGCAGAGCGTGCCCGTCGGCGTTGGTCAACCGACGATTCGCATTGAAGGATTGACGGTAGGCGGAACGGGATAATGCGATTTGCGTCTTGAAGACAAGATGGACTTGCCGTAATTGAAGCGCAAAAATATCAACCTCACCTGTAAACTTTTTCGCGATGGTGCGACCTAATGGAACACAACCTCAGGATTCGATATGAAACGCCGTACTTTTTTGCAAAATTTATTCGCGGTCGCGGGGGCGTCAACGGTTCCCGTTGCTGCATATTCCCAAGGCGCGCGCGGTGTGCCGCCTGAACAAATCAAGATCGCCCTCCAACAAGCGAGCCAACCCATGAGCAAGATTGAAAAACTCGAACTGCCGAACGCCGAGTGGAAAAAACGCCTTTCGCCTGCTGCGTACAACATATTGCGCGATGATGGCACCGAACGCGCATTCACCAGCCCCTTTAATGACGAAAAGCGCAAAGGCGTATTTCACTGCGCCGGGTGCGACCTTGCCGTGTACACATCCGAAATGAAATTTGACAGTGGCACCGGCTGGCCGAGTTTTTTCACCACGCTTCCCGGCGTGTTCGAGAAAAAGACCGATTTCAAATTGATCTATCCGCGCACCGAATACCATTGCGTGCGTTGCGGCGGGCATCATGGCCATGTCTTTAATGATGGGCCGCAACCGACGGGACAGCGCTGGTGCAATAACGGTGCGGCGCTGACATTCAAACCGGCCACGACCTGAGTCAAATTTCTCCAGTTGCCGGAGGCATTGAATCCCTGCTAATATGCCAGTGTGATGAATCGTGCTTTCTATTTCTGGACCTTCTATTTTTCGATGCCAAAGGCGGAGAAAGGATAGTGCCCAGTCGTTAAGCGCACCAAATCTGATAAAACCGCCGAGCTGAACACCGGCGGTTTTTTTATGCCCGACAGGCTGCTAGGAACGTCGGTGCACACTTACGGGAAAATTATGAATCCTTCCAAACTGCAGCTTGTCACTTCGGAGCACGACATGGCCTACAACACCGACGATATTCGCATTCGCGACACCAAGGAATTGACGCCGCC
>JAYTUX010000542.1:0-3141 GCA_043744315.1 Betaproteobacteria bacterium | reverse complement strand
ATCATGTAGGCAGCCCGCAGCGCCGGGTTTTGCAGTTTGTCGAGCGTGGTTTGCAGGCGTTTTGCCAGCTGTGGCAATTGCCGTTCCAGCATCGCGTCGTAATCGGATTTGCGGCGTTTTTCGATTTCCGGTTTGGATGCACTTGCGGACGTCAGCGCATACAACGACTGCAATAAATTTTTCATATCGTGCGTGAGTCGCGCACCGGTTTCATGCACCGCCTGCATATAGGCGTTTTGCTTCAACACTTGCTCGCGGCGCTTGCCTTCGTAGAATTCGCCCACCACTTGCGCCAGCAAGCGAAGATGCAGAAACATCGCCGGCGACAGATGAATTTCGGTAAAAAAAGTAATCTCCAGATCGTGGTACCTGAACGCCGAATCGAATTCGGTCTTCTTTCCATATTGTCCCGGACCATCGGGCGATTGCCAGACGCAGCCGACAATCCAGGGGAATTTTTCGATCTCTTCGAGCGTGTTTTGCAGAAAGCGTCCTGAGCTCAAGTCGGCTTCTGAAAGTTCCGCGATGCGCCGCATCCATAGCTCGAACGGCATGCCAACACTCATCAAATACTGCGAAAAATAGGTGCGCAATCCACCAAACCCGGTGCGCGGGCCCCACAACACGGCGAGTACGAACAACGCGGTGGCGAACGCGAGCACGGTCAGCACGACCGCCTGAAAGTATTGATTGTCGGTCACGCGCATCGCCGCGATGCTGCCCAGCACCAGTACTACCACCAGTTGAAAAACGATCAGGCTATAGAAAAAATCGAATACCTGCGTCGTGCCTTCATCTTCGGCGCGAAATGGCAAGACCACCATCAACAGCAACGACAAAGGCAGAAAAATGCTTGCCATCAAACGCAGGCCCGCTGGCAGCGAGGTAAGTTCAAGCAGCGATACAGGTACCGTCCAGATCAAAAGTACGGTGAACAAGTAGAAAACGGCGACCAGATAAAACCGGCTGCGTCGCGCCGCCTGTAAGGTAAAGACTTTCCCGCCCATGATGGCGATCAGCATGGCCACCCAGGTCACCAGCATCCACCCGTCCAGAAAAAACAGCACGACAGCGGTAATGCCGAATAACAAAAACAGCGCAACAAATTTCAGTTCGCGCTCGGTGCTGATAAAAGGTTGCCACAACAAAAAAAGACCGAAATGGATCATCAGCCAGATTCGCTGAAAGTCGCTGCCGGCATCGGACAACAGGCCGGCATGCAACGACAGCAGCATCGCCACAATCACCCACCGGCGACGACTGACGATCCAGCCAATGAGCGGCTTGTCGGGTGTCGGGCGGAGGCTATTCACGAAAATGTTGGCGCGGACGATGCATAGGAATCATGAGCCTAGCGTGAAAAGCCCGTTGACGCCGACAAGCATGAAATGCGACCGCAGAGCTGTCGATATTCCGGACAGGTGTATCGATGCAAGACAAGTTGCGGACACCTGACGAATGGCAAAGTGCCTTCAATTTGGAATGCTTTTAGGAAATATTATGTAAATCAAATGGTTAACGAGTTGGCACAGAGATTGCTCATATCTCGGCAAACAACCTACCACCGATTAAGGAGAAAACCATGAAAGCGATGAACCAAATCAATCTGTATGACCTGGCAACCGTCTTCATCGCCTTCGGGATGGTGATCGGTTTGGCGCTCAAATAATTCTACCCACCACTTATAACAATCCTCACTCACCGGAATTCGGAGACAACAATGAAAAGCATGAAATCATTTAAGAGCCAGCAATCGGGTTTTACCCTGGTTGAAATCGCCATCGTATTGGTGATTATCGGTCTTTTGCTCGGCGGCATTTTAAAGGGCCAGGAATTGATCAACAGCGCCAAAGCCAAGAGCTTCGCGCAGGATTTCCGCACCATCCAAACAGCACTATATGGCTACCAGGATCGCTTTAAGGCGATTCCGGGCGACCATGCATCGGTGGCGACCAATGTCACCGGGGCGACATTGGCCACAACACCTGCCGTTGCCACCGTTGGCAATGGACAAGTAAATGGGGTTTGGGATTCAACGACGAATACCGACGAATCCTGCCTGTTCTGGCAACATGTCCGGCTTGCAGGATTCCTTGCTGGCCCGACGACAGTTAGCTGCGCGGCAGGAGCGGACTACTTGCAAAAAAATGCAGATGGCGGTCGGATCGGAATCAGCAGCACCATTCAGATGACGTTGCCTACGGCCATGACGGGGTCATTCAACATATGCTCGAGCGGGATCGTCGGTAAGTTAGCCAAACAATTAGACACTCAGCTTGACGATGGAAATACACAGACTGGATCTTTCCGAGTGGCGGATATTGCCGCTCCCACAACGGCGCTTACGAATGCAAACGTCAACGACGGCACATCCTACTTAGTTTGTCTCGCGTTCTAGATTGAAATGATTGGTGAGTGGAGAAGAAGCCCGCAAACGCGGGTTTTTTCTTTTGTTCGGGAAGATCATTGTCAACAACTTATGGCATTCGCCTGCAACAATGCTAAGTGATGTCGCGCTATAAGGCGTCAGATGCCTGTAAAACCAAATCAAATTTGCCACTGTAGCGCGATGCGTTTTTAGATATATCAGTCAAATTATCCCTGCAACAACCGCATCTCCGCCTTCGCCAGTGCCTCCGGTGTCCCCGTCAACACCAGCACATCGCCCGCCTCCAGCAGTAAATCCGCCTGCGCTTCAGTCGCCATCGCGCCGCGCCGCCGCAACGCCGATAGACGAATGCCGATCTCATCGAAGCGTTGCGACGCGATACTTTTTCCCACCGCCGCCGCGCCGCTATCGATGCTGATCGATTGCATACGCGGCTGCTGTAGATCGAATTGCGCATCGTCCATGTCGGTCGTACCGGGAAAAAATCCGCGCATCAATTCATAGCGCTCACCGCGAACCTGTTTCAATCGTGACAAGACTTTGTTCAATGGCACGCCCAATTGCAACATCGTTTGCGTCGCCAACATCAGTGAACCTTCAACCACCTCTGCAACGATTTCGGCCGCACCCGCGGCGCGCAATTTCTCGACATCGCTATCGTCGAACGTGCGCACAATCACCGGCACGTCGGCGCGCATGGCACGCACATGCGAAAGTATCGTCAACGCGGCGTGAGTATCGGCAAAGCTCAC
>JAYTUX010000541.1:0-10730 GCA_043744315.1 Betaproteobacteria bacterium | reverse complement strand
CGGGGCCGTTTTTCATTGGCGTTTGCCATTGACGTTATCGATATCGATCAGCATGAGAAACTTGAAACACTTTGGGGAGCCAAGGTTCCGGTACTACTACACGGCGAAGATGAGGTATGTCACTATTTTTTTCATGAAGATGCCGTAAGCCGCGTGCTTTCGTTTGACAAAACGACGGCGTTTATTGCCGTAGACGAGACGAATCAGCTAAAATAGCCTCATTGCAGGCACGTAGCTCAGCTGGTTAGAGCACCACCTTGACATGGTGGGGGTCGTTGGTTCGAGTCCAATCGTGCCTACCAAAATTTTCAGATTCAATTTCATTGAAAGGGCTGCTTGAGTCGCAAGACGGGCAGACAACAAAATGGTTATGACACCGCTGACTACGCTGGAGCATTGTTAACGCCAGACCGCGCGGTCAGTCTTTGTCCATTTCATTTGAGCATTTCACGAGAAAAAAGCGCGGTTAATCCGCGCTTTTTTCATTTCAGTTTTTGGAGTTCATCATGCCTGCCATCGCAATTACCTTGCCCGATAAATCCGTTCGCAACTTTGAACATGCCGTTACCGTCGCCGACGTGGCCGCAAGCATTGGCGCGGGCCTCGCCAAGGCTGCACTCGCTGGTCGAGTCGATGGCACGTTGGTCGATACCTCCTATGTCATCGACAGAAATGCGACCTTAGCCATCGTCACCGACAAGGATGCCGACGGTCTTGAGATGATTCGTCATTCGACAGCGCATTTGCTCGCCTACGCGGTGAAAACATTATTTCCCGACGCACAGGTCACGATCGGCCCGGTAATTGAAAACGGGTTTTACTATGACTTTGCATACAAACGACCCTTTACGCCAGATGACTTGATCGCCATCGAGAAGAAAATGGTCGAACTCGCAAAACAGGACTTGCCGGTGTCGCGGAAAGTATTGGCGCGCGATATGGCGGTCGCCTATTTCAAAGGATTAGGCGAGCATTACAAGGCGGAAATCATCGCGTCGATCCCGGCCGATCAGGCGGTTTCGCTCTATTCCGAAGGTGAATTCACCGATCTTTGCCGTGGCCCGCACGTGCCATCCACGGGCAAGCTGAAAGTCTTCAAGTTGATGAAAGTCGCGGGCGCATACTGGCGTGGCGATTCAAAGAACGAAATGCTGCAACGCATTTACGGCACTGCCTGGGCGAAAAAAGAAGATCAGGAACAGTATTTGCACATGCTGGAAGAGGCCGAAAAGCGTGACCACCGCAAAATCGGCAAGCAACTCGACCTGTTTCACATGCAGGACGAAGCGCCCGGAATGGTGTTCTGGCACCCGAAGGGTTGGGCGATTTGGCAGCAGGTGGAGCAATATATGCGTGCCATCTATCAGGACAATGGCTATCAGGAAATCCGTTGCCCACAAATACTCGAGCGCGGATTATGGGAAAAATCCGGTCATTGGGAAAATTACAAGGACAACATGTTCATGACCGAGTCGGAGAAACACGACTACGCGATCAAACCCATGAACTGCCCAGGGCACATTCAAGTATTCAAGTCGGATCTGCGTTCGTACCGCGATTTGCCTTTGCGTTACGGCGAGTTTGGCGCGTGTCACCGCAACGAGGCCTCGGGAGCGTTGCACGGCATCATGCGCGTGCGTGGCTTTGTGCAGGATGACGGGCACATTTTTTGTACAGAGGATCAGATCACCGACGAATGCGTCGCGTTCAATCGCCTCGCTTTGGCGGTCTATGCCGATTTTGGCTTTGAGAATATTGCGATCAAGATCGCGTTGCGCCCAGACAAACGCATCGGATCGGATGACACTTGGGATCGCGCCGAAAATGCCTTGCGCGACGCATTGAAAGCATCCGGTGCCGAATGGACGGAATTGACGGGTGAGGGCGCGTTTTACGGGCCGAAGATTGAATATCACATGAAGGACTCCATTGGTCGCTCCTGGCAATGCGGCACGATGCAGGTAGATTTTTCGATGCCCGCGCGCTTGGGGGCTGAGTACATTGACGCTCACAGTGCCCGCCAGACGCCCGTTATGTTACATCGGGCCATCGTCGGCTCGCTGGAGCGTTTCATCGGCATACTGATTGAAAACCACGCGGGATCGTTGCCTGTATGGCTCGCTCCGATCCAGGTTGTCGCCATGAATGTCACCGAACATCAGGCAGCGTATGTGAGCGAAGTGGTTTCCGGCCTGAAAGCCGCCGGATTCCGCATGCAGGCAGATTTGCGAAATGAGAAGATTTCCTATAAAATTCGGGAACATAGCTTGCAAAAAGTGCCTTTTTTGCTGATTTTGGGCGATAAGGAAATGCAGGCGAAGACCGTGACAGCGCGCGTTCGGGACGGCAAAGGTGGCGGTGAAAATCTCGCCTCGATGAGTCTCGAAGAGTTCGTGGCGCATTTAAAAACGGAAATTTCGGCGAGACGCTAGGTTTTTCACTGGCGGCGCCGATGTTGTCATTACCGATATTGAATACCTTCGTCCTTGAGGCGCTGACATTCAGCGCCCAAGATATTGAGCAATTACTGGGAGAGTTTTATCGCTACTGAAAAAGACGTCCGAATCAACACTGAAATCACCAACGTGACAGAGGTTCGGCTGCTTGGCCCCGAAAGTGAGCCACTGGGAATCGTAAGCCTCGCGGAAGCGAATAGGCTGGCGGAAGAAAAAGAACTGGATTTAGTGGAAATCGCCCCGACGGCGAAGCCGCCTGTCTGCCGGATCATGGATTTCGGCAAGTTCAAATACCGCGAAGCCAAAAAAGCGCACGAAGCCAAGTTGAAGCAGAAGCAGATTCAGGTCAAGGAAGTGAAATTCCGGCCAGGTACCGATGATGGCGATTACAACATCAAGGTGCGCAATCTGAAGCGTTTTCTGGAAGAAGGCGACAAGACAAAAATCACCCTTCGTTTTCGTGGTCGCGAAATGGCCCATCAGGAATTGGGCATGGCACTGTTGAAGCGGGTGGAAGCGGATTTGACGGAACTTGGGCAGGTTGAACAGTTTCCAAAAATGGAAGGCCGTCAGATGGTGATGATGGTCGGCCCAAGAAAGAAACACTGATTTCGAGGGAGCACCATCCCGGTTTTTTAATGGTGCAAACAAGTCGACTTCAGGTACCAAGTGTGGAAAGGTTCCACCACCTGATGCGGCAACGTAGTTAAAAGAGGTAGACATATGCCAAAGATGAAAACCAAGAGCGGCGCCGCCAAGCGGTTCAAGCCGCGTGGAAGCGGCTCGATCAAGCGCTCCATGGCGTTCAAACGCCACATCCTCACCAAGAAAACCACCAAGAACAAGCGTCAATTGCGTGGCACGGCTGAGATTCATGCAACCAACCTGGTCAGCGTGCATCGCATGTTGCCCTACGCATAAGGAGCGCCACTATGCCTAGAGTTAAGCGTGGTGTTACCGCTCGTGCCCGTCACAAAAAAGTCCTCGATTTAGCCAAAGGATATCGCGGTCGCCGCAGTACCGTTTTCCGCATCGCCAAAGAGGCGGTGATGAAGGCCGGCCAGTATGCCTATCGTGATCGTCGCGCTAAAAAGCGTGTGTTCCGCGCCCTGTGGATCGCGCGTATCAACGCGGCTGCACGCAGCGGAGGGATTACCTACTCGCGCTTCATGAATGGCCTGAAAAAAGCCCATATTGAAGTCGATCGTAAAGTGCTGGCCGATTTGGCCGTCATGGATAAACCGGCCTTCGCGCGATTTGTGGAGCAAGCCAAAGCCGGCCTCGCTGCGTAAGAAAAATCGATACGCATTTCGTACGATAAACGCGCAACAAAGGCCCGCTGACTCACCGCAGCGGGCCTTTTGTTTTTCGCACTCCAACGTAAAAACATTCGCATCATTGAATCGACAAAAATGAGCACGCTTCAGGAAATTTTGACCGATGCCACCGCCACCTTGGCTGCCGTGAAATCGATGCCCGAGCTTGAACAAGTGAAAGCGAAATATTTGGGGAAAGCCGGTTCGCTGACTGAGCAGCTCAAGTCGCTCGGCAAACTCCCACCAGAGGAGAAAAAAACAGCCGGTGCCGCGATCAACGATATCAAGACGCAAGTCGAAACGCTGATCATTGACGCCAAATCACGAATCGCGCAGGCAGAATTGCAGACCAAACTTGCCGCGGAGGCCATCGACGTAACATTACCTGGGCGCAATCCCGGCATTGGCGGCCTGCACCCCGTTACCCGCGCACAGGAGCGCATCGAAGCACTGTTTGCGACGATGGGTTTTTCAGTGGCAGATGGACCAGAAATCGAGACCGACTTTTATAGTTTTACTGCGCTGAACACGCCCGAAAATCATCCGGCGCGATCGATGCAGGACACGTTTCACCTTCAAAATTCGAAAAACATTTTGCGTCCCCACACGTCGCCCGTGCAGATTCGCTATATGCAAGCGCAAGCGACAAAAGGCGGCCCGCCCATTCGTATTATCTGTCCGGGTCGCGTTTATCGTTGCGATCATGACGCGACACATTCACCGATGTTTCACCAAATCGAAGGGCTGTGGGTGGATGAGGGCATCAGCTTGGCGGATCTTAAAGGCACATTGACGCAATTTTTTCGCGCTTTTTTTGAGCGCGAAGACATGCAAATCCGTTTCCGCCCGTCGTTTTTTCCATTCGTCGAACCCGGCGTCGAGGTCGATATGGAATGGGAAAACAAGGGAGGGAAAATCAAATGGCTGGAAATCGGTGGAGCGGGGGTCGTTCACCCGCAGGTATTGCGCAATGGCGGTATAGATCCGGAAAAGTATTCGGGTTTCGCCTTCGGGATGGGACTAGATCGACTTGCCATGCTGAAGTACGGTGTTAACGATCTTCGCTTGTTCTTTGAGAACGACATGAAGTTTCTCAGCCAATTTCGCTAGCGGAATCAAAAAATGAAAGTTTCAGTGAATTGGTTGAAAGAACTTGTCGACATAACACTCTCGATCGACGAACTTGCCCACGCGCTCACAATGGCCGGGCTGGAAGTAGAGGAAATCACGCCCGTTGCGCCGGCATTTGATCGCATCGTCGTGGCCGAAGTAAAAAGTACCGCGCCGCACCCCAATGCGGACAAGTTGCGAGTTTGCGAGGTCGACGCGGGCACCGGCCAAATACTGCAAATCGTCTGTGGCGCTCCAAATGTGGTGCCGGGCATGCGCGTGCCATGCGCGTTGGTCGGTGCGAAACTTCCTGGGCTCGAGATCCGACACGCGACATTGCGCGGCGTGGAATCGAACGGCATGCTTTGTTCTGCCAGGGAATTGGGATTGTCGGATGATCACGGCGGATTGTTAGCGCTTGCGGTCGACGCGCCGATTGGCCAAAACATTCGCGAGCACCTCGATTTGGATGATGTTTATTTGACCTTGAAGATGACGCCGAATCGCGGTGATTGCCTGTCCATGTTTGGCATTGCGCGCGATCTGGCGGCCATTACCGGCGCGAAAATAAAACTTCCGATTGTCACCGCGACACAAAGTACCAGTGATGCAACTCGCAAAATAACGATCTCAGCCCCCGCAGCGTGTGGGCGCTATGTCGGCAGGGTAATTTCAAACCTCAATGCATGTGCCGCGACGCCCGATTGGATGAAGCGTCGCCTGGAACGCGCCGGTTTTCGGTCTATCGCACCGTTGGTCGATATCACCAACTACCTCACGCTTGAGCGCGGGCGTCCGTTGCATGCGTTCGACAATGACAAGCTACAAGGCGGGGTCGACGTTCGGTTTCCGGTGGCCGGCGAAGAAATGAATTTGCTCAACGAGCAACACGTTGAGTTATCGCCAGACATGTTACTGATTGCAGACGAAAGTGGGCCGATTGCGATGGCAGGCGTCATGGGTGGACTCGAAAGCATGGTGACGCCGGAAACGCGGCAGGTATTTTTTGAGGCGGCCTATTTCAACCCGGATAGCATTCAAGGCAAAACCCGCACATTGGGCATTAATTCGGATGCTGCCTTTCGGTTTGAACGCGGCGTCGACCCGTCCAGTGCCCGTGATGGTGTCGAGGAGGCGACGCGCCTTGCGGTCGAAATCTGCGGAACCCCTGAGACCCGCGTTGGACCCATTGTCGAAGCACTGGGCGAGCTGCCCGCGCGCGTAGCGGTCCGTGTCAGGCCGTCACGCGCTGCCCGCTTGGTCGGTATGGCCATTCCATTGAATGACATGATCGACATTCTCGGGCGACTGCAATGTCTCGTGAAGGAGGTTGGAACCGATTTATGGGTAACGCCCCCTTCATTCAGGTTCGATCTGAATATTGAAGAAGACTTTATTGAAGAAATTGCCCGCGTCTTCGGCTACGAAAAAATACCCGCCAACGCGCCGCAATCGTCAGTGCCGATGTTGTCGATTCCCGAGGGGCAACGGTCGCGGAATTCGCTACGCCATAAATTGGCCGATCTTGGCTATCAGGAGGTCATCAACTACAGCTTTGTCCCGGAAGCATGGGAAAGTGATTTTGCGGCCAACACCGCACCGTTGAAGCTTGCCAATCCAATCGCAAGCCACATGAGCGTCATGCGCAGCAGCATGTTTGGGGGCTTGGTTGAATCGCTTGGTCACAACTTAAATCGCGGTGAATCCAGACTGAAACTGTTTGAAATCGGACGTTGTTTTCTGGCTGACGAGGCAACTCTTGCGGCGCAACCTGAGCGCCTTGCCGGATTGGCCTATGGCAGCAGGTTTCCTGAACAGTGGGGGGAGGGCGGCCAGAAGGGGGTATCAGCGGATTATTTCAGCGTCAAGGGCGAACTCGAAATATTGCTTCACGGATTCATGTTCCGGTTCGAAAAAACCTCTCATCCGGCATTGCATCCCGGTCGTTCGGCAGCGATTCACGCCGACGACAGAATAATCGGTGTGATCGGTGAACTTCATCCGCTGTGGCAACAAAAGTATGGTTTGCCATATGCGCCAATCATGTTTGAAATCGACCTCGACGCAATTTCACGTGCGCCGGTGCCAGCGTTTCGCACGACCTCACGAATGCAATCGGTTCGTCGTGATATTGCACTGGTGGTTGATGAAATGGTCGAATTTCAGGCGATGCAGGATGCGATTTTGCGCCAAAAATCAAGCGTAATTGCAGACTTTTCAATTTTTGATCTTTACCGCGGTGCAAACATGGATTTTGGGAAAAAAAGTGTTGCCTTTCGTATAGTTATGCAGGATACTGATAGAACTTTGACAGATCTTGAGGCGGATATTCAAGTTTCACGAATAGTTGAAGTGTTATCACAAGAATTTGGCGCAACTATAAGAAAATAAAGCGATTATCTATGACGCTCACGAAAGCGGAACTCGCTGACTTGATGTTTGAGAAAGTTGGCCTAAATAAGCGCGAGGCTAAGGACATGGTGGAGTCCTTTTTCGAGGAAATACGGCACGCCCTGGAGAACGGCGACAGCGTCAAGTTGTCCGGCTTCGGCAATTTTCAATTGCGTAATAAGCCCCAGCGTCCCGGACGTAATCCCAAGACCGGCGAAGAAATTCCCATTACTGCGCGCCGCGTAGTTACTTTTCATGCCAGCCAAAAACTGAAGAGCCTAGTCGAAAAGTCCTTCAATGGAACCCTTGCTCACCAGTAGCCTGCCGGCAATCCCGGCAAAACGATACTTCACGATAGGTGAAGTGAGTGAGTTGTGCGGCGTAAAACCGCACGTGTTGCGTTACTGGGAACAGGAATTCACACAACTAAAGCCGCTCAAGCGGCGCGGCAATCGGCGCTATTACCAGCACCATGAAGTGCTGCTGATTCGCCGTATTCGTGAGTTGCTGTATGAACATGGATTCACCATCAATGGCGCAAGAAATCGGCTCGATGAACCCACCAGCGCGTCAGCCAAGAGCCTCAAGCTGGAACGACAGCTGGAGCTTGGCGAAGTCAAGAGTGAGCTCAAAAGCATTCTTTCCATGTTGAGCACGTAACCGCACCCAGGCATTCAAGGCTATAATTGCGGTTCGGTCGGGGCGTAGCGCAGCCTGGTAGCGCACTTGCATGGGGTGCAAGGGGTCGGAAGTTCGAATCTTCTCGCCCCGACCAATATATTCAATAACTTAGCAAGTGAAATTGGGGAAATCACCCCAATTGTGGTTTACAAACCCACATAATAATTGCGTATAATTTATATTATGTTAAATCATTGCGCCTGTGCAATTTGAGCGAATGTCGGAGGTGCATGCCGAAGCGACTATCCAAAACGCTCGTACTATTCAAGCGCCCGAATCGTCGCCAAAGGCGGCGTTGAAACTGCCCTTTGTGTTCCCAATAGCCCCGCCGCCGCGATACCGATTCCGCCACCCAAAACACCTATTATTGGAATCCAGTAGTTGATGCTATAGGGCACGCCCAGCACTTTGTCGGAAAGCACAGTGGCCAACGCAATCGCTCCGAGACTTGCGACAAGTCCCGATAAAATTCCGATGACCAGAAATTCGGCAAGTTGAACGATGACCATTTGTCGGCGACTCGCCCCTAGCGTGCGCATGATGGCTGCCTCAAAAATCCGCTCGTCCTGCGTGGTCGCGATCGCAGCGTATAGCACCACGAGTCCCGCCACCAACGCAAATATAAACACGAATGAAACCGCGTCGGCGACTTGATTGGTGATGGTCCGCACCTGATTCATGATTGCTGTCATATCGATGACCGACACATTCGGAAATTGACGAATCAAGCCGGTCACAACCGCCTCATTGCCAGGCTTCAGATGAAAGCTGGTGATATAGCTCGCCGGATAATTTTCCAGTGTGCCGGGCGACGCAAGCACGAAAAAATTCGCTTTGAACGAATCCCATTCGACTTTACGAAGGCTGGTCACTTTGGCACTGAATAACGAACCCGCTATGTCGTAGCTAAGCGAATCGCCCACCTTAATGCCGAGTGTTTTGGCAATGCCCTCTTCGACCGAAAATTGCTTGTCATTGACGTCAGCTGCCCAGAATGCACCCGCAACTATCCGATTGTCAGACTGCAACGTCGTTGCCCATGAAAGGTTGAATTCTCGCTCGCTGGTGCGTCTGGCGCGCTCATCCTTGAACGTGGAAGGCACCACCGCAATATCATTGATTGCCGTTAAGCGCCCTTTCACCATCGGGTACAAGTCGGGCGTCGACATGCCAAGGCCGGCAAAGTAGCCCTTTACTGCCGTCAATTGATCGCTTTGAATGTTGATCACAAAACGATTCGGCATGTCGTCTTTCAACGTCCCCTGCCAACGCGCAATCATGTCGCTCCTCACCAGCGTAAGCAACAACATCGCCATGATGCCGACACCCAACGCCATCACCTGCACCAGGCTGCCACCAGATCGCCGGCGCATGTTGGCGATGCCGTAGCGCCACGATCCGCTGGTGGCGCCGCGAAGCCGAGCAGCCGCCACGATCAGCAGCCATCCGGCGAGGGCAGCAACCGCCAGCGCCGCTACAAATCCTCCAACTGCGATCGCACCTAGCTTAATTTCACCGGCGCGCCAGACGATCAGGCATGCAAGGGTCGTAAAGCCGAGAAGATATGCAAGTGCTGCGCCTGAATCAAATGGATCCAGATCGCGTCTCAGTACGCGTAATGTCGGCACTTTTCGCAACGCGAGCAATGGCGGGAGCGTGAAGCCGAACAGCAATACAAGGCCAATTGCACACGCCTGTATCGCAGGCACAATTGAAGGTAACGGCAATGCGACCGTCAAAAAGCCCGACAGCATTCCAGAAAGTACACTTTGGGCCGCGAATCCGGCCAAAGTTCCGGTCGCACAGGCTACCATCGCCAGCAATAGAAATTGCCAGAGATTCATGACAAAAATGTCGGCCCGGCTTGCTCCGAGACAACGCATCATTGCCGCACTATCCAGTTGACGCTGTGAGAATCGCCGTGCTGCCAGGGCGACCGCGACCGACGCCAGCACCACCGACAATAACGCCGCCAAGCCGAGAAAACGCTGCGCTCGTTCCAGTGCAACGCGCACCTCGGATCGCGAATCTCGAACGCTCTCAATACGTTCGCCGCGCACGAGACTCCCCACGTGCGCTTTGCGAAATTCCTCCACCGCCGCACCATCGCCGGCCACCATATAGCGAAAAGTGGCACGGCTTCCGATTTGCAACAACTCGGTTGCCGGCAAATCGCGCATGTTGAGCATCAATCGCGGCGCGATACCAAAATAATCGAGGACGCTATCCGGCTCTTTGACAAGTACCGCCGCGACGGCGAGGCTTGTGGCGCCGACTTTCAGTTTGTCGCCGACTTTCGCATCAAGTCGCATGAGCAGGACTTCCGGCACCCAAACCGTCCCGGGCACCGGAATATCGCGAGTGGCAACACCTTCCGCACCGGGGCGATTCGCGATCTTGATTTGCCCGCGCAATGGAAATCCCGGCGTAATGGCTTTCAGTTCGGCGAGACTGACACCCTGCCCTTTGTCTTTTTCACCCGCCACCATGCTCGGAAAGGTCGTTGATTCGGCGGTGGCAAGTTTGAGTCGTTGAGCGGTTTCGCGAAAGCGAGCCGACACAGGCTTATCAGCAATTACCACCACATCGGCAGCGATTAACTCGTTCGCGTGCCGGTTCAAGGCCAATTCGACGCGATCGGCGAAAAACGCGACCGTGCTGACACTCATTACAGCGATAAAAAGCGCCAGCAACAGGACGCGCGCCTCTGCGGAACGACTGTTGCGGCGCAACATTCTTAACGCCATCGCAAAGCGATTCATTACATCGCCATTTC
>JAYTUX010000540.1:0-3147 GCA_043744315.1 Betaproteobacteria bacterium | reverse complement strand
AACGCGACACGCGCCCGTAGGTCGGCTTGATCGAAGTAATGCCGCACATGGCGGCTGGCTGGCGCAGCGATCCGCCGGTGTCTGTGCCCGTCGCAGCGGGGGCCAACCCTGCGGCAATCGCGGCCGCCGATCCACCGGATGAACCACCGGGGATTTTGGCGGGATTCCACGGGTTTTTGACTGGGCCGAATGCGGAATTTTCGTTCGACGAGCCCATCGCGAATTCGTCGCAATTCAATTTGCCGAGGCAAACCATGCCCGCGCCTTTTCTTTCTGCGGCACCTAATTTTTCTACGACGGTTGCATCAAACGGCGACATGTAGTCGGCCAGCATGTTGGAGCCCGCTGTCGAGCGCCAATCTTTGGTGACGAAAATATCCTTGTGCGCAACCGGTATGCCGGTGAGCGCGCCCGTCTCGCCGCGTGCGATACGGACATCGGCTTGGCGTGCTTGTTGCATCGTTAGTCCGCGATCAATATGCAAAAAAGCATTCAACACCAAGGCCTTTTCCGCGCGCGCTAGAAAATGCTCAGCCAGCTCGACTGCTGATACCTGTTTTGCGTCTAGAGCGGCGCGAAGCGCCTTGAGAGAAGAATGAGCGTAGGTCATGGGCGGCTCAATCGAGCACCTTCGGCACAAGAAACAAGCCGTTTTCCTCGGCGGGCGCGTTGGCCATGTTTGCCGCGCGTTGGTCTGATTCCGTGACGCGATCTTCGCGCAGGCGTTGCGCCATATTCTGCATCACGTCCAACGGGTGGGACAAGGGCTCCACGCCCTTGGTATCGACGGCTTGGAGCTCATTGATCAGCCCGAAAATACCATTGAGCTGCGTTTGCAGCAGCGCGACATCGTCGTTTGAAACGGCAATTCTTGCCAGATGCGCGATGCGCTTGAGATCGTCAGGGGTGAGTTTCATGCGCGGATGGCTTCGTAACCGGAATTGGCGTTCGGGGTGCGGATTGAATAGCACGCCCAAAAGTTCCGCAAAAAACACGCGATTTACAGTCAAATTGCCAGCATTCGCCATGCTTTTCGGGAATTGATACGGTATTATAGTCCATCCGCCGAAACGTCTTGCCTTCATAGCAGGATTTATGCGTTTGCCTTCAAGCAAACGTCGGCATAAAAGAACAGTTTTTGAGCAACCGTCGCGAGAGTTTGGCGCATCCGCACGCGTTGCAGGCAACACCGCTCCGCATTCAGAAAGGCAACATGTTTTCGTTCTTCTCGAAATACCTCTCCACCGATCTCGCGATCGACCTCGGCACCGCAAATACCCTCATTTATGTTCGTGGCAAAGGCATCGTTCTCGATGAACCTTCGGTCGTTGCCATTCGGCAGGATGCAGGCCCCAACTCCAAGAAAACCATTCAAGCCGTAGGCCAGGCTGCAAAAATGATGCTGGGTAGAACGCCGGGCAACATCACCGCAATTAGGCCTATGAAAGACGGTGTGATCGCCGACTTTCATACCACCGAGCACATGCTCAAATTTTTTATCAAGAAGGTCCACGATGCGCAGTGGTATTTGCCCAGCCCGCGCATCGTCATCTGCGTACCTTGCGGTTCCACGCAGGTCGAGCGCCGCGCAATTCGCGAGTCCGCTGTTGCGGCGGGTGCATCGCAAGTATTCTTGATCGAAGAGCCGATGGCCGCAGCGATTGGTGCGGGCTTGCCGATTGCCGAGCCGACCGGGTCAATGGTCGTTGACGTTGGCGGCGGCACGACCGAAGTCGGCGTGATTTCTCTCGGCGGTATCGTTTATTCCGCCTCGGTGCGCGTGGGTGGTGACAAATTTGACGAAGCCATCATCAATTACATTCGCCGCAACTACGGCATGTTGATCGGTGAAGCCACGGCAGAAAATATCAAGAAAACCATCGGTTCCGCGTTCCCGGGCAGCGAAGTGCGCGAGATGGAAGTGAAGGGCCGCAATCTGGCCGAAGGCATCCCGCGCTCATTCACGATTTCATCTAATGAAATTCTGGAAGCGCTTACCGAGCCGCTTAATTCCATTGTGTCCGCCGTTAAATCGGCGCTCGAACAAACGCCACCCGAGCTCGGCGCCGACATCGCCGAAAAAGGCATGGTGCTCACTGGTGGCGGTGCGTTGCTGCGTGAGCTTGACCGTCTGCTAGTCGAAGAGACCGGCCTGCCGGTGATCGTGGCCGATGATCCGCTGACCTGCGTGGTACGGGGCTCCGGACGCGCACTGGAAGAAATGGACAAGCTCGGTTCTGTATTTACCAACGAGACGTGATGTGTGGCTCCCATGGGGCTGCTAATGGTAAACGCGGTAAACGCTTAACAACAGGACCGGGTTGAAATGTCAGCCTATCAAGAAAATTTCTTCACGCGCGGACCCAGCCCTCTCGCGCGGCTGACATTTTTTTCGCTCGTCAGTATAGCCATCATGATCGCCGATCACCGGTTTCAGGCGTTGGCGTTTGTGCGTCTGGGCGTCTCGGTGGTGCTGGCACCGATAGAACAGACCTTGATGCTGCCGGGCAAAATGACGCAACGCATGGGCATGTATTTTTCTGATCAGGATCGGCTTACCGCCGAGAACGCCAAGCTGAAAACACAGGTAATGGAGTTATCGGCGGGCCATCAACAGGCGCAGTTGATTCGTTCTGAACGCAAGTATTTTGAATCGTTAAGCGACGCTAACAAACGCTTTGGCGACCGCGGCGTGATCGCGGAGATCATTCGCGATGCACGCAATCCCTTCGTTCGTAAAGTCATTATCGACAAAGGCAGTTCGCACGGCTTCAGGCCGGGACTCGCCGTGATTGACGGCACCGGTGTCGTCGGCCAGTTGACGGCAGTCGGTGTGCTCACGTCGGAAGTCACGCTATCGACAGAAAAAAATCAATCGGTGCCGGTGATGGCATTGCGCAGCGGATTGCGCGCCATCGCTGTCGGCAGTGGCCGCGATGGCACGATTGATCTGCCATTCATCCCCGTCGGTGCCGACATTCAGGCTGGCGATGCGTTGGTTACCTCCGGCATTGATGGCACTTACCCGGCGGGATTATCGGTGGCAATCGTCATGAGTATCGACAGAAATCCGGCATTTCAATTTGCCCGCATTTCTGCGAAGCCGGTTTCAGGAATCGACCAGCAGCGTTTTGTGAAAGTACTGAT
>JAYTUX010000539.1:0-10763 GCA_043744315.1 Betaproteobacteria bacterium | reverse complement strand
GCGAGACCTCCTCAGGTGTCACCATCACCAGCGTCGGCTTTCGTATCGCCGGGGGTATTCGCGGCAGCGTAACCATCGGGCCGGCGGTGCTGAACCTGCTCTCGGTGGTTTCACGCAAATTGCACAACGGCACGACTTTCGATCTCAACATCGCCAATCAACCGATCACCGGCAGCATCACCATCGAGCCGCGCACCATCGGCGCGGGGCATGTGATCATTTTTCATTTTGACGCAACCATCACCGCCGAAGGTGCGGCCAGTGCGCTCGACCAGGCCATGAACTCGGCCGCGACGGTGACGCTCACACGTTCGGGGGCGGACGTGATTGCCACCCTCAACAATGTTGCCGACAACAAACGCCTTACACTGACCTTGACCGGGGTGAACGCGACAACCAACGTGGCACGTTCGCTCGGCTTTCTGGTCGGCGACGTGAACAACAGCAAGAGCGTGAACGCGGCCGACATCATCGCCGTGAAAACGCGCACCGGCACGATCGTGAATGCAGGCAACGCCGCCACCGTCGCCAAATTCGATCTCAACGCCGACGGCAGCATCACGCAGGCAGATGTCTCGATCGCCAAGTCTAGATCAGGTTTGGTGGTTCCATAGCGAAAGGGGTCAAAAGGCCAGTGCTGGAGCGCCTTTTCCGCCTTTTATGTCCGGAACGCCGCGCCAGCAATGGACCTTACTACTTGATACGTCGTTTCTGGTAATCCTCTTCAATGGTGTCTTTGAAGAAACTGCCCATCGATGATGACGTGGAAAAACGCCGCCAGACTTCGCTCGATACGTTGACGTATTCAAACGTGCCTGACGAAAGTTCAACGACCAATACACGGCGTTTATCGTCGTAACCGATCGCGCGAATGTTGGCCACGCTGACTTTTTTCATCTCCATCGCAAGACTCTAATCGTGATTCGCGCCGACGATCTCGTGAATCCGCGTCATTACATCCGGCGTGAGTTTCGCGACGACGTCCATGGCCTTCATGTTTTCCGTCACCTGCGAAAGGCGGGATGCGCCGGTAATCACGGTTGAGACATGCGGATTTTTCACGCACCACGCGATCGCCAATTGCGCGGTGGTGCAATCGAGTTCTTTCGCGACACCCGCCAATTTGCCGACGATGGCGTTCTTCTCGGCATCGAGCAATTGCTCTTTCATCCACGCCATGTTTTTCAGCGTGCCGCGGCTATCGGCGGGAATCCCGTTGGCGTATTTTCCGGAAAGCAGACCCGAAGCGAGCGGACTCCAGGTGGTGGTGCCGAGACCGATCTCGTTGTAGAGCCGTGCGTATTCATGCTCGATTTTTTTGCGGTGGAACAAGTTGTATTCAGGTTGCTCGACGATCGGTTTGTGCAGGTGATGTTTATCGGCGATATGCCAGGCGCCCATGATGTCGGCCGCACTCCATTCTGAGGTTCCCCAATAAAGCGCCTTGCCCCGCGAAATGATGTCGTGCATCGCGTAAACGGTTTCTTCGAGCGGCGTATTGGCATCGGGCCGATGACAATACACCAGATCGACGTAGTCGAGTTGCAGGCGCTTCAGTGAATTATCGATGGCATGTAAAAGGTACTTTCGATTAAGCGTATTTTTTTCGTTCACGCCGTCGCCGAATTTCGCGGGATGGCCCCAGAAAAATTTGGTCGAGACGATATAGGTAAGGCGATCCCAATTCAATTTTTTCAGCGCGGCCCCCATCAGGGTTTCCGACTTGCCATTCGCATACACTTCGGCGTTGTCGAAAAAATTTACGCCATGGTCGCGCGCAGCACTCATCAATTCCACCACCGCGTTTTCTTCCACCTGATTGCCGTAAGTGACCCATGAGCCAAACGACAGTGCCGATACTTTCAATCCGGCGCGCCCTACTCTTCTGTATTCCACGTTAGTTGTCCTTTTCTTTGTCGATATCCTGATACGGATTCATGATGAGCACCCGCGTGCGCTTGGGACCTGCGGCGAAACGTTCCATCTTCACCAATATCGGAAACATTTCTTCAAGCTTCGCGCGCGCGTCGGGTTCCTTGTCGAACACGATCAACTTGCCGTGTTCATTCAATACATCGCGCCAGACTTCCGGGTGTGCGTCGTCGTCCTGCACCTGCAATTTGTATGTAGTCATGAATTCCTTAGTATTGTCGTTGCAATTCCACCGGCGATAACGGCATTGACAGTAAGTAGCCCTGCGCTTCCTCGCAGCCATATTGGACGAGACATTCCAATTGTGCCTCGTGCTCGACGCCTTCGGCGACCACCCTCAGCCCAAGACTTTTGGCAAGGCCGATGATGCCACGCGTAATTGCCGCATCGTCGGGATCGGTGCTGATGTCGCGAACGAATGACTGATCGATTTTCAGCTTGGAAATATCGAAACGTTTCAGGTACGCAAGATTGGAATAGCCGGTGCCGAAGTCGTCGACCACCAGCCTGAATCCCTCGCGGCCCAATTCCTCAAGGATACGCATCGCCTCGTCGTTTTGGCTCACCAGTGCGGTTTCGGTCAATTCAATCTCGATATCGGACGGCATCAGGGAGAATTGCGCAATCGCCGAGAGCAACACCTCGATGAGGCGGCGGGTTTTGAATTGTTTCGCGGAAACGTTGATCGTGAGCGGGAAATCATCCAACCCTGCATCGCGCCAGCGCCTCAACTGCGCGCAGGCTTCGCGGGCGACCCATTCGCCAATGCCGACGATCAAGCCGGTCTCCTCGGCGACGGCAATGAATCGGGAAGGCAACACCGCGCCCAATGATTCACTGTTCCAACGCAGCAGCGCTTCGACACCGACAAGCTTCTTGCCGGGCACCCGAAAAATAGGCTGATACACCAGTGAAAACTCTTCGCGCGGCAATGCACGCCGCAATGCACCCTCTATGGCAAGCCGCTCAGTCACCTTGTCATTCATTTCCTTGCGGAAAAAACTGACCTGGTTGCGGCCCTGCGCTTTCGAGTGATACATCGCGAGATCAGCGTTTTTCACCAGCGTGTTCAAGTCCGCGCCGTCGGCGGGCCAAATGGCGATGCCGATGGATGGCGTGACGGTTAATTCGCGGTCCGCCAATGTGTGTGATTGACTCAGCGAGCCAACCATGGTCTCAGCGATGCGCGCTAACGCCGGTGCATCAGTTGTGCCAGTCAACATGACGACAAACTCGTCGCCACCGTGGCGCGAAACGGTGTCGCTCGCGCGCGTTGCCGCCTGCAGTCGCTTTGCCGTTTCGCCGAGTATCAGATCGCCGACATGATGGCCCAGTGAGTCATTGATATTCTTGAAATGATCGAGATCGATGAACAATAACGCCAGACCACCACCGTGCCGCGCCACCTGACGTGTCGCAAAGTCAAAGCGCGCCGCCAGCAGAAGGCGGTTCGGCAATCCGGTCAGAAAATCATATTCGGCCAATTCACGGATCTGCGCCTCGTTGCGCTTCTTTTCGGTGATATTGCTGCCGACGCCGCGATAACCACTGAACGCACCAGACGCATCGAAAATCGGATCACCCGAGACGCTGACCCAATGGAGGTTTCCGTCCGGCAGTTTGTAGGCATAGTGAAAATCGCGGAAACTCAAATGCGCTTCGACCTGCCGGCGATGTTCATCCATTTGCTCTTTGGTGATGCCGAGGTAATGGATTTCCCAGCGCGGCACGCCATAGCGATCGGCTGGATCGACACCGATCGCACGCGCCATGCCGCCGGAAATGTGGGTAAAGCGATATTGATCATCCTGCTCCCAGTACCAGTCCGACGACATCTTCAACAGCCCGGCGAGACGTTGCTCGCTTTGCGCAAGTTTTTCTTCGGAGTTCTTGCGCGCGGTGATGTCGAGTCGAAACCCAATCACCCCGCCATCAGCAGTTTTTCGATCCGACACCAGAACCCATGTCGACTCGCCCATCAGATACTCATAGTCGCCTTCATCGGGATCAAGATGTTTGGCGACCCGCGCCGAGACGTAGGTTTCTTCATCCTGTTGCGTGCGATGCTCAAAACCGCGGCGGTAAAACGTGCGTGCGATGTCGGCATAAGCCACGCCGGGTACCAGGACATCGGCAACGTCGGAATAGATTGCGCGGAAATACCGATTGCAAAACACCAGCCGATCGTCAGATCCGTACAGCACAACACCAGACTCCAGGTGATCAAAGGCCTCGACGATTTGCGCGAGCTTGCCCTCAGCCGCCTGCAATGCAGCCATCAGCGCCGCGTGAGGGTCACTCGCAGTTGGCGTTGTGGGGAGTGTCATCGTGGTCGCGTTTCGCCTATGCGCCGGACGCTACTCGGCGCTCCGAAATTGTTGTACTTCTTCTTTGAGAGCGATCCACCAGACACGGCCCTTGGGTTCATTTTTTCCACAGGGCGTGAACGAGGCAAAGCCGGGATAACGCTTGCCAAGATTGTTCGGGTCATCGCGACGACCAAGCGGTGGCGCAATCAATTTACCGTTTTCGGCACCCAACGGAAACAACCAGCAACCCATCGGCTTGTAGGCCCACTTGTGTTTGCCTAACTTCACGGCAAGGGTTTGTAGACTGCATTTGCCGTCGGCTTCGGTGAACACGCAACGCGTGTTGGCAAAGTGATCGGGCTTTTTCTGATATTGAAACGCGTAGGTCGCCGTCTTGCGACCAGTATTACCTTCCCATTCGCCATCGTGAATGTAGGCGTCCGGCAAATCCTGAAAATGTTCGGGATGTTTCTTCACCATACGACGAATCAAGCGCTCCTCGGCGGGCTGCAGGAAGGCGCCGTCGCTGCAGCAAATACCCTGGCAGGAATCGAGGTCACAATAGTGTAGTTTGGCGGAACTCTTGCGCGCATTTCGTGCGCGCTTTGGTGTCTTGTTGTTGTCGTCGTTCATGCCGTCAATTCCCGAATATCGAAGTTACCGCCGTTACTCAATCTGTTCTCCTCAATGAGCTTTACCATATCGCGTGCAACGTCTTCTGCCGGGCGCAGCGCCCCTTCCAGTTTCATGGCGCGAAAACGCGCCACATCGGGAAATTGTTCAGCCGTGGCACCACGCACCTGCGCTTGCATGGGCGTATCGACCACACCCGGTGCGAGCGAACAAATTGCCAATGTCGTGTCGCGCACGGATGCTTCCAGCGCAGCCGCACGCGTCGCCATTTCCAGCCCCGCCTTGGCCGCACAATAGGCCGACCAGCCGGCAAGCGGGCGCTTGGCGGCCCCGGACGAAATATTCACCACCAGACGTGCCGCCGCAATATGACGGGTGGCCTTAGCGAACAAACCCGTCAGCAGCATCGGTGCCGTGAGATTGACGTTGATGTTGCTCGACATTTCGATCGCATCGAGCCCCTCGAATCCGCCAAAAGGCACGACCAGTCCCGCGTTGTTGATTAACACTGCGCGCTCGAAATACCTGCGCGCAAATAATGTCTCGCACACAGCAAACGCCGGGGTAATCGATGCGATATCGGCGAGATCGACAAATACGTTGTGCAGCCCTGCCGACGAGGGAGAAGAGGCTGCAGCGCGTGACAAACAGATCACGAGGTTTTGATTGTCGCGCGCAAGGAGTTCGCAGAGTGCGGCGCCCAACCCTTTGGTGGTTCCAGTAACGAGATACAGATTCACCATTTACCGATCAAGCGAGCCACGCCGCCAGCGCGGCGCCGATGCCAATTTGCACCAAGTCCGACAGACCCGCGCCGACCTCATTATTGTCGGACCAGGCTGCACCAATCGGAGTTCCCGCGGCCGATACTTCGCGGATGCGTTGTGGCTGCGGCTGTCGCATCGTCAGCGCCTCAGCCACTTTCGCCGCGTCGAATGTCGTTCGCTTTACCATATTGTCGAATGGGGTTCGCTGCACGTCTTTGGCTTGCAAAGCGCTCAGCGCTTTTTCCACGGCCGCGTCATCCAGCACCGACACCGGCGAGCCGCAATGCCGGCACGCGGAGTCATTTTCAAGATTCACGCCCGCGCCACAGCTCGAGCAGCGAACCTGTTTCACCTTCACTGACAGCGTCTTGATTTCGTTCGGCTGCAAACTGCGAATGAAGTTCTTTTCGCGCAAAAACTGCGTGAATGCGATCAGGCGTCCATGGCCACCGGTGCAGAGGTGAAACGCAAATCGTCCACCGCGGGTACGGTCGCTCGAACTCTCGAGCCGGGTCGAACAAATCGGGCAGGCCGGCTGCATGCCGACCGGATTTCGTGTCGCTTCCCGCGCCGCGTGGATGCGCTTGAACATTTCAATCACCGACCCCGCCGAAAGCGAGACACTCTCCATGTGATCAAACCAGATCAGTTGACAGGGTTGGCACACGTCGATCTCGACCTGCCGACCAATGTGGTTCTGGAGTGCAACCATCTCCATGCCGGTATGACAACTCGGACATTGCATGTGGCCTCCCGTTTATGCCAGTAGCGCGTCGATCCCTGCCTGCGCGATTTGCGCGTCTTCCGACGATTTCACGCCTGACACACCGACTGCACCGATGACTTCGCCGTCGACAGTAATAGGTAAACCACCCTCGAGGAAAATAATGCCGGGCATCGACAGTGCGGATATACGACCGTTGTTGACCATTTCTTCATCGTTCTTGGTAGGACGTTTGCGAATGGCGGCACTCGCGGCCTTGGCCTGCGAAATCGCAACACTCGCGAGGGCGCACCTGTCGAGCCGCTGAAAAGTGAGCAGATGTCCACCGTCATCGACAATCGATATGCACACCGCCCAATCATTTTTGGCGGCCTCGGCTTCAGAAGCGGCAAGGATCTTCTTGCAATCTTCGACGGTGAGGTAGTGTTTTGTTTTCATGAAGAGCGCCGTAGATGTGTTAGGAATGTCCTGCGAAGGCAAATTATAAGTCACCCGCGCAATACGGCCCGTCGATGGCAGGATGCAATGATTTTCATATCAATCCCGCCAGGTATTTTTTGCGTTTCGGTTCAGTAAACCGCTCGATTGCATAACGCAACATGGTGCGGGGCATCTCACGGTAATGTTTCTTCAGGAACGACTCTTCCTCTTTCTCACCGATCCGTTGACCCACTTCGCGCAGCATCCAGCCAACGGCTTTTTGGATCAGGTCTTCCTGATCTTTGATGAGAATGGTCGCCACACGAAACGTCTCGGAATAGTCGCCGCGCTTGATATCGTAATAGGTTGCGAGCATTGCAATGCGGCGTTCCCAAAGCGAATCGGATCGGGCAAGCCGATCAAGAATTCGTCGGCGTTCGCCGGTGTTGTCGGCAAGCCACGCACCGACGATGGGCGCGGCGGATAAATCCACCAAATCCCAGCTATTGATGAATTTCGTGCTCTTGAGATAGAGATCAAAAATACGCCGTTGGGTTTTTCGATCGGCGCGTTCAAAACTTTGCACCAGCAACATCAACCCCAGCGCGCGTGCTTCGTGCCAGGTAGACTTCAAAAGCGGCTGCGCGACTTCAATTCCGGCGTCTCGCAGGTCGCGAGCCAACGCACGCAATACCGGGACACGGATGCCGATAAATTTATCGCCTTCGCCATATTCACCTGCGCCGGTTCTAAAAAAGCGCATTGCCACTTCGGCGGTGGCCGCATTGCCCAGCGACATGAGCCGCGAGAGCACACCGGGCGCATCGGGCACCGCGGCAGCGGCCACCGTCGCCGCCTTGCGAACAGCGGGTTTGCGTTGGCGCGACGCTATTGCGCTTTCGGCCTTTTTTCCCATTCGTCTTGAAGCTCCTTGCCGGACTTGTAATGCGGCACGCGCAGCACAAGACGTTTGTAGCGTTGAACAACGCCATTGTTGCCCTTGATCTCGTCCGTCCAATATTTATCCGCCAGCGCGAGATTGGTTTTCTCGGCCATCAGGAAATAGCGCCGCGAACTCTCGCCACCGAAAATGTACAATTTCCCGTCGATTATTTTCCATGTGTCGGCATCGCCGCCCCAGGGTATGCCGTAGACGATACCGTTGCTGCAAAAGCCGCCGTACTGTGGCGCATATTTCGCGGGCTCTTTGACGAACATCGCCTTGTGCTCGTCATTCATGAAGCGGTAGGTGGCACCGTCAAAGTCGGCCTTGATTTCGGCGCGACCGGGCATGTGTTTGCCCAGCGTGAAATAGGCGACCGGATCGTGGCCCTTAAGCATCAAAATACTGTCCACCCCATCGGAAATACTGTTGTGCGGCCCATTGCCTGCGCAGGCGGAAAGCAGCACAGCGAGCAGCAGAACCGCAACATAGCGCCCAGATTTCGATTGAATCATCGTCATGTCATGCCTCGTGAATAACAGTTAACGCGCCGCTTCGACAAGCGCCTTGAGATTTTTCAGACCACCTTCAAAATCCGGCCCCAGCATGCGATCCATCGCGAGCACAAAGTATCGCATGAGTGGATTGCCCCCGACATCGCCCTCGCCAATCCAGCGCACCCGCACCGCTTTGCCGGCCTGAGAAAATTCGAAACGCCCTGTCATCTCGCCGTCGAAATCGGTGAACGTGATTTTGTATGCGATCAGCTTGTCGAACTCGGCGGCGGTGAATTCCATTTTTCCGCCGCCTTCTATCTTCGATTGCCAGACCCATTTCGCGCCTTTGCCCGCAGGCTCACCGGAATAGGTCACCACCATGCCCGGGTCGCGCTGATTCCACACACTCCATAGCGCCCAGTCTTTCGGGTTGTAGATGCGCGGATAGATTGCGATCATTGGCGCGTTGATGTCGATCGAGCGCTCGACTTTGTAGGAGCGTGGCAAGGCGAAGCTGACTAGCGCCAGCAGCGCGATGAGCCCCAACAAACCGAGCAACAAGGTTTTGACTAACTTCATTCGATGCTCCCGCTGCGAATCTGATAACAGATGATACCGGGTTGGCACGTAGAAAAAAGTCGACACATTGCGCTTGCGCAATTTGACGAACCATCGCGCCCGTTAGAATATGCGCTCACCCATTGCGTCTTGACCACACGGAATCGCCATGAAATATGTCGAACTCACCGCCTCACCCGAGGCGCTGCCAGATCTGCTGCGTGCCTTCATGGATTTGCACATTTACCCAAATGAAACGCGCTACCACGCTGAATTGAACGCGCTGCAGAACCGTTTCGGCACAGTGCCCGTAATGGAGGAATTAAAGGTAAAGGCGCGCGCGGCGGGGTTGTGGAATTTATTCGTGCCCGCTTCGCACGGCGGCCTCACCAACGCACAATACGCACCACTCGCCGAAATCATGGGGCGCGTACTGTGGTGCCCGGAGGCGTTCAATTGCAACGCGCCCGACACCGGCAACATGGAAGTGTTCATGAAGTACGGCAGCGAGGCGCAAAAGGCGAATTGGTTGACGTCGCTATTGAGTGGCGAAATCCGTTCCGCCTACGCGATGACTGAGCCCGATGTGGCCTCGAGCGATGCGACCAATGTGCGCACCTCGATCGTCCGCGATGGCAGCGACTATGTCGTCAATGGCCGCAAATGGTTCATCTCGAATGCCGCATGTGAGCGCACGAAGATTTTTATCGTGATGGGCAAATCCGATCCGGCGAATCCGAATATTCATCTGCAACAGAGCCAGATTCTGATTCCGCGCGACACGCCCGGTGTGACCATCACGCGATCACTCACGACACTCGGATATGACGACGCACCACTCGGTCATGCCGAAATGCGCTTCGACAATGTGCGCGTATCCGCCGAAAATATCTTGCTGGGCGAAGGTCGCGGCTTTGAAATCGCGCAAGGCCGGTTGGGCCCGGGGCGCATCCACCATTGCATGCGCCTGATTGGCGCCGCGCAGCGCGCACTCGAATATGCGTGCAAACGTGCCGAATCGCGCACCACCTTCGGCAAGAAATTGTCCGAGCATCAATCGGTGCGCGAGGATATCGCCAAATGTTTCAGCGAGATCGAGCAATCGCGATTGCTCACGCTGAGGACTGCGCAACGCATGGATGAGGTCGGCCCGAAGGACTCGCGCGATTACATCGCCGCGGCAAAAATTACGGTGCCGCTGATGGCGCAGACGGTGATTGATCGCTGCATGCAAATTCACGGTGCGGGCGGCCTCACGAGCGATTACTTCATGGCCGATGCGTACAACTATGCGCGCTGGTGTCGTCTGGCGGACGGGCCAGATCAGGTGCACATGATGGCACTGGGCAAGCAGATCATTAAACGCTACGCGCAGACGCATTGAACAACATCAGTCTATCGCGAGCCATGTCGGGGCGGCTATAATCTCTCTCCCCGCACCACTGATTGACCGCAAATGAAACGCCAACGCAGCAAATCCCCCCTCCGCCTGACGCGCGACGCCGAAAAACTCATCTCGCTTTCCACCGGTCTGGTTGCCTCCGGCAGTCGTGCCGAGGATGTCTATTGGGAAAGCGCGATCGCCAAACTCGTCGGCAAATTGATGGCAGCCGGCAACGATGCCGCGCTGGAGTCGGCACTCGATCACACGTTTCAGAGCAATCTTGCCGCGCACGATGTCTTAATCGAACTGGTGGAGGCCCGCAGCGAGGCAACCGATATCGATGTCAGCGGTGCGCGCTGGGATATTTTGTTGCTGGCGATTCCGCTGGTGGCGTGGTCGCGTTACGCGGTGGCGTCGGGGCCGATTCCCAAGGACGCGATGGAAAGCATCGTGCCGCACCTGCACGGCCATGTGCTCGCCAGCGATGCGCGCGCCTGCCTGTCGCCCTACCTGTACAGCATTGACCAAATGCCGCGCGATTTTTCAAGCGTGCATAAATTGACAATGAAGCTTGGCGAAGCGGCGATCGCGGGCAC
>JAYTUX010000538.1:0-10794 GCA_043744315.1 Betaproteobacteria bacterium | reverse complement strand
CGGCATGGTACGCGAGCCGCGCCATTCCCACGGTAATCGCCACCGTGACCGATCCGGTTATTGTCCAGTATGCGAATTCATTGGCGCGGCCCGGCAAGCACATAACCGGTGTTACCACTGCGAGCGCCGAGCTAACGGGCAAGCGTTTGGAACTTTTACATCAGGCCACGGGCGCCAAGCGCGTTGCGGTGCTTTACGACGAAACCCTTTACGACTCTTGCCAGGAGGAACTCAAGCAATTCCGCGCCGCGGCCAAGGTGCTCGGTATTACACTGTTGGAGGTTGCGGTTCCCAATCTTGCGGTGAGCCTCATGAGCCTGGAGTCGGCGTTCCAGAAGATTGTCGATGGCAAGGCGCAGGCGGTGGTGATGCCGCTCTTTACCTCTGTCGCTGACGCGGCGCCGGAGATCGCCCGTCTTGCGATCCGCCATCGCCTGCCGACCATGCACGAGGCGGAGGGCGCGGCCGAGTCCGGTTATCTGATGACGTATGGGCCGGATTTTGCCGGCATATATCGCCGAGCGGCCGGCTACGTGGCCCGCATCCTCAAGGGTGAGAAACCGGCCGAGATGGCCATTGAGGAGCCGCGCAGCTTTGTGTATGTGGTGAACCTGCGGGTCGCAAAAATGCTGGGCCTCTCACTGCCGCAGTCGGTACTGCTGCGCGCCGACCGCGTGATCGAATAGTAAACAAGTACTGGAAATTCCGGCACGGGCGCAACGGTTTTTTTGGAGCCCCGCTTGTTCGACGTTTGACGGACACGATCTTTTCAGCCTCGCGCGGCTTTGACAAAATACATGTCGATTGCGCCCTTGCCTTTGGCATCGATTTTCCCTCGGTACTCGCACTCAAACTGATCCTGTACGAGGTCGTAGGTGTACGCTGAAATATTCACGCGGCCGACCTCTCCGGCGCTCTCCAGGCGCGAGGCAAGGTTGACGGTGTCGCCCCAGATATCGAACGCATACTTGCGCTTGCCCACGACACCCGCAACCACCGGCCCGGAGTGAATGCCAACCCGGATAGCCCATTTAAATGCTGATCGTTGGTTGCGCGCTTCGATGTAACTGACGATGCCGAGTCCCGCCCGTACGCAGCGATGGGCATGATCCGCACAAGCCTTCGGTAGCCCCGCAGCCGCCATGTATGCATCACCGATGGTTTTGATTTTCTCCACGCCAAAACGGTCAGTGATGTCGTCAAATGCCGCAAATAATTCGTTTAGTTCCGCCACCATGCGATCGGCCGGGATCGACGCAACGGTCTGGGTAAATCCGCTGAAATCGGTGAAAAGGATAGTTGCCGATTCATGACGGGCCGGACGCGATTCGCCGGTGGCGCTGAGTTCCTCGGCGATATCGGCCGGAAGGATGCTGTGCAGCAGGTCCCTGGTTCGCGCCTGTTCTTGTTTCAATTGCGCGGTTCGTTCTTCGACTTTTTTCTCCAGCCCGGTGTAGGATTCTTTTAGCTTGGCACCCATGTTGTTGAATTGCTCGGCAAGCACTTCCAGTTCGTCGCCCGTCCGGACAACGATGCGCCTATCGAACTGCCCGGCGCCCATTTCCGCGGCTCCCGCCTGAAGCGTATGCAGCGGGCGGACGAGCGCGCTCGCGAGGGACAAGCTCGCAATCATTGAAACAATGAGACCCGCCGCCAGCAACAGCAGAGCACGAATTGCGACCGGACGAATTGCGTCCATTGCTTCCGAATGAGGCGAATCGGCGAAGACTCGCCATTGCAGGAAATTGATCGGCGCGTTCGCGGTAATCACATCGCGGCCGTCCATGTCGCTGCCACGTGAAAGTGCGGTCCCGGATCGGGCGGCGGCGACCTGCGGCAACGCGGCGAGATTGGTTTTCTTCAGTACGATTGAAATATCCGGATGCGCGATCAGATTACCGGCGGAATCGACGACGTATGCCACGCCGGATTTGCCTACGCTTATTTTCGATACCACATCCTCGACAAATTTCAGGTTCACCTCGGCCATGACGGCGCCGCCGCCGAGTGCCGGCCGTACCACGCTCATATACGGCTCGGTGTCTTTGAGGAAGTAGACGTTGCCAAACTGTGTCTTGCCACCCGCCACGGCTTGAATCAGTGGATTACTGGATAGATCCGCATTGCCGCCCAAGCTATCCATTGCAAGCCGCGAGACACGCAGCTTCGCCCGCTTTGCATTGTCGATCCAGGTGGCTTCAGTAATTTCCGGGACCTGGCGCAAAAGTCCGTATAGCGTGATGCGGCGTTGTTCCAACTCATTGCCCCTGCCATCGTTTACGGGCAGGGTGGCCCAACCCATTTGGTTTTCAACATTTAGAACGAACTGTTCGATGCGAATCGCCGCCGCCTTGGCGATTTGGTCCTGCACAATGGAAAGGTGCTTCTCTGTTTCCTGCGCGGAAAAATACGCGCCGACGCCACCACTGATCACGAGTAGGCCCGCAACCAGGGAAACAATCAGCGTTGCATATTTTGGAAATAGCCGCCAACGACGCATCATTGCGGACTCCGGTAACAGGCTGCTTGTGAATATCGCGTAAGTCTAAGCGAAGATTGCCGAAAGGCAATGCAGTACGGGCGCGTGTTCGCCAATGCTGCAAACACTTTTCGGCAAACCACACCAAGTAACCACCAACGCGTCACGGAATGATGGGCAAATGGTATGGCGATTTCATCGGCAAAGTGCCGGAAAATCAAAGCAAAAGCTTGACGCAGGCAACGAATTTGCGCCGCTACATCGCCGCCGACTTCGCCTCCGCCGCAATCTGCCGCAAAGCCTGCTCGAAAACCTCGGGTGGTTGGCCGCCGTAGATGAGGTGCTTGTCATCGATGATGACAGCAGGGACGGAGTTGATGCCGTTCTTGATCCAGAACTGCTCTGCGTCGCGGACGTCGCGAGTGTAGGTGTCGGATTCCAAAATACCTTTTGCGGCGGTGGCATCGAGCCCGACCGCTTGCGCCAATTCGACAAGTACCTCCTTTGACGCCGGGTTGCGACCTTCGCTGTGATAGGCGCGCAACAGGGAGTGCTTCAGTGCGCGCTGCCTCGCCGCATCTTGCAGTCCGGCCCAGTGAAGCAGGCGATGGGCGTCAAATGTATTCCAGACGCGGCTGCGCTCGCCGAATGCAAAGCCCACCGCGTCGCCGCGTGCGCGGATGTTTGCGCGATTCGCGGCAAGCTGCGAGGCGCCCAGCCCATATTTTTTTGAAAGGTACTCGGCCGCATCCACGCCGTCGACAGGCATGTCAGGATTGAGTTCAAAGGGTTGCATGTGCAAGGAGACAGGAATGTCTTTGCCGATGCGCTGCAACGCGATCTCAAGCGCATTCAGGCCGACGGCGCACCAGGGGCAGGCAATATCGGAAACGAAATCGATTTTCATGGCTGTTTTTTCTTTGTAGAACGAAGGCGTTGGCGAAGTCGCATTGCGCTACGCATATTGTTGACTTATCGTGACTACGGACATGGAATTTTGCGTTGCATAGACGTTGGCGCGGACATCTTGCTGAATTCAGGCGGCGGTGTCGGATGCAAGCGAGCCCGTTCCTTAAATCCTTTTAAACCAGCTTGCCGCGTCGTATTCGATTTCCGCCGGCGAGTGCTTTTTCTCAAGTCGCGCAACGATTGCCTCGGCCTCTTCAGCTTGCGGCACAAGCTCAATTGCGCTGATGTCCAGATCGTAAACAGATTTATGCGCGGTGAGTGTCGTGTTCATCCACAAGGTAAGCGTTTGCCGGTGCCGAAGTAAATGGCGGAACACGGCCGCATAGGCGTGTGGATCATATTGCGCCAATCCTCCAACGGCTCGCGCGGCACCAAGTGCGACCGCATGACCATGCAACTCCTGCCATGCCGATCGCATCAAATCGGGTGGTGCATCGGCGCGTTCGCGCACATGTGCAGGGTTCGCAAACGTTCGACTGCGCGCGGCTTCAATCGTGTCGCGCACCGCGATCGACGGCACCGGTATGGCGAACAGCGCATCCGGCCCCGCCAGCAACGGCTCGGCTTCGTCCGTTTTGATTTGCACCAGATCAAGCAGGCGATGGCCAATGAGCGGAACTTCGCCAATGAGAATGTGCGATGCGTCATGTTCCCGACGCCAGCGCCGCACCGCACCACGCGACCACTCGCCGACCGCCAAGCGAATCATCGCGTGCGTTTCGCCAGCTCGCTCGGGATAGCGTGCGGCAATTTCAGGCGTCACGAACGCAGGCCGCGCAACGTCCCATTGCAAGAGATGGACGCGGCGGCCGCTGGCATGCGCGGCGTGCGCGAGTTCGCGAATGAAGAGGCTTTTGCCAACGCCAGGCAGGCCCGCAAAAAATACCATTTGCTTTTCACGTGCAAGCGACGCAAGTACGGTTTGCAATTCGCGCTCACTTGCAACGGTAATCTCATCGCTCACGCTGAATCTCTGTATGACATTGGCATCTCTTTCTCAAATGTACTCAAGGCCCCATGCAGATGCTAGCATCGGTGCGCTTTTCCGGTCGAAAAACCGCGAAACGCCGCGTCAGTGCTTGCGTTCGTTACGACGGCGATTGCGTTTCGCGATCGCCGCCACCGCATTGACCGTGATGATGCAATTGCCGATGCCTGCGCTCCAACAAAAAAATCCGCTCAACATGCGCACCGTCATGGTCACCGCGTTGAGCGGTTTTCTGGCGCTCGCTGTCGGCATGACGCTGCTGCTGTTCGCGGTTTCGGGCGGCAACGTTGGTATCGTTTCGACCCTTTCCGCAACATCCCCCGTCATCATTTTGCCGCTGATCTGGATGCGCACTGGACTGCGGCCAAGCGCAGGCGCGTGGGTCGGTGCTGCGATCGTGATCGTCGGCATGGCGCTGATATTTACGCGGTAGCCAGGCACGAGAAGGTGGTTGCGGTTATCTTGTTGCGTTCATCACCGCCGCCGGATCACTATGCAATGGGACACCGTATTCGAATGCGTCAGGGAAATTTCCGGAACAACGTCGGACATGCCTCGAGCCATTGTTCTGCTGCGCCATGAAGTTGTCGCCTCGACGCAATTGTCGGCGACCGATAAGCAGGAACTGCACGATGTGCTTGACCGCCTGCAATCCGCCAATCTCTATGGTCGAATTTCACTCGTGGGGAAGTTGAAAGAAGTATTGTCCCGGCACGACGCATTCAAAGCCCAATACGCCGAGTTCGGCTTGCCGCGTTAGTGATGATTCATTCGTTGGCAAGCGCTCTGAACCTTTGATCCGCAATAATTGGCGAGAGATTTTTTGGGAATGCATTGTATGTTTCCGTTTTCCGCATGAAATGGTGAATCGTCCAATATGCTTAAATTCCTGGCGGTCATCGTTGTCATCTGGCTTGCACTCATGCCACCGCTCTTCACCGATGGTACCTGCACGGCCGAGTTTGACCGCGAGTCTGCAACGTTGAGCGCGAACCAACAATCTCTCGCAACGCCTGTTCTCGCCCAGGCGTATTGGACCAACCGGCAACTTCCGGTCTTAACTCTCACCGCAAAACAATGTCGCCTCGCGCGCTCAAAATTTGTCGATTCGTGCAGTTCAGGCGATCTGCTTTACGTGACAGTACCGATTGAGAATCGCATTTGTCGAATTTATCGCGATGATGAAATCCGCATCAAGCTTCAGTACGATGACAGGGGTCGATTGGCGCGGATGCAGACGGACATGAACCCGTTCAAATCGCTACCGTTGCCGTGGTTTGGGTTGACGGTGCATTGGGGAAGGTAGGGATTGCCATGCCACAACTTTTTACCCCTGAGTTACGTCGGGCACATTTTTCAAATGACGCGCCGCGTTACCGCTCAAGTAAACTCGCGTGAAAACGTTACAGACATCCGCATCATCGTAGAATTAACAATCGTCAAGAAATAATAAAACTGGAGGCCACTTTGCACCCTGAGTATCCACCGTTCATGTTCGGCTATGGTATTTTGCCGGCCATCTTTGCGAAAATTCGGGATCGCGACGCGCCAGAGATTTTCAGTCACGATTACCTGCGTTTCACGCTGGGTTTTTCGCGTGAATCGGATCGCGCATTCATTGCCTTGGCGAAACGGATCGGTTTTCTCACGGTCGACGGCAAGCCGACCGATCTTTATACCGAGTTCCTCAATCCCAACCTCGCACAGGCGGCGATGGCGAAGGCCATGCGCCACGGTTTTTCGGCGCTTTATGCGCGTCAGGAAAATATCGAAGCCATTGAGCGCAAGGCACTTGGCGCGTTGGTTGCAGAGTTGATGGGGTTGGATGCAGGGCACGCGACGGCACGTGCGGTCATTGGCACGTTTTTCACGTTGAAAGAGTTGGCCTCGCCAAAAGTTGAGGTGCCGCGCGCGACCAATCGCCGCAAAGTCCCGGAACGACGCACCCGATAGTGGTCTACCCGCGCCAGCGAATGCAGGCGTGCGTAGCCTGTGTGTGTTTCCCATGACGGAATTTTTACCCCAACACAAGATTGTGGTGCCACACAAAAATGGTTCGCTAAGTCATTGATTTATATGCGGGAGTGCGCTATTATCCGACTTCAATGCAACTTGAATGAAGACGATGAAAAAAACCACCGCCGTTCCCGCAAAAGCACCTGCCAAAGCCGCCACCAAAGCGGTAAAGAAAACACCCGCCAAAGCATCCAAAGCATCCAAAGCCGCAGCGGCTGCGGTCGTTGAGGCGCCGATCAGTGCCAAACCGATTGTGTACGCCTCCGGCCAAATCGCGGCCGTTCACGCGCAGCCATTTACGCGTCCCCCTGCGTTCGTGCCGAAAAAGCCGCGCGGTAGCTAGTCCTGCGACGTCGTTGTCCCGTTGAACGGCTGACACGAACAGATGATTGAACAGGATTGCCGAAATGCGGGTTGCGTTTCGGTGGTTTTGTTGCGTCTGATGTTGATTTTCGTGGAGCGGATGCGCAGCCGCCGCGGCGCGCTATGCGCCGCAATTTTCTATGCCAAACTTCGCATCAAATGATGCCGATCCGTTGCGAGATAGATTTCCCGATGTTGGCCACGCTGACTCCGTCGGAGCGGCTGCAGCATGTCTTTGTCAATCCCGTTGCTGTGCATGTCGCGACGAATATTATCGATGTCATGCCGGTACTCGACGCGGTGGCGCGCGCAAGTGCGGCGGGGCGCTGGTGCGTCGGGTTTGTTGCGCATGAGGCGGCGGGTGCGTTTGATCCGGCGTTGGTGGTTCAGAAAGTTGCCGGAAAACCGCTCGCTTGGTTTGCCGAATTTGCGTCACCTTCAAACAAATTCCCCTCGCTCGATGCGATAAATGCATCGACCTCTGCGCAGGTGGAGGGGCAATACGCTGTCGGCGATTGGCGCTCGGACGTCGATCATCTTGTCTTCCGCGACAAAGTCGAATCGATTCGTGCCGATATACACGATGGGCGCTTTTATCAGGTGAATTTCACCACTCGCCTTCGCGCATCGTTTTCCGGTGACGCACTCATCTTTCACCGCGCACTGCAATCGTCGCAGCCCAACGGCTACCACGCATTCATCGATACCGGCTCTGCGCAACTGCTCTCGGTCTCACCCGAATTGTTTTTCACGCTACATGACGGCAACGTGACCACTCAACCGATGAAGGGCACCGCGCCGCGCGGCGATACGCCCGACGCCGACGATCGAATTGCCTGGGCGCTCACGCATTCGGACAAAGAGCGCGCGGAAAATCTGATGATTGTTGACTTGTTGCGAAACGATTTATCGCGCATCGCGAAACCGAATTCGGTCGAAGTCGCCTCACTGTTTGCCCTGCAGCCGCTGCCAAGCGTCTGGCAAATGACCTCCACGATCAACGCGACCTTGCGCGATGGAATGGGCTTGACCGATGTGTTCCGCGCGCTGTTCCCGTGCGGCTCGGTCACTGGCGCGCCGAAGGTGGAGGCGATGCGCGCGATCGCCGCACTTGAAACCGCGCCGCGTGGGGCCTATTGCGGCGCGATCGGTTTCGTGGCCCCCGCGATCGAAGGCAGACCGCGCGCGTGTTTCAACGTCGGCATCCGCAGCGTGTGGATTGAAAATGGTGCGGCAACATGCGGTGTCGGCGGCGGCATCACCTGGGATTCCACCGTCGAAGGCGAGTGGGCAGAAGTGATTTACAAGAGCCGTTTCGTGAAGCGCGCGTCGAAAGTATTTGAATTGTTGGAGACGATTCGTCTTGAGGAAGAGGTTTATACATTGCTGGATCGTCATCTTGATCGCATGGAAAATTCGGCGCGGCACTTTCGTTTTTGGTTTGATCGCACGCATGTTACAGAAACCCTTGACGGGCTGAAACACCAGCATCTACGCGGTGTCTGGCGGATTCGCCTGCTGCTGGATCGCGCCGGTCGCGCGCGGTGCGAAGCGATTACGTTGGATGACATTCCGCGCGACGTGGCGTTTCGTATCGCCGATTCACCGGTATCCAGCGCAGACGAATTTCTGCTGCACAAAACCACGCGTCGTGAAGTCTATGAACACCACGCGCCTGCGGGGCAAGGCGAATTCGATACGCTGCTTTGGAACGAACGCGGCGAATTGACTGAGTTCACACGTGCGAATCTGGTCTTGAAAATCGACGGTGAAATGTGGACGCCGCCGGTTGCCTGCGGCCTGCTCAATGGCACATTGCGCGATGAATTGGTCGCAAATGGGTCGTTGAAAGAGCGCGTCTTGAGGCGCGAGTATCTGACGCAAGCGGAAGGTATCTGGTGGTTGAATGGGCTGCGCGGGTGGGTGCCAATTCGATTGAATGACGTTCGCGCAGTTGAGTTGGCGGCTTGAGTGGAAGGCCGGTATCTCGTTCCCGATTTGCTCGCGCCGAATTTGAAACTGGTCTTCTGTGGCACCGCGCCCTCAACCGCATCCGCTGCCGCCAACGCGTATTACGCGAAGCCTGGCAATAAGTTCTGGCCGACGCTTTATCAAGTTGGCATCACACCGCGATTGTTTTTTCCGCACGAATATCCGGCGCTTCAGTCATTGGGAATCGGTCTCACCGATTTGTGCAAAATTCATTGCGGTGTCGATTCGGAGTTACCCGATGACGCATTCGATTTTGCGGCGTTCCGTCAAAAAATCACAAGGTTCCAGCCCGAATTGGTGGCGTTCACCAGCAAGAACGCCGCGCAATCGGCGCTGGGGCATGCCGTGGACTATGGTCTTCAGGGTGAGGCTTGGGGTGCGACGCGATTCTTTGTGCTGACCTCGCCCTCCGGCTTGGCGAGCCGGTATTTCAGACTCGATATTTGGCAGGCACTCGCCGATGAATATCGCGCGCCAAATGTGCCAATGGCGGGTCGACAGAATACAATTGCGCGACGATGATGACAAAAAACGAATTGATTGCGGCCAAGAAGTCCCTGCGCGCACGGATACTCGCGGCGCGTGATGCGATGCCGATCGAGACGCGCCAAGTGGCAGCGGATGCGATCACTGCCCGGCTTTGCCTGATGCCGGAGTACCGCGACGCCAAGATGGTGCTCACCTATATGAGTTTTGGCACTGAATTGGATACGCATGCATTTTTTGATCGCGTGCTGAGCGATGGAAAGTTCGCCGTGCTCCCGCGCATTGATAAACCGACCAAGTCGCTCTCGTTACATCGCGTCAAGGGCCATGCCGATCTGGTCGATGGCGTGTGGGGTATTCGCGAACCGCGCGCCGATGCGCCGAAGGTATTGATCGACGAAATCGACCTGGTGCTGATGCCGGGTCTCGCCTTCGATCGCTCGGGAAATCGTCTCGGCTACGGAGCGGGATTTTATGATCGTCTTTTGTCGCGCTCGGCGGAAACGCCATTTCGCATCGGAGCCGCGTTCAATTGCCAAATTGTCGATGTCGTGCCGACAGACGCGCAAGACCGTCGCTGCCATTGCGTCGTTACCGAATCACAACTGCTGCGAATTGCCACATGACCGCGAAAATTATCGACGGCAAGAAAATCGCCGAATTTTTTCGCGCCGAATTCAAATTGCGGGTCGATCGATTGATCGAACGCGGCGTGAGACCCGGCCTTGCGGTGTTGATCGTCGGCGACGATCCCGCCTCACACGTGTATGTGCGCAACAAGGCGCGCGCCTGCGAGGCGATCGGCATGCATTCGGAAGTGCATGCGCTCACTGCGGCGACCACGCCAAACGAACTCGCCGCCATCATCGACGCGCTAAATGCAAATGCTTCAATCCACGGCATCCTCGTGCAACTACCGCTGCCGTCGCAACTCAATGAGCGCGCCGTCATCGAGGCGATTCATCCGGACAAGGATGTTGATGGATTTCATTTCGCCAATATGGGCGCGCTGGTGATCAATGAGAGCCGCTTCCCGCCCTGCACGCCATACGGTGTGATGAAGATGCTGGAATACGAAGGCATCTCGGTGGAAGGCAAGCATGTGGTGGTGGTGGGCCGTTCCAATATCGTCGGCAAACCTTTGGCGATGATGATGTTGCGCGCCGGCGGCACCGTCACGATCTGCCATTCCAAAACGCGCAATCTTGGCAAGTTCACGCGCGACGCGGATATTCTGGTGACGGCAGTGGGCAAGGCGGGAACGGTGACCGGCGAAATGGTGAAAACCGGCGCAGTGGTGATCGATGTCGGCATCAATCGTCTCGCCGATGGCAAGCTTTCGGGCGATGTGGATTTTGCAGCGGCAAAAGCAGTTGCGAGCGCGATCACGCCGGTACCGGGTGGCGTCGGGCCGATGACGATTACGATGTTGTTGGCGAACACCATTGCGGCGGCGAAAGTTGTCGCTAAATAAAATGGCCAATGGCGAGTGTGGTGCTTG
>JAYTUX010000537.1:0-10796 GCA_043744315.1 Betaproteobacteria bacterium | reverse complement strand
GAAGGCCAGGGCTTTTTCCAATAACGCCGATTTCTTGTCCGGCGGCATCGGTTTTTCGAGGCCGATTTCATCGAGCGGCATCTTGTCTTTGCGCACCGATTCAATCAGGCGCCCAATTTCAGACGCCGCATGTGCAGGCGTTTGCAACAATACGAGTCTCTTCATCTTGTCGGGATTGTTGGGGACGTGGCAACTGAGGCACTCGCCATTGCGCAACTCCAATGCCATCGCGCGGTAAGTTTCATCGAGCCGTTTCAAATTGGGATTGGCGGGCTGGTAGAGGCCATCGAACAAGGTCACCTGTGGCTGCGTGTGTCCTTCGGCATCAGTCCACAACCATTTTGCATGCGTATCTTTCTCGAATGCGGGCGTCGGACTCGGCGGCGGCACACCCGCGTGAGTTTCGCCCAACGTCGAAAATTGTATGGCGCGAATATTTTCGGTACCCGCCACGCTCTCGTTGCCCACCCACACCGTCAATCGATTGGCACCCTGATAGGTTTGCCACTTGTTTTCGTCATGCCAAAACGGATACGGAAATTCGCCGGGCTTAAGGCGATTGCGAAACGCGGTGACGAATTCGACGCGGTAAAGCTGCTCGCGCGCATCAAACTGAATATCGTACTTGCCGGTAAACATGAACAGCGGCAAATACGCGGCGGTGAACACATCGCGGCCGAATTGCGTGAGCGTAGTTTCTTTCAGCGGCAACAGGGGATCGCGGATGCGTCCCCACAAGACAAACTCAGGCAAGTTTTTTCGCAGGGCAGAACTGGTGCGATACACACCCGCCTTGCAGCGATCAAACGCGGCGCGATCAGCCGGCGGCGCAATCGGGCAATGCTCAGTGAACTCGCGTGCGAGCGTATTGGCGATCAGCGAGACGCGGCCGAAATCGCCACGCACGGTGGACGCTGCGCGGTCGCCGCTGATGACAATGTTGGGGTGGTTCGCGTCGGTTGCCGCATCGGCAGCCGCCTGCACGCAGAATAAAGCAAGTGCCACGGCAAATTTGGATGGAGCGTTTAGCATGTTGCGGTAGGGATTCCAAGGGTTATTTGTTGCGCATTCTAGCCGACTTGCCATGCGCGTTGGCCGATGATCGCTACTTGCAATGTCGCCTGTCTTGGCCGATGCCGGTGAACCACAAACTACTCGCGGTAACGATGGGGGTCGTGGTCGATATCTGAATGCCGCTCAGAAAAAATATCGACCATGGCCGCTTTTTTCTGTGGCTCGCCCTGGGTGAGTATTTCTGCTTCGTGGAATGAAAATCAAAATAAGGAGCGCTGCAATGAAACGCATCATGGCATTCGTGTTGGCAATATCGGTCCTGCTGCCGGCGGCTGTTTGGGGCCAGGTGGCTGCGTCGGCCGCGCGCGCTACTGCGGCGAATGATGCCCTGGCCGGCGCATGGCGGGCCAAGGTGCAGTTCAAGACCGGCATGCTGACGGATTGGAAGAACCTCGAATTCATGTATGCGTTCAATCACGGTGGCACGCTGACCGAATCCTCCAACTACGATGGCTCGCCGCCGGGGCCGCCCGCCTACGGCGTGTGGAAGAAGACCGGCGCGCGGCAATTCGAAGCCCGCTACGAAGTGTTCCTGACCAAGTCGGCCAAACCGCTCGAGGAAATCGCCAAGGGCGGTGGCTGGCTGCCCGATGGCCACGGCGTGCTCGCGGAAAAAATCACGCTATCGGCAGACGGCAAGACCTTCACCTCGCGCATCCGCTAGGACATGTTTGACCAGGCGGGCAAAGCGGTTGAAAGCGGCATCGAGGGCTCGGGCGAAGGCAGACGAATGGGGTTTTGATGGGCGAAGAACTGGGTGGGTGTCATCAGCAGTCCCACAGAGAAATGCAGGGAACTTCAATTAACCTGAAGATTCTGTCGCCCCGGCGGAGGCCGGGGTCCAATTATTTCGCTGCATCAGCAAGTTACAAAAATTGGTTACCGGCCTACGCCGCTACGACAGGGTTTCGAGAAATTCCCTGCATGAAGACTCAAGCGTTGACGAGGCTTTCAGGCCGAAAACGCCCGGAGAGCCTCACCGGTGCTGGAGTTTTATTTGCCTCGAACGGAGTTGGCAGTCTTGAACAGCGTTCAAGATCAGCCATTTCGAACCCGGCACATTCGGGTAAGAAGTCCGCCGTGGCTTCTACGAAACGCAATAATTAAATGGCTTAGCGCGAATTGTTTTGAAAAAACAATTCACGCTGACCTGCTTGATTCTGATCTGTACTGGCTACGGTTGCTTTGAAAAAAATAACGAGTAACGCCTTTGATATTGCGGAAAACAATTCACCATTTTGAATCAAAGTTCCCACAAACCTGTTTTCCAGTAGTTCCCAATACGGGAACCAATGTGCTATGCTGCGCACATGAACCAATTCCAGAGCACGCATGCTAATCGTCGGGCGGCAAAAGCTACATGACTTTGCGAGCGCGCACGCCGACGCTCGTTCGTGGATCGAAAACTGGATTGCCGATACGGAGCAAACTAAATGGCGCACGCCGCAGGACATCAAAGACATTTACGCGTCCGCGAGCTTCCTCAGCGAGAACGTGGTGATCTTCAACGTGAAGGGTAATCACTACCGATTGGAGGTGCAGGTGACTTACAACACTCACATTGTGATCGTTCGTTGGGCTGGCACCCACGCTGAATACAACAAGAGGATCAATTGAAAGTAGTCAAGCCAATCATGCATCCGCGCATTATCAAGACGGAACAACAGCATCGCGACGCAGTAGCCGAAGTTGAGAGACTGGCGGCGGAGGATCCCCTGATGGGTTCCACTGAAGGTGACCGGCTGGAATTGCTTGCGAAGCTGGTAGAAGATTATGAGAAACAACGATTCGCGTTTGCGCGCCCAGACCCATTGAGCGCAATACGTTTTCGCATGGAGGAACAGGGCCTGCGTCAAAAAGACCTTGCGCCGATGTTGGGTGGAAAGAACCGGGTGTCGGAAGTGCTCTCCGGCAAGCGTGCTCTTACGATTGGAATGGTTCGCTCGCTTAGCGAATCCTTGCATATTCCGGCAGAGTTGCTGGTGCGTGAGCCCGCCGCGCCGTATGGGAGTAACCGACGTGGCAGTAGCCCATCGGACGATGAGGAAGATTCTATTCAGATGCCGACGCTCGTGAAGGCTGGTTTTTTCCTGGGTGAAGATGTTTCGCAGTTGACTGCGCGTGATGTGGTCCAGCGCTACTTGAAGCCTCAGCGCGGGCCGCTGTACTTGAAGCGCACCATTACCTATGGGGCCACTCCCGAAACAGACAAAACAAACTTACGGCTTTGGGTAGGGCGAGTCCGCGAGCTTGCGCTTGGGTTACGCAGACAACGCGGTGCCTGGCGCGAAGGTACATTGAACGAAGAGTTTCTGGCCTATATCGCACGATTGAGTTGGTCGGAGCGGGGGCCGCGGTTGGCGCAGGAATTCCTTGCTGAAAAGGGCATCGCGCTCGTCATGCTCCCTGTCCTGCCCCATACCAAACTTGATGGCGCCGCGATGCTCGATTCCAATGGCGCGCCGGTCGTTGGAATGACGCTTCGTCAGGATCGAATCGACAATTTCTGGTTTACGTTAATGCACGAACTCGTGCATGCGTGGAAGCATTTGCCGGAAAGGGATTTTGTTATTACGGATGAAAGTATCAACGACGGCGTAGACGACGACGCGATAGAGGCCGAAGCCAATCGGATCGCACGTGATGCCTTCATCCCTCGCGCGGCATGGAAGCGGAGCGAAGCCTACTTGAAGCCATCTGTCGCGACCATTCGTGCGCTTGCCGAGAAACTTCAAATTCATCCTGCAGTGATTGCGGGTCGTTTGAGAAAAGAACGTACAGGGTATGGAAACTTCAGCGGACTTGTCGGGCAAAAACAAGTGCGAAAACTCTTTCCAGAGGTAAATTGGCGTTAGATGATGCCGAACTCTTTTTGCTACATTGCTACATTGCGACGTTGCAAGTGGCAGCGCTAGGCGCTTGCAATCTTTCTATTCTTGCGCGGGGCTGGTGCGGCCACCACGCCACCTGCGTGCGGTTTCTTGCCCAACTTTGCCAAGTGGGCCACGTAGGTTTCGAGGTCGCCAAACCGCTTGGCACTGGCGTCCTTGGCCTTCCAAAGCTCGACCATCACGGGATCGGTTGTCTTCATCGTGCGCTCTCCAATATCTCTTCAGGCGTGGCAATGGTGGGTACGAATTCGCCGGCCTCGGCGAGCGCAAACTCAATTTTTCGGCGCGCGATCGGTCCAGCAATGTGACGAAAATTCCAACTGGCAATAATTTCAACTTCGTGCAGCGAGGCCGTCGCGATATGCACTGCGTCTGTAAATGCTTTGACAGGGATCGCGCGCCTCGCAATCAATTCACGCGCAAGAGCCAAGGTATTGTCAGGGAGCGCCAAGCGCGGTATGGCGTGGCAATAGACCAACCGGCTCTTCACGGCGTCCAAGTCGCCCTCGTTCACCTCGGCCAATACCGCGTCCGAGATCACCAATCCCAATTTATCGCGTTGCCGCCAAAGCTGATATGAAAAATACTGCCGTGATGCATTCACGGCATTGTCGCTTGGCCGCGCGGCCAAGTAACTGATAACAGAGGTTTCAACATATATGCGAGATGTCACGCGCAGATTTTACTCCTTTGCCGATTAACGACGTTGTGCCTTAGGATGGATAAAGACTTCGCCGAATAGCATGCATAAAATACTGCGGCAACGCATCGATGCAATTGAAGGGCCTGACGCGAATGGCAATTACTTAAGAACGTTGGATCCGATACTTGACCGCAAACGGGTGACGAGCGCGAATCTCAACGCTGTCTCCCCGGCGCAGGCCGGGGCCCAATTTTGCTAAAGCGGACGATCAGCGAAACTTAGGCTCCGGCGCAGGCAACTGCCCGGTCTATCCTGAGCCCGGCGCAGGGCCGGGGCGACATGCTTAGGGTAGTGCCATGAAACCCTGTCACCTTTTACCTTGAAAAATCACCATAAGGAGAACCGAGCACCGTGACCTTCTCCAGGCACTTCTTTTGCTCAGCCTTGCCAAACAGCCCCTTCATGCCAAACGGACTCTTGCCTTGCGCTAGGTTATGTACCGCCTGGGCCAACTCGACATCCATTTCCATCTCTGGAGAGGTGACCACGGGGCGAGTCAGCAATGCCTTGCGCTCGTCATTGGCCGCCTCGAGCTCCGCACCCAACGTCTCGAATAGCGCGTGGATATCGCGGTGCTCCGAATTGCGAAGGGTATCTCGAATGCCGATCGTCCATGGTCGGCGCGCGGCAATGATTTCGTGGCGGAGTTGATTCAGATGCTCGATATCAGCAACAAGGGCCTGAGCCACGGCCAAAGTCTCTTGACGTGAATCTGCCAGTGCCGGCACCCGCCCGTCCTCGACGCCCTTGCTAAGAACTGTGAAACGCGAGAGGTCCTGATGCACTTGCAGGAGCTGCTTGGAATCGGGAAAATCCGCGAGTTGCGGCACCGAGCACCCGAGGTACGCCATGTCGGGGCCCAGGCCACGTCGAGCCTCACGTAGCGCGAGGATGTCCTCGTTGGCGAATTGCGGCGCGAATTCCAGGCCGACGTCGAGGCGGTCCGGAATCCAATCGTATTCGCCGGCGGACTCGAGCACTTCGCGTGCCGCATCCTGTGGGTCAATTTCTTCGTCTTCGAGCCGCACCCGCTCTAAGTTCTTGCGCGCCCAATCCCCTGTGACACGGTCGACGCGTGCGAGCTTGGCGTGCAGCGCATCAATGGTGTCTTCGAGTTGCCGGATGATGCGCTCGGTGCCCGACTGATCCAGCGATTGCACCTCAGAGGCAATCTTGTGGATGGCATGCTCGAACTGCTTCATGCCGTCCTGTTCGGAGCTTAGCAGCGAAATGGCAAGAGGACGAATCTCTGCGGGCAGCTGCTCCTGCAATACTGCCAGCGCTGGGTCCTTCATTGACGTCACCAAGACGCGCCGCCCAGTGGCCAGGTAGTGGCAAATGACGTTGGCAATGGTATGTGTCTTGCCGGTTCCTGGTGGCCCCTGTACGGCGACCCCATCGGACACCTCCAGGAGCTGAATGATGCGCACCTGCTCGTCGTTGAACGGCTTGGGGAAGTAGAGGTCTTGCGGCTTGCTATCGCCGGCGCCGTTTCCGCCGGCACCCTCCGAGATGGCAGATACGCCACGGAAGGTCGGCAGTTCGAGCTCGACGTTCATCACCATTCACGGCATGGGCGAGACCAAGCCGAATTACAGCGACGAAATTGTGCGGGAACTGGCGCACCGGCTCGCCCTCAAATTCAATAACCTGCATGTGGGCAAGGTTTACTACCAGGGCATCTTGCAACCCAACGAGCAGCGGGTGTGGAATTCTGTTGCGCGCCGTGTCAAGTGGGATGAACTGCGCAAGTTTCTGTTGTTCGGCTTTGGCGACGCGGCCGGCCTGGAGAGCGGCAAGGAAGAAGCCGACAGCGTTTACACGTTGGCGCAAATCGAAATCGCGCGCGCACTTTATCGCGCCGCGATTGCCCTCGATGCCGGCGCGCCGATTGTGTTGCTGGCACATTCGCTCGGCGGCCAAGTGTTCTCCTGTTACATGTGGGACGCGCGCAAAGCCGCGAGCGGCAAATCGCTTGCACCGGGCTGCGTATCCCGGCTTGAACCCAGGCGCACACGGGAAAATGCAACCCGTCGATTGAAAATTCCCATGCATAATGCGGTCGCAACACGCTATCCCCATTACGATATACTTTCCCCATGGCCGTGAGGACTGAATATCTGAAATTATCAATCTCCGAGCGCATCCAGCTCGTCGAAGACATTTGGGACAGTATTGCCACGGATTCCGTAGATGAGTTTCCATTGACGGAAGCGCAAAGGGCAGAACTCCATCGTCGCCTGGAGGCGCATCGCGCCGATCCTTCATCGGCGATTCCTTGGGAGCAAGTGCGCGCCAAACTGTTTCGGCAAACGGGTTGAGCCGTCTCGTCATTCGGCCAGAAGCTGCGCAAGAGCTTCTGGACGCGCAGGCTTGGTATGAGTTGCAATCTCCGGGGCTGGGTTTCGAGTTTGCGCGAAATGCAGATGCCGCAATGGCAAACATCCTGCGAAATCCGCTTGCGTTCCAACGAATCGAAGGCGAGTTTCGACGGGCGTTGTTCAGGCGATTCCCCTATATGTTTGTTTACGTCGTGACCGCCGATGAAATATTGGTGGTGTCATGTTTTCACCATCGGCGCGAGCCCGTGGCTTGGTCGGAACAACAAAAGTCGCGCTAACGCGTTAAGACCATCCGCGATCTTGGTCGCGTCGCGCAGATAAGGGACTGGCGGCCAAGTAACTGATGGTCGAGGCCTCAATACCTATACGTGAGGTCACGTGTGGACGTTACTTTTTTGGCGATGAACGACGTTGTGCCTGAGAATTGTTCTGATATCGGCGTAATTGACAAAAGCATGTCAACTTGGCCTACTCTCCGAATTTGTGCAATGCAAAAGCCAAACCCCAGCATTGGCGAGCCTCCCAGCCAAAAAACGGTCGGAAAGCCACGCCAGATGGCGACCTGCCTGTTGTGTTTTAGGACGTTGTTTCGTCGAGAAATCAAGCCACACACCTCATCCGAATTAACCACCCCGCCCCGCGCTGCGCTATCGGTCATTTCAAAAACATCCGCCACTGCTACGCCAATAACCCCCACTCCCGCAAAAAATACCGCGTCATTGCCGCATAGGGCATCTGCCCGCCTGCCGCGTCAGTCAAGGCTTGCATCGAACGGTTGCGAATCGCAGCTTGTGACGCTTCCTGCACCACCAGGCTGTGGGCGTAGATCATCGAGTACTGCGCGTAGCGCGCGCGCAGTAGTTCTTGTCGATTCAGTCCAAGAAAATCTTCGGCGGCCTTGGTTGCGCGCTTGTGTGCGGCGGCGTTGCCTTTGCTCACCAGGCTGATTTCGCGGTTGGTCTCGTCCACCTCCCATGCAAATATCGTCTCCGGGTCGCTCAGATACGGGTGCGGCAAATCCGCGCTTTCCGGTGCGAAGTAAGCGAGCAAGGCGGCGTCGTTGTTGTTTGCCGGATCTGCGGAAAGTTTCGCGGCGAGTGCAGGCAGCTTTGCCGCGTTGGGCGTGGCCGCAGGTAACTTCACCGGCGTCTTGACGCGTGTGCCGGCAACGGTGAAGTTGGCACCCTTGAATTTTTGATTACAGAGTTGGCAAGAGTACGTGTAGTTGTCAAAACTGAAGGCCAGCCACCAATACAAATCCTTCGGCCGGAAATGTTCGACATCGCCGTAGGTGACCACGCTGGTGGGCGATTCGCAGTAGGCACACTTGCCTTTCGATTCGGCGATCAGCGCGGGCTTGGCGTCTTTCCATTGCTGGAAGCGACTTTTCTCGCTGTTGAACGGCACGTCGCGATCAAATTCGTAAAAGCCGGCCAGCAGTTTCTCCATCAACGCCTGGAATTTTGCGCCGCGATATTTCGCCGGGATGGCGGCGCGGTCGCGCGTGAGTTTGATCATGCGCGCCTCACTCCGAGGCCAAGCGAATCTTGGATTGAATGCGTGCGCGCAGCCGCTTCGGGTCCAGCTTCGGCTGCTCAATTTTGGCTGCGCGCGAGATTGCCATCGCCAGTTCCTCGGCCGCCTTCACTTGCTTTTGCATCGCCGGTGGCAGTTGCGTTTCGCGGGCAATTTCGGAAAGCTCAACACGGTCGGCAGCGGTGAACGCGGCACTCTTACCTTTACCCTTCGCGCGGGCGCGTTTGCGCAGCGCCTGCACGCGCGCCGATTCGTCGGATTCGATGCCGAACATGGGCGACATCAATTGCGAAAGCGAAAGCCGGCTCGGGTCGCCCGACACCGATCGGATGACGGAACCGCCACGCGCCGACGACCGTTCCACCACGAAGAGTTCACCCTCGCGCAACTGCTGCGCAATCATCGGCGAATGGGACGTGCCCACGATTTGCAGGTTGGGCAAGGCGGTGCTCAAGAATTCCACTAACTGGCGCTGCCAGATCGGGTGCAGGTGCAAGTCCAGTTCATCGATGAGCAGCAGTCCGCGCGTCTTCATCGGTGTTTTGTAATCTTCAAACGTGTTGGTGATGCGATACAGCATGTCGCCGCAAAGGTTGGCCATGTTCTGATAGCCGTCGGATAACTGCTGAAACGGCACGCTGCCGTCAATGGTTTTGAAGATCAGCTCGCGGCGCTTGCGGTCGATGCCTTCAAACTTCATGCCGGGAAGCAATTTGCCCATTGCCTGTCGCAAGATCGCGGTTGACTCCTTCCCGCCGCGGTAATCCACATCCATCGCCCATTGCTCGAACGACACCAGCGTGGCTTCCGGCGCAAACATGGTCGCCATGGCGCGCGCACGTGGATGCGTGAAGCCGCGCTCGGTGATCTGCGAAAACTCCTTGGCGCTGAGTGAGGGCCGGCGTGTGACGCCGTATCCCATCACAAAATAATTGCGATCGGCGTGCTTCAGCGCTTCATCCAGTTCGGTAAGGCCGGCCTCGTTGTGCCTGAGCGTTTCCCGAATGTTCAAACCGCGCTTTAATTCCAGCGCAATCGTGCGCTCTTCTCCCGCCTTGGTGACCAGCACGCCGGAAATAGTCGCTTTCTGTTTCTTGTTGCGTATCCAGCGGTCAGGCTCCTTGAGCAACTCGGCCAGGGAATCACTCCCGGCCAATAAAAGTGCGATGGCGCGCAAGGCGGTGCTCTTGCCGCAACCGTTCACGCCAAGCATCACGGTGCGTTTACGCAGCTTCTTGTCGCCAGTCGAAAAATCGATCGATACATGATCGATCGAGCGTAAATCGCGAATCTCGATGCTTTTCAAAAACATGTCGGTTCTCCTTCAGGTCTTGCCGTGAATGGTACAACTTTACCGGCTAACGGCACCCATGTGGATCAAGTGAATGTATGTGCATGGATTGCACATTGCGCGACCTGCGTTGGCGGGAAATGGCAGCCGGTAGTGCCGACAAGAGGTTGGCATGAGCGCCACGGGCAAGCCGATCACGCTCGCAATCACGGCGTGTATGCGCAAGCTATTCACCACGCTCAACGCGATCATAAAAAAACGATCGACTATGGAAAAATTAAGCTGTGTGTTGACACGGTTATTTCGCCGGCGCGACAGTGCGAATTTCAAGTAATGCCGGAATTTTGGAGTCTCAATTGGCTCGATGCTACGCGCCATCGTCGAGCGCGAACACTACCTGAGTCGGTAGGAAATCGCTTGCACCGGGCTGCGGTGCTCCGGCGCGAACCCAGGCGCAAGCGGGAAAATGCAACCCGTCGATCGAAAATTCCATCGCCGGTTGCGACCGCAACGCGACTAAATTGGTGACTGACTTCATTTTTCGAACCTCCGCCGTGATAGGCCCGCGTTGTCACCCTCTGGTACCTGCCGCCGAAGACGAAAAAGAATGGGTGTCCATCGGCTTGTCCCCACCAGGATCACTTTGCGACAATACCGGACTCGACTGCAGATTTTGTCGCAGGACATACCCCGTGATTGTCGAATCATCCGGGAGCGTAACCTCAACTCTGTCAAACCCCGTCGCACGATCAAACCCCAACCATCTCACTTGTTCGCCTGGCTGAAGTCTTCTCAGCCGCTCCGCGCGGGCATCTGGGTTTGTCAGCAGGCTGGTATCCCTCGATCTGACCGTCAGTCTGTCGGTGCAGACCGGTGCCAACCCAGTACTGTCGATGAAGTTCACCGGATCACCGCCGACATAGGCATACAGGTTGGTGTCCCTCCCGGCGAAACCAATT
>JAYTUX010000536.1:0-3161 GCA_043744315.1 Betaproteobacteria bacterium | reverse complement strand
CGCACCTGATGCGCGAATATCCCTGCACGGAAAAAGCGTCCTCGACGGTATTCCGTGCGCGCGAGGAAATTCACCGCATCATGCATCGTGGCGATGATCGGCTGCTGGTCGTCGTTGGGCCATGTTCGATTCACGACTACGATGCCGCCATCGAATTCGCCAAACGATTGCAGGCACTGCGGCTGACGATGGAGCCGGATTTGACCATCGTCATGCGCGTGTATTTTGAAAAACCCCGCACCACAGTGGGCTGGAAAGGGTTCATCAACGATCCGGATCTGGACGAAAGTTTTGACATTAACAAAGGCCTGCGCTTGTCGCGAAAACTGTTGCTCGACATAAACGAAATGGGACTCGCCGCCGCCACCGAATATCTCGATCTGATTTCGCCGCAGTATTTCGCCGACCTCATTGCCTGGGGCGCGATCGGCGCGCGCACCACCGAGAGCCAATCGCATCGCCAACTGGCGTCCGGACTATCCTGCCCGGTGGGATTCAAGAATGGCACCGACGGCAATATCCGTATTGCGGTCGATGCCATCAAAGCGGCCGCCGCGCCACATCACTTTTTGTCGGTCACCAAAGGCGGGCACTCGGCGATATTTTCGACCGCCGGTAACGAGGATTGTCATATCATTTTGCGTGGTGGCAAGACGCCGAATTACGACGCGGCCAATGTTAACTCCGCATGCGACGAACTCGCCAAATCCGGCCTTGCGCAACGCGTAATGATAGATTTCTCGCACGCGAACTCCAGCAAGCAATATCAAAAACAGATGGAAGTCGCGACCGATGTGGCCGGCCAATTGGCGGCGGGCGATGTGCGTATCGTCGGCGTGATGGTCGAGAGCCATTTGAATCCGGGCCGCCAGGATATCGTCAGTGGGAAGCCATTGGAGTATGGGGTTTCGGTGACGGATGCCTGCCTCGGCTGGGCCGACACGGAAAAATTGTTGCAAGCACTTGCTGCCGGCGTGCGCGAACGCCGCAAGAACGCGCCGGAATGACATGGCCGCCGAACTGCGCATTCTCGGTCGGCATCAGGCCGACGAGCACGATACCGGTTTCACCTACAACGGTGTTTCGTTTTCACAGGAAAATCTCCACACTTTTGCGGGACTCAATGCGGTGGACACGCGCGAGTACGTTGAGCAAACGTTCTCCTGCCTTAGCGATCATGGTCAGGTGTGCGCGCGCATGGGGGCCTACAAGCCGCGCAGTAGTCCCTATTCATTTCAGGGGATGGGCAAGGATTGCCTGCCGTGGGTGTTTGAACTTGCCGGCAAATATGGCATCAAGATCATTTCGATGGAAGTCACGCGTGATTCGCACGTCGATGAAATCAATGAGGCCCTGCGAAAGACCGGCAATCCGACGGGCGTGATGTTGCAGATTGGCACGCGTAACACGCAGAATTTCGAGTTGCTCAAAGCCGTCGGCAGGCAGCAGGAATTTCCGATTCTCCTGAAGCGCGGATTTGGTATCACGCTCGATGAATCGTTGATGGCGGCCGAGTATTGTGCCTCGGAAGGCAACACCAAAATCGTCTTCGGTTTACGCGGGATGAAAACCAATTTTGGTGATCCGCATCGCAATTTGGTCGATTTCAGTCATGTGCCGGTGGTGCATCGGCTGACGCGCATGCCGGTATGCGTTGATCCATCGCATTCGGTCGGATTGCGAGATATGTCGCCCGATGGCATCCCGGATATTTTTCACGCCGCCGCGCAAGGCGTGATTGCCGGGGCCAATATGTTGCTGGTCGATATGCATCCGGTGCCGAAAAAATCACTGGTTGATGCCCAGCAGGCGATCACCTTGGAAGAATTGCCGTACTTTCTCGACGATGTCGCGATTGCCCGCGAGGCTTGGGAAAAGCGCCGCGCGCTGGCCCGGAAAGTGCTCGCTGATTTAGCCAATGCTGCCTGATGCCAGGATTGATGCACACATTGGCGAAGGGCTTGCAGCGCGCGTTGCAGGTTTTCGCTTTTTTCACGGTGATACCGCCACTCTATGCCGAGGTCATTCCCTCGCTGCGCGACGCGGATGGCCGACCGGCCCTGTTTGGCACGCCGGCGGTGCGGGTAGTTGCGTTAGCACCGTCTTTGACAGAACTAGTCTTCGCGGCTGGCGCGGGTGACAAGCTGATCGCAGTCTCCGACTACAGCGACTACCCGGAATCGGCGCGCAAACTACCAGTCGTCGCGAGTGCCGCTGGCATTTCGTGGGAAAGCGTGATCGCGATGAAGCCTGACTTGGTGCTGGCATGGAAAGGTGGCACGCGGCCGGCGGATATTGCCCGCCTGAATAGCCTCGGCGTAAACGTATTTTCAATCGAAATCCGGCGGCTCGATGATGTGGCGGATGCTTTGCGCGCTATCGGTAAATTGGTTGGCCGTCCTGATCCAGCCAACGATGCTGCGCGAAGTTTCCTCAAAGAACTCGCCTCATTGCGTGACGCCAATGTTGGCAAGCCGGTCGTTAGAACATTCATGCAGATTTCCGCGAAACCGCTGATGACGATTAATCGTGATCATGTGATTTCGGAAATGATCGTGCTTTGTGGTGGTGTGAATGTGTTTGCCGATGCGGCGACGTTGGTGAGTGAGCCGTCACGCGAGGAGTTGTTTACACGCAAACCCGATGCGGTTTTGTACGGATCGAGTAAAACCAGTGAGAAGTCGGCAAATCCGGCTTTATATGCCGATTTGCCCGCCGCGCGTGCGGGAGGAATGCAGGGTGTTACGGCAGACCATGTATTTCGCCCCGGGCCGCGCTTGCTAATGGCGACAGCGGAAATTTGCGGCGCGCTCGACCGCGTCCGTGCGGTGCAGGCGGAAGGAAAACGCCCCGCGCGCTAGGCAGCTGTCGGCAGTTCAGGTCTCGGCGGGCGGTTTCGCCGGCAGCCACGCGATTGAACCCTTGCAAACGACTCTTCCTGTCGGCTCACCGGTGGGCGAGCCGCCCATTGGCTCAAGCGAAACCGCTAGCAATGTGCCATTGACCAATTTGGTATTCAGATCGGCGAGGTTGATTTTGGTGTTCGCAGCGGCGTTGATGATGCCCAGTGAACGCGGTTTGCCATCCTTTGGGATCACCCAAAGTTCGTGAGAAAAACCGGAATTTGTGCGCCAGGGTTTGACCATTTTCACCAGCAGCAC
>JAYTUX010000535.1:0-10897 GCA_043744315.1 Betaproteobacteria bacterium | reverse complement strand
AATGTGACTGCGATTGCGGCGGGTCTCGATTTCAGCGTCGCCTTGCGAAATGACGGCAGCGTCTGGACATGGGGCCGCAACGAATTCGGCGAACTCGGCGACGGCACGACGATCAACCGAAGGACGCCAGTACCGATTCCAAGGTTGACGGGAATTGTCGCCATCGCGGCCGGCGGATTGCATGCGCTTGCGCTGCGAAACGATGGCAGTGTGGTGACCTGGGGCGAAAATGGCGGCGGCCAATTGGGCGATGCGACACGCGCGCGGCGCCTGACCCCGACAATCATCAGTGGCCTCTCGGGTATCACTGCGGTTGCGGCCGGCAGGGCACATTCACTACTGCTGAAAAACGATGGCATCGTCTTGTCGGTCGGCGAAAACTCATCCGGTGAATTGGGCGACGGCACGGTCGCGCCCCGGGCCAACGGCGCGATCGTGCTGCGCGAAACCGGTTCCGGTAGCGTTGCCGCCAACAATTGGTTCCTGGATTTGGATCCCGCGATCGGCAAAACGATTTCATCTGACCGAATTCCGGTTTTCCCGGTCGTCACTTCCGGTAGCATCGCGGACGCGTCGATCACGGCGAATGTTCAATTTCGTCCTGCGGATATTGGTCGAACCGGCAGCGTTTATGTTTTTGCGCTGGCGCCCGCCAGCAAGGTCATGAATGTATCGGCTGACGCGATGACCAATCACAAAGGCCCGGTCGCGCGTGCCAACGCAGCAGCGGCATCCACCGACACACCGCTGCCATGCGTGCTGGCGCAGCTCACGGCGTCCGGTCAGCTAACTGCCGCCACGTCGGGTACCTTGCAGGCCTACCTTACGGGCGTGCTGACAACCCAGGGTGCGTCGGTCAGCGTACTCAATGGCGTTTCCACTGCATTGCTGTCCGGCTCCGTGTTCTATGTCGGCTACGGCACGACATCGACGACGATGATCAACGGTGGGATCAACAAGAGTGTGGTCGCTGTCCCCGGCACCCAGACCTGCCAGCCCCAAGCCCCGCAAACCGGCTGGTGGTGGAATGCAGCGGAGGACGGGCGCGGCTTTGGCATTGAAGTACGCGGTAACAATCTGTTCATGTCCGGCTATCTTTACGACGATACCGGCCACGCCACCTGGATCGTCTCGCCGGGGCCGGTGGCGCTCGATGGATCTTTTTTCAACGGCGCGATGTATCAAGTCGCCAATGGCCAGACACTCACCGGCGACTACAAAGCCCCATCGCCGCCGACGTCGCCGGGGACCATCACGCTGTCATTCACGGACTCCCGCAATGGCACACTGATCTGGCCGGGCGGTTCGATCCCGATTGTGCGTTTTGACGACGTCATCGGCTCCGGCAATGGCACCACACCGAGCTTTGTACCCGAGAACGGCTGGTGGTGGAACCCGGCCGAAGACGGGCGCGGCTACTTCATGGAGTTCAAGAACAACTTCGCCTTCATCGCCGGCTACATGTATGAAACCGACGGACGCTCGGTGTGGTATGTGACGCAGAACCCGATGACGACGCCGCAGTCATTCTCAAGCACCTGGCTGCAGGTGGCTAACGGCCAGACGCTGACGGGGCCGTACAAGAAGCCGGTGGTGATCAACAGCAATGTGGGGCCGGTGACGATCGTGTTTCAGGATGCGGCCAATGCGACGTTGACGCTGCCCAATAACCGGCAGGTGGCGATTACAAGGCAGCGGTTTTGAGAAAGTAATTTCGGCACGCGGTAGTTGATCTTTTCGTTTCCCACCTGCAACTGCCGTCATCCTGAGCAAAGCGAAGGATCTCGTCATCACGTGATCCTTCGCGTCGGTCAGGCTGACAGTGCTAGCGCAAAAAAACCGAATTAATTTCTCCAATCGACAGAAGGCGAAAACACAAGCACCAGCGCGGTGCTTCACGGCCTTTCACCCCAAAACGCTCACCAGTAGGGGCTCTTCGTTTTCAAAATAACTCGTTATTTCGCCGCGCATCAGTGATTACGGTACATGCATGGAGACGTAAATGCGAATGAACATCGTGATTGATGACCAATTGGTGGCGGACGCGATGAAATTATCCGGCGCGAAGACAAAGCGTGAAGTGGTGGAACTTGCGTTGCGACATTTGGTGACGTCGGCCAAACAGAAAGACATCCTCGATTTGGTGGGAAAGGACATGATCGCGACGGATTACGACGTGCGTGCCGTGCGTTCGCGCATGGGCATGCGCCGTAGTCCTCGTTGACAGTTCAGTCTGGATTGATCTGCTGCGTGATGAGAAGACGCGGCAGACACGCGCGCTCCACGAATTGCTGCGGCAGCGAGAGGCGGCGCTCACTGCGGTGATTTATCAGGAAATTCTGCAAGGTGCGTCCACACCGGCGCATTTCACCAAACTCATGAATCACTTCCGCACACTGCCATTCCTCAATCCCGCCCACCCCATCGAGACATGGGCGGCGGCGCAGCTCTACATGCGTTGCCGCGAACGCGGCGTCACGCCAAGGAGCCCGCATGATTGTCTTGTCGCACGCATCGCAATTGAGCACCGGGTATCGCTACCACACGATGATCGGGATTTTGAAAGGATCGCGGGAGTTGAATCGCGGCTCAGATGTTTGTGTGCGTCTGACTACAGTGCGTTTCTGCAAGCCCATGCTTGTGGATTGAGCGCATCGCAGCCGCACTGAGCAGCACAATTTTCGCGAGCAACACCATCAAAAGACCGCCTTGAATATATCTTCATCAGTCAGAAAGCCGCGTTGCTCGGCCAGTCGCCTCACTTCCCCGCGAACGGAGTCGATACGCGCGAGCGCAAATTGGCAGCGTAGCGCCTCTCGCACGATATCCGTCGCCGGACGATTTGTGGCCGCCGCAACGCACTTGAGTTCGCGCGCCAATGCATCGTCAATTCGTATTTTCAACTTCGTTGCCATTGTTTGGGAATGCTGATCTATCTGCGCTGGGTCGGGACTAATTCTAAAACAGGCCTTAAGGGAACTCGCATTTTGTGCCGCCGTTCATTGACAAACCAAGGCCCGGTCTGTACGGTCAACATGGACATAACAACTCGAAACATCCGTCAACATGGCATGATTTGTCATTGGTGTACTTGCATGCCGCGCTGGGAGGCGACGACGATGGGTTTTTTCTCGCGTACAAAGGAAACTTTATTGGCCAGCGTGTATGCCGCATTCGTCGGCGCGGGTCGCCGACATTGTTTTGGTGCTTGCTGCGAGACGATTGTCGCCGCGACGTCAATTGTGATGGCGCTCGGTTTTGGCACTGCCAACCATGCAGAGGCGGGGACGTTCGTCGCCACTGGAGGTATGTCAACGCCGCGACTAGGGCATACCGCCACATTGCTCTCAAACGGCAAAGTGCTCATTGCGGGAGGGGACAATAGCGCAAATACTGCCCCAAGACTCAATACTGCAGAACTGTATGACCCCGTCAGCGGCACATTCAGTCCCACAGGCAATCTGACGACTGGTCGCGGCGGCCACACGGCGACCAAGCTGGCAGACGGCAGGGTGCTGCTTGTTGGCGGGGTGGATGCGTGGCAAACAGGGCATTGGCTTGCTTCGGCAGAAATCTACGATCCGGCGACGGGCACCTTTACGGCGACTGGAAGCATGAACGTAAAACGAGCCGATCACATCGCAGCCTTGCTTGCGAACGGCAAGGTACTCATTGCCGGCGGCTACTATAGCGAAGTGGTCGGTGTTTCAATATATCTCAACTCTGCGGAAGTCTTCGATCCGGTCACCGGGCTATTTACACCGACGGGCAGCATGAATAGTCCAAGAATCTGGTTTTCAGCGACGACACTCAACTCAGGCAAAGTCTTGGTTACAGGCGGATGCCAGCAGGACGGTGGTACCTTGGCCTCAACTGAGCTTTACGATCCAGCAACTGGCCTTTTTACGTATTCCGCGAATTTGAATGCGCCGCGCCTCACGCACTTTGGTTCCGCGCTCTTGTCAGACAACAAGGTTCTATTCGCGGGTGGGCAGTCGTTCGTTGGAACCGCGTTCTTGATGGCTTCAGACCTCTATAACCCTGCAACAGGAACTGTCGCCGCTACCGGAAACATGAGCATCGCAAAAACCGGCGCGACAGCGACACTCCTCCTCGATGGTCGGGTGATTGTTGCGGGTGGTTACGATGGTGCCGCTTTTTTGCGCTCGGCTGAGATATTTGATCCAGTAACCGGTACGTTTAGTTTGACTGCGGGCAACATGGCGAGCGTTCGTTACGCCCACTCTGCCACTCGCCTTGGAAACGGCGATGTATTGTTAGTAGGTGGACAAATTGCGCAAGGCACTTTTGGTTCGATCACATCGTCCGCTGAATTGTATGTCGCCTCTGCGCCAGCACAAACGATCTTCCCGTTGACCGTGACCGCCGCGAATGGCGTGATCACGGGCGCGTCGGGCGCGATCAACTGTGGTGCCACGTGTTCGGCATCGGTACCGGCGGGCACGCAAGTTTCTCTTCAAACCACTGCCAACAGCGGTTATACGTTCAGTGGATGGAGTGGCTATTCGGGCTGTGCTAGCACCAACCCGTGCATTTTCAACATGCCAACATCGGCTGTGAATATTACGGCGAGCTTCACGGCGACTCCACCAACGATAGGCTCGTGTGCGAATTCACCAGCGACTCCAAACTTGGTCTTCTGCGACGATTTCAACGGGATTACACTCAATACGCAAATCTGGAACTATTTCATCGACCCGGTAAGTGTCCACGACGGAATTGCCGACATTCAGCAGAATGTGACAGACAAAGCCACCCTGTTGTTTACAAATTTCAGTCCCTTAAAACGAATTCGGCTCGAAGTCAGGCACAAGTTACACGCTGCCGGAAACTTTGCGGGCGGAATAATGTTTGAAAGCATCGACCCTGCAAATGGCAATTTTGAGGTGCGTTGGCCCAATTACGATTCCTTGCAGCCCAACGCGGGTGCCTGCTGGAATGCGACGACCGTTGTAATTCGGGCGTCTTCAAACTCCTGTTTTGCGACGAGCAATCTGCAATCCGCAAATTACTACGATCAGTGGATGGTATCGATCATTGAATATGACAGTGAAACGGGGGTCGTCAAACTTGATCTTGGCGGGGATGGATCGATAGACATATTAGGGACGCTGCCGCCAGGTAATAGGTTTCCCATAAACAAAATTCAGTTTCACTCATTAGGATATTTCACAGGACATTCCCATCAACTGGACTATGTGCGAGTTTCCGGCATCCTCGCCGATGCACAACCGCCGACAGTACCGACCGGATTTACCGCTTCGCCTTTCAGCGCCAATCAGGTCAGCCTTTCTTGGGCAGCCTCCACCGATAATGTCGCTGTTACCAGCTACAAGCTATACAGTGATGGAATTCTAGTCGCGACGTTAGGCAATTTGACGAGTTATGGCCCTCTTGGTGTGACGCCATTTGGCTACACCGTGGCGGCATGTGATGCCGCGGGAAATTGCTCAGCGCAAAGCCAGGCAACCACCGCCACGCCAGCGAGCAACCTTGTTAACGTAATACCGGCAGCTGGCACGGTGGCGGCTGGTGGGAGCCATGCGCTCATCATTAAACCCGATGGAACTCTCCTGGCGTGGGGCAAGAACGATAGCGGACAATTGGGCGACGGGTCGACGACATTGCGAACCATCCCCATTATTGTAGGCACCGGCTACAGCGCAGTGGCAGGTGGCGGCAACCATACGGCTGGCATTAAGACTGACGGTAGTTTGTGGACATGGGGTAGCAATAGTAATGGCCAACTCGGCGACGGCACAACCACCTCTCGTAGCAGTCCTGTCATGATCGGCACTGGATTCAAGTCGGTTTCTGCGGGCGCTTACCACACCGTCGCCATTAAGGCGGATGGCACGCTTTGGGCGTGGGGAGGAAACGGCGTCGGACAACTTGGCGATGGGACGAACATCCAGCGAACCAGTCGGGTTCAAATTGGTACGGGGTTCAGCGCCGTAGCCATCGGCGCGAATGCTGTCCACACGCTTGCGATCAAGAACGATGCGTCGTTATGGGGGTGGGGCTTGAACAATCCATTTGGGTCAGTGGGAGATTTCACTTCAATCAACCGTCTCAGCCCGGTTCTCGTAGGAACAGGCTACAGCTCTGTTGCACTGGGCGGCAATTACACGATGGCTGTGAAAAACAACGGCAGTTTGTGGGGATGGGGAAATAATTGGTTTGGCAACCTTGGCAATGGAGCCAGTAGGGTCGAGCACAATGACCCAATGCAGGTGGGTACAGGCTACATTTCAGTAAGTGCTGGAGGCACCCACACGCTCGGGATTCGCGCTGATGGAACTTTGTGGGCGTGGGGGGCAAATTTTGACGGACGGCTCGGCAATGGCTCAACAAACGAGACGAATACTCCGGTGCAAGTCATCGGCGGCACAGGCTATGCCTCAATGGCGGCGGGAGGGGCGTTCTCCATCGCCATTAGAACTGATGGCACGGTCCAGACATGGGGCGAAAATTTTTCTGGCCAACTTGGCGATGGCACGCTAGCTCATCGCAACAGGCCAGTTTTCGTGCGTCACGAAAACGGCACCGGCACCGTTGCAGCTAACGACTGGTACCTCGACCTCAAGCCTGCAATTGCCAAAGTCATTCCAGCCGACAAGATCCCCGCCTTTCTGGCCGTCGCGACCACCACCACGGCCAATAACGTCACCGCCAACATTCTTTATCGCGCGCAGGACGTTGGCACAACCGCCAAGACATATGTATTTGCATTGGCCCCCGCAAATTTGGTGCAGTCCGTTTCCGCGAGTTCAGCTTCTTCATCGTCCAAGGGAATCAGGTCGGCGGCAATTGCAACAGCAACGCTTGCATCGGGCTCCTGCGTACTTGCCCAACTCAATTCCTCGGGGCAACTCGTCGCAACCACCGCAGACTCGCTGCAGGCCTACCTAACCGGCGTATTAAGCGCTCAAGGGGCTTCGGTAGCGGTACTCAATGGTGTCAGCACGGCTCTTTTGCAAGGCACCACTTTCTTTGTCGGTTATGGCACAAGCCCTTCAACGATGCTTAGTGGAGGCACGAATCGCAGCGTGCTCACCATTGGCGAATTGCAGGCCTGCACCACACCGAGTGGGTTCAGTTTTGTCCCGCAAACCGGGGTCGCGCTAAATGTGCCTGTCACATCAAGCCCGTTGATAATTTCCGGAGCTAATTTTGTCGCAGCGCCGATCAGTATAACCAACGGCAATTACCGCATTAACAATGGTCCCTTTGTGCCGAGCGTGGGGCTGATCCTTCAAGGTGATAGCGTTGCCGCTCAAGTCGTGTCTTCGCCAGCGCCCAACACGCAAACGTGTGCGACCGTTGACATCAGTGGCGTCACCAGTCCGTTTTGCGTGACGACGGGGCAAGCGAGCGTCACCAATTACACCCTCACGGTTTCAAAGGACGGCATGGGAACCGGTATCGTCAACAGCAATCCAACGGGGATCGCTTGTGGCATGGATTGCAGCGAGGATTATGCAAGTGGGACTCCCGTCAGCCTCAGCGCGGTTCCCGCGATGGGCAGTACATTTGCCGGATGGAGTGGTGAATGCACCGGGACGACTACGTGCATGGTGACCATGGATGGTGTCAAGATGGTCACCGCGACTTTTGCGCCTGCGCCAGTCACCACTACCCCTGACCCGTTCACGTTCAATGCACAAACAGGGGCCGGATTGAATGAAGCAAGAACCTCAAACACCATATTGCTGGGTGGTGCAAATTTTGTTTCTGCACCGATCAGCATTACCAATGGCAGCTACCGCATCAACATTGGCGCTTACACGGCAAATTCAGGCAATGTCAACAGCGGAGACAGCGTGACGTTGCAACTGGTTTCGTCGCCGAACTACGGCACACAACGCGATGCGACGCTCAATATTGGTGGCGTCACGGGTATTTTCTCGGTGACAACAATGCAACAGCCTGTCACTACGGCGCCACTCGTTACCCTCAGTTCGACTTCTCTGAATTTTCCGGCTCAATATGTGGGCTCCGTCGGTGCATCACAGATGGTCAACGTCACCAATAGCGGAAACGCCACACTCAATTTTGTGGGGAGTTCCGCGAGTGGCGATTTTGCGTTGATAAACAATTGTGGCAGTAGTTTGGGCAGTGGCAATAGTTGCAGTCTATTGGTGACTTTCGTGCCAACCGTGGCGGGCACTCGAAACGGCATGATAGTCATCAGTAGCGATGCCGCAGGAAGTCCCCACGCAATCATGCTGAGTGGGACGGGGGTGCTACCGAGCGCGCCCGATGCACCGATTGGGATCAATGCGATCGCGGGAAATGGGTTGGCGTCGATCACGTTTTCACCACCCGCAAATAACGGCGGTGCGGTAGTTACGAGCTACGTCGCAACCTGTGTCCCTGGTCCTGTCACCGTCAGTGGTTATTACCCTCCCATCATCGTAACCGGGCTCACCAACGGTGCTACTTACACATGTTCCGTGACGGCTGCCAACGCGGCGGGAACGAGCGTCGCGTCCACCGGCGTAAATGTATCGCCTGCGGCTTCGATACCTTTTGCGTTGATCGGAGCGCGGTCACGCAAAATCCACGGTGCCACCGGTGCCTTCGAATTGCCAATCGATCTTATGCAATCCATCACAGATATGGTGACGGTTGAGCCGCGTTTTTTAGGCGGCGGGCACAAGATTGTTTTTCAGTTCAATGGGCCGGTGAGTTCAGTAGGCGGTGTCGGCGTCACACCACTTGGTTCGGCGGCGGCAAATTATTCGGGCAATGAAGTTGTGGTGACGGTGTGGAATATTCCCGACAACCGACGTGCAACGGTTACGCTGACAAATGTAAATGGCAGCACACCGGCGCAAGCTTCGCTCGGTTTTCTGGTGGGCGACGTGAACAGTTCTGGTTCGATCAATTCTGGCGACATCAGTGCAGTGAAGGCGCGCGTTGGGCAGGCAACCCACGGCGCAAATTTCAAGTTTGATCTGAATGCATCCGGCAGTATCAATACTGGAGATACGTCCATCGTGAAGGCGCGAGCAGGGTTGGTGTTGCCATAGAGTGTTTACAATGAAACTTTCGCAGTAATGCATAGATAGTTCATTTTGCGAGGCCGTATTCGTAAACATTGCAAACCTTTCGCGGTCAGGCAAACAATTTTGGCGACGCTCCGCTAACCATATGAGTGTCGCAGGGAGTGAGGAGCAGCCTTGGTAATCAGCATTACAGTGGTTGGTGCTAAACCTCCATTCCGGCCTTACGCTGGACAAAGAAATGGAGGTCGTCGCGCGATGCGCGTGGTCGCGTGGTTTGCAATGGCGATGAGCTTTGCAATTTCCACAATGACTCTTGCGGCCTTGCCCCCTTCCGCCGAAATCGTCAGTCTCGAAGGCAAAGGCGAATTCCGCGAGGCGCAGCAAATTGACTGGCGCACCGCCAATGTCAAGCAGCAATTGTTTCCGTCCAACCTGGTGCGCACAGGTGATTCGTCAAAGATGGCATTGCTGTTCCCCGACCGCACGCAGTATCGCCTCGCGCAAAACAGCATGCTGCAGATAAAAGAAATCGCGGCGGACAAGGACAAGAAAACCGTCCTCAATCTGAACGCGGGACGCAGTTGGATGCAATCGAAGACCTCGCCCGGGGGCTTGCAAGTGCAGACGCCGAGTGCGCTCGCATCGATTCGCGGCACCGAGTGGGAAATTGTTGTTGAACCCGATGGCCGCTCGACGGTGACGGTGTTCAACGGCGAGGTGGAATTTTCAAACGAGCAGGGGGGCGTGCTGGTCGGCAAGAACGAGCAGGCAAGTGCGCAACAGGGCCGTGCGCCGGTGAAGATTCAAATTATTAATCCGCGCGATCGCATTCAGTGGGTGTCGTCGCGGACGATCGACGCGCGTCGTTATCGCGATTCAAATTTGTCGGGAGACGCAAAGCGGGATTACGAGGTTGTTGCGGCATTGGTCGGTGATCAGCAACTTGGCGCGGCGTTAGCGCGTCTCACGACGGCCGTCACAAATGCCTCGACCGATTCCGCCTCGGCGCGCCTGCTGCTTGCGGATTTTCAGTTGTACAACGGCGAATCCGCGAAGGCCCGACAAACCTTGCTCGACGCGGCGACGAAATTTTCGATGGACGAGCGTATCGATGTAGCGCTCGCGCAGTTCGCACTCATGCAAGACGACTCGGTCGGTGCGCGCCGCCATATCGACGACGCACTGCGCCGCAATCCGGCCAATCTGGAGGCGTGGCTGGCGAAGGCGGATGTCGCGCGGTTCGATGGCGTCGGCGCGGAAGCGGCTGCTGCCTATGAAAAAGCGGTTGCGCTGGTACCGAGTGATGCGCGCGCGTGGCTGGGCCTCGGTGCGATTGAAACCGAACGCGACAATTTCGGGCTCGCCGGTACATACCTTGAAAAGGCGGCGCAGCTCGACGCGAAGTCGGCTTCATCATGGAGCGAACTCGCCAGTTTGCAAACCGCGACCTCCGACTACTCAATTGCCGACGCAAGTTTTCAGAAGGCGCTCGCGCTGCAACCCGACAACGTTGTCATGCTCACCGGCAAAGGCATCCTTGAATTGAAGCGCGGCGACAACGATGCCGCGCTCGATGCGCTGCTGCGCGCGAGTCTGATCGAGCCGCGTTATGCGCGCGCGCATTTGTACACGGCGGTTGCGTACTACCGAATGGAGCGAGCGGACCGCGCCATGCAGGAACTCGATAGAGTGATCGAGCTTGATAGCCACGATCCGCTGCCGCATCTGCTGGCGAGCCTCATCAAGATTGACGCGATAGAGCCGGCGCAGGCGGTACGTGACGCGCGCGAAGCGGTGCGCAAGATGCCGTATTTGAAATCGTTCAATCAGGTGGCCAACAATCAGGCGGGGGCCGCTAACCTTGG
>JAYTUX010000534.1:0-3187 GCA_043744315.1 Betaproteobacteria bacterium | reverse complement strand
GCTCGGATTTGGTGGGGCTTTACCAGCGGGCGAATTCCGGCGAATACGAACCGGCTGGGATGGAGAAAATTTTCGAGTCCGGCTTCAAGGAATATTTGAAATTGAAAAGCCGTGCGGGTGCGGACGTCAGCGCACTGATGGATGGCACGCGGCGGGCGATGAAGGCCACCTTTCAGCGTGAGTTGGATTACCTTGAGGCGCACTTGTCATTCTTGGCGACAGTCGGCTCGGTCAGCCCCTATATCGGTCTGCTGGGCACCGTGTGGGGCATCATGAACGCGTTTCGCGGGCTGTCGAACGTTGCACAGGCAACGCTCGCGCAAGTGGCGCCGGGGATTGCAGAGGCGTTGATCGCAACCGCCATCGGTTTGTTCGCCGCCATCCCCGCCGTGATTGCCTACAACCGCTATACGGCGGAGATTGATCGCATTGCGAACCGCTACGAGAGTTTCATGGAAGAATTCACCAACATCCTGCAGCGGCAGGCGACGCATTAGCAGTATGGATTTCAAATCACAAACTCTAGCACTGGCGGGGCGTTCAGTTCGAAAATGGCTGAAGATGACCGTGAATACTAGGCCTTCGCTTGCAAGGCCCGGAGCCATTCCGCGGTGAGACGCCCCCGCAAATCCATGGCGGAAATCAACGTCGTGCCTTACATCGATGTGATGCTGGTACTGCTGATTATTTTCATGGTGACCGCCCATTACCAGCCCGGCGAGATAGATCTGCCCAGCGTGGGCCAATCGCTCCCACCAACCATCGCGCCGCTCGAAGTGAAAATCCGCAAGGACGGCAGCATCGTGCTGGTGGACTTGCAACAAGGCGGCCAGGAGCAGGCCGTCACGCGAGATAGATTGTTGCTGGCCGTGCGCGCGATTCAAGCCAACCGCCCCGATCAGGCGGTGGTAATTTCGGCTGACCGAAATCTCAAATATGAAGACGTGGTGCGCGTGCTCGACGTGTTGCAAGGCGGCAAGATTAAGCGTGTCGGTTTGTTGACGAAACCGCTGGCGAAATAACTCGGGAAACATGGCCGCCGCACTTCCACCACGCATGCCTCATTTGCCCCGGCAATTGCCGCGCGTGGCACGCGACGAACCTGGCAAACTCCCGGCGGCCTTGCTCGCGATGATTGTCCACGCGGCCTTTTTTAGCGTAATTGTTTTTGGCGTGAGTTGGCAAGTCAAGCATCCCGACCAGGTAATGGCGGAGTTATGGGATCAACTGCCGTCGATCCGCAATGCACCCGAACCGGAACCGCCACCTCCGGAACCGGAGCCTGAAGTCAAGAAAGTCATTGAACCGCCACCGATTGAAAAAGCCCTGCCGCCACAGCCGACTAAAGCGGATATTCAATTAAAGGCAAAACAGGAAAAAGCCGAACGCGAAAAAGTCGAACGCGAGCGCGCCGAAAAAGCCAAGCAGGCTGATCTCGACAAAAAACGCAAAGAGGAAGAGGCACAGAAAAAAGCCGCCAAGGCCGCCGACGACAAAGCCAAGGCCGACCAAGCGGCACGCGATGCGGCGGTTAGCGCATCCCGCGGTGCCGCACAGCGGGACTACGCCGACAAGATCGCCAGCCTGATCCGCAATCGCGCCAATATCCCTGATACCGTCACCGGCAAGCCGGTACTGACCGTGCGCGTACGCTTGCTGGTGAATGGCGTCGTGTTTGATGTCGCGGTGACGAAGCCCTCTGGCAACCGTGTGTATGATGAAGCGGTCGAGCGCGCGATCAACGGCATCCGCCAATGGCCCCTGCCCGAAATAGCCGATCTATTTGGTAGCCGGCGTGAACTTAATCTCAATATCGAACACGAACGATAGCGAGACTCAAACAGGTTTAGATAGTCACGGGTCGCCCTGAGGTATCGAAGGGCTGGGCGCTCAAAGCGCCCTTCGATACCTCAGGGCGAACGGTTAGTAGTGAACAATTGGCTAACAAATCAATCTCACCAACAGAATTTGGAACATGACTCAAAACCGCATCCACGTTCAAAAGCTCTTCTGGCACATGGCGGCGACACTCCTGGCCGCAACACACCTCGTCGCGCACGCGCAGCTCACCATCGACGTGACCACCAGTGGTGGACGTCAGGTGCCGATCGCGATCGTTCCCTTCGCCAACGAAACCAGCGCGCCGCAAAATATCACACCAGTGATATCCGACAACCTGAAAAATACCGGCCTGTTCCGATTGGTGAATGTCGTGGGTGTTGCCAAGTTGCCGACCGAACCTTCGGAAGTGAACTTCCTTGATTGGACCAGCCGCAGTACCGAGGCGCTGGTGATTGGCGGCATCTTTGTGCAGCTCGACGGCCGCTATGAAATTCGCGTGCGCGTTTTCGATGTCGCCAAGCAAAGCCAATTGGCGATGTTTTCATACATTGCGGCGGCCTCGCAATTGCGTGGCACCGCGCACAAGATATCGGATGAAATCTATGAAAAACTGATCGGCGAAAAAGGTATTTTCTCCACCCGCATTGCCTACGTACTGAAGCGCGGCAATCGCTTCGATTTGCAAGTCGCCGATGCCGACGGCTACAACCCGCAATCGATCCTCTCCTCGCTCGAGCCGATTCGCTCGCCCAAGTGGTCGCCAGATGGCACCAAACTCGCGTACGTGTCGTTCGAGAATCGTAAGTCTTCGGTTTTCGTCCAGGATCTGGTGACCAGCAAGCGCACGCTGGTGGCGAATTTCAGGGGCGATAATTACGCGCCAAACTGGTCGCCCGATGGCAGGCAATTGGTGGTGACGTTGTCGAAGGATTCGGTCGCACAGATCTATGTCATTCCTGTCACCGGTGGCGATGCGCTACGCGTGGTGGAAAGCACCAGCATGGATTTGAACGCAACGTTTACCGGCGACGGCAAGGACATCATATTTGTGTCTGAGCGTTCCGGTGGCGCACAGCTCTATATCGTGCCCGCAATCGGCGGCACGCCGCGCCGATTGACCTTTGAAGGCAGCAACAACACCAATCCGCGCATGAGCCCGGATGGTAAGTTGGTGGCGTTCGTCAATCGCGACGCGGGCAGACTTCGCATCGCGACACTGGAGCTTGCGAGTGGCCAGGTAAATGTACTCACCGAAGGTCCGCTCGACGACAGCCCGAGTTTTTCGCCGAATGGGCGCACCATTCTCTACGAAGACAAATCCGGCGGACGCGGTCGGCTGGGATCG
>JAYTUX010000533.1:0-3189 GCA_043744315.1 Betaproteobacteria bacterium | reverse complement strand
GCCGCTGGTGATGGTGGTCGATGATTCGTTGACCGTGCGAAAAATTACCAGCCGCATGCTCACGCGCGAAGGCTTTGCAGTGGCGACGGCGAAAGACGGCGTCGACGGTCTTCAGCAATTGCAGGATATCGAACCCGACATGATCCTGCTTGATATTGAAATGCCGCGCATGGACGGATTCGAGTTCGCGCGCAACGTGCGCGCGGACGCGAAGACGAAACACATTCCGATCATCATGATCACCTCCCGTACCGCGGACAAGCACCGCAATCGCGCCCTTGAACTGGGCGTAAACGAGTACATGGGCAAACCGTATCAGGAAGAGCAATTACTTGCGATGATCCGCACGCATATACACGGCAAGTTGCCGGTGTAAATTTTTGGTCGATCGCGCGAGCCACGCATCATGAAGTCAACCACTCTGTTTCGAGATGCGCTTGAAAGCAACTATCTGGGTGACATCGCCTGCAACAGCCGCCGCCGGTTTCTTGGCGCGACGATTGCGGGCACCGCCGGTTTACTGCTGCCTTTCCCGGCCACCGCCGCCGACCGGTTGATCCACGATCTGCGCGGCAACGTGAAGATCAACGGCAAGCCGGCCACCTTTGATTCCGTGATAGTAGCGGGCGATACCGTCACCACCGGCAGCGATGGATATCTGGTGTTTGTGATTGGCAATTCCGCGTTCATGCTGCGAAGCCGTAGCGAACTCGTGGTCGAGCGGCCAAAAGAAGAGGCCTATGGTGCGGTATATGGCCTGATACGGCTACTCACCGGTGCACTAGTCGCCACGTTCAAGCGCGGCACATCAGCCCGCCTGGTCCATGCCAACGCGACCATTGGGATTCGAGGCACGGGCGTCTATCTTGAAACGCGCGGTACCGGCACCTACTTTTGCACCTGCTGGGGAACGACCGAAATCAACGTCGCCGAAGCGCCCAACCAGCGTGAAATCGTTGAAGCCAGCCATCACAATCCGCGCTTGATCAGTTCGAAAGTCCCGACCGACGGCAATTATTTCTTGTCCGCGCCCTTCGAGACCCACACCGATCAGGAAATGGACATTCTGGAAAAGTGCGTCGGTCGGCGCGCGCCGTGGATCAAAGGCTGATTTCTCGTCGCGCTGATTTTGGCGCGTAACTAGTTTTGCACCCAATTGACCGTACCGCTCCAGGCGGTGCCGAGAACGATCAAACCAAACGCAATGCGATACCACGCGAACGGCGTGAAATCGTGGCTGCCGATATAGCGCAGTAGCCAGCGCACACACAGGAATGCGGAGACGAACGCCGCCACGAAGCCCACCGAAAACATCGGAATGTCGGCGGCAGACAACAAAGCGCGCTCTTTCCACAGTTGATAAAAGGTCGCCGCGAGCAGCGTCGGGATCGCGAGAAAAAACGAAAACTCGGTCGCACACTTTCGCGACAACCCAAAAAATAATCCGCCGATGATGGTAGCACCCGAACGCGAGGTACCCGGAATCAATGCGGCACATTGTGCAAGCCCGAGCTTGAACGCGTCCAATGGCGACAATTCGTCGACCGATTCGATCATCGGCTTCGTCGGCTTCAATAGTTGCGACGATTGCACTACGGCGCGCGTACGGTACCAGCGCTCGGCAAACAAGATGATGACGCCGCCGATGATAAACGCCATCGCCACCGGCACCGGCTTGAACAACACCGCCTTGATATCTTTGCCGAACGTCAACCCCAGCACCGCGAGCGGTACAAACGCGATGGAAATATTGAGCGCGAAACGCTGTGCCTTTTGCTCGCTGAACAAACCGCGAAAGGTGGACGCAATGCGTTCGCGATATTCCCAGCAAATGGCAAGAATCGCGCCGGCCTGAATGACGATTTCGAAAACCTTCGCCTTCTCGTCGTGAAAATTCATCAGACTGCCGGTGACGATCAAATGACCGGTCGAGGAGATCGGCAGAAATTCGGTGAGACCTTCGACAATGCCTTGAATCAGCGCTTTGACCAGCAGTGGGATATCCAAGAATGTTCCGGGGGCGTGGTGGATTGGCAGAGTGAATTATACGGGTGCGGGTGTACCCGCTATCGCTTAAGCAGCAACACCAGTAGATCGCCCCGCACGATGATTCGCTCGGGGACATACTGCGCGCCGAAACGGGTGAAATCCTCGGCCTTGAACGTGTGCAGCGGTTTATCTTCAAGCACGTCACGCGCGAGTACCGAGGCGGTCTTGGCGAGTGCTGCCGACAAACCATCCGGCATGCTATCCATCCGGATTTGATCGACGCGTGCGTCGCGCAGAAATAACGTGCGGGTTTCCGGCACATAATCCGGCCGGCCCGAAACCTTCAACGATCCGCTGAGGCGCTTGTTGGTCAGCGGTAACTTCACCGACGTATCGAAGAGGGTGGTGATGCGGTTGTCGGCTTCCGACAAATCGACGCGCGGATTCGCCAGCGTAATATCGAGCAATCCGCCGACACTTTTTTCCAGCGGAAATTTCTTCGCCATTTTTTGCGTGAGCTCGTCAGCGGACAGCCGTACCTCGCCGCTCAGAAACGGCAACGTGGTGCAACTGGTGAGCAACATCAGAAAAAAAGCGGCGAAGGATTTCCTTTGCATGTGGACTCTTTGAGTGAATGTGGATTCCGCAGCGCAACGCGTCGACAGGCTCAGCGTAAACGGATTTTCTGCGATCAACAAAGGAACTCCCCAATATTGGCGCGGCGGGCAGAGCACTTTTGCCTGCAAACGCCCGCCGATGCTGGGGTTTGGTCTATGGTTGCTGAGCGTAACCGCGAATTTTTTCGAGGACAAAATCCTTGATACGCGCGGGCATTTCAATCGACGCCCCTTCAAATCTCGCCGCAATGCCGCTAGGATCGAACACACCGTCGGCGACAAACATGGCGCTCATTGCTCGACCGGGTTTTTCTTCCGGTGCATCAACACCCTCATGCCGGTAACCCGATTCATGCGACCATCTTAGCGCCCGCTCCTTGCCCAGTTTTGCGTAGCAAAGCTGGAAACCGAGCATGTCACCGCTGTAGGTTTCCCAAGTGTATAAATCGAAAAAGTCATCCTGAAACCAGCGACGATGTTTGCCGGATTCGTATTGCGTGACGTCTTTGATTTCGCTAAGCATGATCGACAGGGCACGGAAAGAAAAAAAATTATCGCACAATTAAAAAGAAGCCATCGGTGA
>JAYTUX010000532.1:0-3198 GCA_043744315.1 Betaproteobacteria bacterium | reverse complement strand
ATTATCAACAATGCCGCGTGCTCTCCGACATGGTGCGGCAATTCAATCTGCCGGTGGAAATGATCCTCGCCGAAACCGTGCGCGCAGACGATGGTCTGGCGCTCTCGTCGCGCAACGGCTACCTGAGCCCCGGCGAGCGCGCCGAAGCACCGCAATTGCATGCGGCATTGGTGAAAATTCGCGCCGCGATTATTAATGGCGATCGCGATTTGTCCGCCTTGGAAAGTAGCGCCGTCGATAATCTTCGCGCGCGGGGCTGGCAACCGGATTACATCACGGTGCGTCGGCAAATCGATTTGCAATTGCCGACAGCGGGTGACCGTGCACTGGTGGTGCTGGCGGCGGCTCGATTGGGCACGACGCGATTGATCGATAACGTCGAAGTTGAGCGATAGCAATCACCCGCGTATTGAGGCAAGACACTAGAACTGGAGCGGCGTTTGGCGTGTTTGCGGCTGGAGAGGCCCGTCAATGCTTGAGTTTCAAACCGACTCAGGCCGCCCGCAACGCATCCACAATCTTCAACCGCGACGCTTCCATCGCCGGCAAAAATCCACCGACGAAACCCATTACCAGCGAGAACAGCAGGGTCTTCACCACGATCCCCGGCGTCAGAAAAAATCCGAATGCGAGCTGCGAGAACGATTGAAAATTGAGCGTGGAAATCGTGATCACTTGCAGGAACGACGCAAACACCAATCCGGCCAATCCGCCGACCAGCGCCAACAACAACGCTTCCATCAGAAACGCGGCAAGTATCGCGGGCCGACGAAAACCCAGCGCGCGCAACGTGCCGATTTCCGCCGTGCGCATCGCCACCGCCGAGTACATCGTGATTGCCGCGCCGATCATGGCACCCAACGAGAAAATCACCGACAACACCGAACCCAGAATGGTGATGAACGTCGAGAGCGCACGCGATTGGTCTTCATAAAACAAACGCTCGCGCTTCGCATCGACCGTCAAACGGATATCACCTTCGGCCTGCGTCTTTAATGTCTCGAAGGAATTGCTGTCGGCCAAGCGCGCAATGGCCGATGAATAGCCGACGCGCCGGAACGCCTGCATCAATTGCTCACTGTCGCCCCAGACTTCGGAGTCGAACGCGCTCTTGCCGGCATCGAACATGCCGACCACCAGCCATTCGCGTTGCGCGAATCTCAGCGATTGCCCGATCGCGACACCTTCAAATTCCTCGAAGACATTGCGCCCGACAATCACCTCCGACGAACCCGGACGAAACATGCGGCCCTTCTCGAGTTTCACTTGCGGGCGCAAGGTCAAACCCATCGGCGGCAGGCCGCGCGTGACGATGTTTGAAAGTTTGTCCTGACCGCGTTTGGTAAGGGAGGTCAGCACCACCGCTTCTTTCGACACCATCGCGCGGCCATCGGTGTCGCGCGCGATTTGCGGGAACGATTCGATCAACGACGCCTGGTCGCGCGAAACACCACTCTGGATTTCGGTCTCCGCCGATTTGCGAATGAACACGACATTGTCAATCTCGCCGGTGCCGCCCATGGTTTTTTTTAAACCGGCGTCGAGCATCAACACCGCCGCGAACACAAACGCGACCAGCGCCATGCCACCCGCCGTCAAGACCGTCGTGAGTTTCCTCGTCCAGAGATTGCGAAAGATATAGGAGAACGGAATCTTCATCCTACATGCCTCAAGCCATCGACGATCTTGATATTTGCGCTGCGATAACTCGGCACCAGCGCCGCGGCGACACCAACCGTGAGCGCACACGCAATTTGCAATAGCACTGTTGCCTGCGAGACCTTGAACACCGCGAACAGCGCGCCCGCCGGCGAGGCGGCGAAGCCCTGCGCGACGGGAATCGTCAATAAAATGCCGATGCCGGCGCCGATTAGCGCCAGCATCATCGCTTCACCGAACACCAGTGCCGCCACGAACCACGGCGAGAAACCCAGCGCCTTCAGCGTCGCATATTCGGCCAAACGTTCGCGCGCAGTCATCGCCATCGTGTTGGCGACGACGGCCATGATAATGAAGATCACCACAAATGAGACCACGCGGATCGCAACCACGATCGCTTCGGATTGCGCGACGAATCCCAACTGAAACGATTTCTCGGTTTCAGTCAGTGTCTCGGCGAGCGAATTCTTGAACTCGGTATCGATTGCGCGGGCAATGTCGGCGATTCGGCCCGGATCGGTCACTTCAATGTTGAAAACGCCAATCTGATCCGCGCGGCGCGGAAATTTCTTGATCAGAAATTCGTTGATGTAGTTCCATTGAAAATAGAATTGGCGCGTGACGGTAGTCTCATCCTTGCCGTCGTAAATCGCGCGAATGGTGAATTGCCAGTTGCCGGGAAAAATCGTGCCGCGCAGCGGGATCACATCGCCCACTTTCCAGCCGTATTGATCCGCAAGCTTTCGGCCGACGATGGCACCTTGCCGATCGCGTTTGAAGGCAAGCAACTCTTCCGGCTTCATCAAAAACTCCGGATACATTTCAAAATAATTGTCGCTGTCCACCGCGAACTGCGGAAAAAAATTCTTCGGCTCGATATAAATGCCGCCGAACCACTGCGAATGCGCAACCGCCTTCACACCTGGCACGGCTTTGATGCGGTCGCGGTAATAAACCGGCATCGGGAACACCAACGAAATCGCGTTACGCGTGATCATGCGCGCAGCCGAGGACGCATTCGCACCAGCGAACCAGGCATCGACCACGGTCTGCAGCAAGCCGAATGCGAGGATCGCGATCACCAGCCCGACAATAGTCAGGCTCGAACGCAGCTTGGCGCGGAAGACGTTTTTGAAGATGAGTTTCAGGAAGTACATTTGGCACTCAGGATGACCATCGTCTTGCGCACGGCACCGGCAGGGCAATCGGCTGGTTGCCCGCCGAGAATTGCCGGCGTTGTTTTCATCGCATCAACGAAACTGTCTAGGTTCACGCGATCACCGGTTCGTCAATCAGCTCGCCTTTTTCGAGATGCACCATCCGTTTCGCCGCCTCAGCCGCGTGCGCATCATGCGTGACCATGATGATGGTCTTACCCATCTCACGATTGAGCTGCTTTAACATCGCCAGCACGTCGTTCGCGGATTGCTTGTCCAGGTCGCCCGTCGGTTCATCGCACACCAGCACGGTCGGGTCGGTGACGATGGCGCGCGCGATTGCGACGCGTTGTTGCTGGCCGCCGGACAGTTCATTCGGATA
>JAYTUX010000531.1:0-3208 GCA_043744315.1 Betaproteobacteria bacterium | reverse complement strand
TATTGAACGGCGTCGGCGGCGCGAATTTGAAACGGGTATCAACGCTGGTGTTGGATTTAATGCAGGCGCGTCGGTCGGCAATCATGGATTTCGCCGATTGTGAAATCGACTGAATCGCCGCGCGCGCAAGCGGCGGCACCAGTTTCGCAAACCCGGCCAGTTGCCCGACTTGATTGCCCACTGCCTCACTGAGCAATTCCGCCATGCCCAATTGATAGCGGCTACTGCGTTTCGCGCGCGGCGCTTTGACGCGGCGCGGCTCAGGCGACAAATCGAAAACCGAATTGCCGACGGCCACCGCCGCCTGCCCATCGACGGCCGCGTGATGCACCTTGGTATAGAAACCGATGCGGCCATCGGCCAGACCTTCGATCACATAAAACTCCCACAGCGGGCGGCTGCGATCCAGCAGGCTCGAATGCAATCGCGCCGCCATCGCCTCGAGTTGCTCGATGGTACCCGGCTTTGGTAGCACCACGTAGCGAATATGGTAATCGAGATCAATATCATCGTCGGCGATCCACACCGGATTGGCCAGGTCAAACGGCATCAGCGCGAGTTTTCTGGTGAACACGGCCGCCAGATGCATGCGGCTCGCCACGTGTTTCTTCAGTGCCTCATACCAATCGATATGGTCACCCGCCGGCGGTTCAAATAACGCAAGCCCGCCCACATGCAACGGAACCTCGGGACTTTCCAGATGAAGAAACGCACCGTCGAGAATACTCAAGTGGCTCATGTCTTTCATGGTGGTGTTCCTTTCATGTGCAGGCAATTCAAAAAGCAGGCGCAGTCAATTATGCGGGACGATTCGCAATCGGTTAATGGGAGATTTGCGAATCGTCGCTTGTCGTAGGACGAATTTAGTTGATGTGGCCTTGGGCTTTCAGCCAGTCGAGCACGAGTTGCGCAGTCGCGGAACACTTTGGCCGATCGGCATGCGTTAACCAGGCCACTTCCTCGATCTCCGCGGCGGGGGCGATGCGCCCGCTGAACGCCGCGAAGTAACACGTCATCCTGACCAGAGTTCCCGCGGGTTTGCCGTCTGCCGGCGCTTCAAACGTGTTCGCGAACGTGAGGCTTGCCGGCAGCAAGTCCACAGAAATTTCTTCCTTGATTTCGCGTGTCAATGCCGCCGCATCGCTCTCGCCGGCTTCGCGTTTTCCACACGGCAGGTAATACAAGGTTTTGCCTTTCGAGCGCGCAACGAGAACTTGCTTGTCGTTGATTTGCAGCCAAGCCAGTTTGTCAATAACACTCATACGATTCCCGAATCCAGTCTGGCGTCATCTTCATATCCGCTATTTCACGGGAAAAGAATTGATTCAGCATGTTTTCTCGCCGCATCAAAATGGTCTCTCACCCCGAAAAAATAGCGCTGCCTCGCATGTCAAATGGAATTTGCCCTATGGATTATTCGGAACGACATGCGCCGGTCGGCAAAACCGCTGCCCACCGGAATGGCTTTCGATGATTTCCACGCCAACGCCATAGAGCGTTGCAAGATTTTCCGGCGTGACGACATCCTGCGCGCGACCGCACGCCAGCGCGTTGCCGTGGTCCAACAGCAGCACTTGATCGGCCGATTGACCGCAGGTTCGTAACGCATGATCGGGATCGTGGCTGCAAAAAATAACGCTGCGGCCACTCGCTTTCAAGCGCTGAATTTCATCCAGTATCAACAACTGATTGCCGAAATCGAGGTTCGCAGTCGGCTCATCCATGATGAGAAGCGGTGAGGCTTGCGCCAGTGCGCGGGCGATTAATACGAGCTGCCGTTCACCGCCACTGATGTTGATAAAGCTTTTTTCGGCAAGATGGCCAATGCGCAATTCTTCCATTGACGCATCCGCAACATACACATCTTTCGTTCCTGGGGCATCAAACAATCCAAGGTGCGCGGTGCGGCCCATCAACACCACTTCACGCACCGTGAATTCGAAATAGCTGCTCCCTGCTTGCGGCACGTAGGCCATGCATTTCGCGCGCTCAGTGGGCGTGTGTGCGGCGAGCGGTTTGGCGTCAAGTGTGATTTCGCCCGCGTGCGCCGGTATCAAACCGAGCAGCGTACGAAACAACGTAGTTTTGCCGCTGCCATTGGGGCCGAGTACGCATAGCACTTCACCGGCATTGATGCTCAAGTCAATGTCGCGACCCAGCGTTCGCCCGGGATGCCCGTATGCGAGGCCGTTGGTGGATAGTCGCGCGCTCAATCCTGCGCCCTTTTACGCGAATGCATGGCCGCCAACAGCCATAGAAACAGCGGCGTGCCGATCAGCGCGGTCAGCACTCCCGGCGGAATTTCAATCTGAGCCATGGTGCGCGCCAACGTATCGACTGCCAGCAGATAGCAGGCACCCAGCACTAGCGAAAGTGGTAACAAGCGCGAGAATTCAGGGCCGGCGATCAAACGCGCGGCATGCGGGATCAATAGACCGACCCAGCCGATGATGCCGGAGATTGCGACCGCTGCCGCAGTGATGAGTGTGGCGCAGGCAACGATCACGATCCGCATCCATTTAACGTTCACACCCAATGCACTGGCCTCGTCGTCCGACAGCGACAACAAATTCATCCGCCAGCGCAGCAGAAAAATCGGTACGAGGCCCAGCAACACCAGGGGAATTGCGATCCACAAATCCTGCGGCGAGACCGAACTCAAACTGCCGAGCAACCAGAACGTGATTGCGGGCAACTGATGGTAGGGGTCAGCCAGCGTTTTCAACAGGGCGATGCACGAACCAAACAACGTGCCAACGACTACGCCGGTGAGTAACAACGCGAGAATCGGATCGTACCCGCGCACTGCGTTACCGATGACAAACACGAGTGCCACCGCGAGCAATCCTCCTGCGAAGGCGAACCCCTGAATCGCAAGCAACGGCAATGAGAGAAAGATCGCCAGCACCGCGCCAAGCGCCGCGCCACTGGAAACACCAAGAATATCGGGTGAGACGAGTGGATTGCGAAACATGTTTTGAAACACGGCACCCGCACCGGACAATGCCGCACCAATGACGATCGCCGCCAACACACGCGGGCAGCGCAATTCGAACAACACGGTTTCCGCTTGCGGCGACAAGTGGTGCGCGCCTCCCGACACCCTGGCCCAAAGTAGTGTCAATACGTCGTTTGCGCCAAGCGGAAAGCGGCCCACGAGGACGGCGACGAGCGCGAGCACCAGCAGTGCGACAAGTGCAGCGAGCAA
>JAYTUX010000530.1:0-11043 GCA_043744315.1 Betaproteobacteria bacterium | reverse complement strand
TTTCACACTGCCACCGTACAGGATCGGCAAACTATTCGCGACAACAGCATTTAATTTTCCCACCATGCCACGCAAAAATTCGTGCACCGCTTCTGCTTGTGCAGGCGACGCGGTTTTTCCGGTACCAATGGCCCAAACCGGCTCGTAGGCAAGGATCGCGCCTTGCAACGACTCAATGCCATGCGCATCAACCACACCATTCAACTGCCTTGAAACAACCGCCCCGGTCTGATCCGCCTCGCGTTCCGCAAGACTCTCGCCAACACACAAGATCGGCATCAATCCGGCTTTTTTTGCTCTGCCAAACTTATCCGCGACGACGGCATCGGAATCCCCAAATATCGCGCGGCGCTCCGAGTGCCCGACAATCGCATAACGGCTGCCGAATTCGGCGACCATCACAGCGGAAACATCCCCCGTGTATGCGCCCGATTCATACCGGCTGACATCCTGCGATCCCCAACCCACTGCGGAACCACGAAGAACCGAGTCAGTCTGCGCCAAGTACGGAAAAGGTACGCATACTCCGCAATGCCGACCTTCAGTCAAAGCCACCCCGGAAACCAGCGAATTCAGCAGCCCAGCATTGAAAACGAGGCCGCCGTTGAGTTTCCAGTTGCCGATGACGAAACGGTTACGCACAAGAGAAATCCAAGAGGCTGGCAAAGCGTTGGATTATAGCGTGGGAGGGGTGCCCGGGTAAACAGAGGAATCGGGGCGGATAGGAAAACTAGCGTTGCAGGTCGAGGCGGCTATCAACACCCAGTTCCGACGTGCCGTCTCGGCGCTCAAGCGTCAGGTTGATCTTTTTGCGGGCCTGCAGGAACGGTGAGGCATTGGCCGCCTCGCCGAGAAAGGCGTCAAGATCAACATGATCTCGGCGTAAGTTCGCAACCAACGCTAAAAATAAATCCGTAAGCGTGGGGTCAAACTGCCGACCGCGCAACGACATTATTTCCGTCAAGGTGCTATCGAGCGTCCAGGCTTCTTTGTAGGGCCGCTTATGGCTGAGCGCATCAAAAACATCAGCGAGCGCGGTAATCCGCGCGGAATGCGGAATCTTGTCGCCCGCCAAGCCGTGCGGATACCCGGTTCCGTCCCACCATTCGTGATGGTGGCGGGCAATATCCTCCGCCGTTTTCATGTGCGAGATATTGCTATTGGCGAGAACTTCCGCCCCGATGGTGGTGTGAGTCTTCATTACATCGCGCTCAGCCGCATTAAGTTTCGCGGGCTTTAACAGGATGCCGTCGGGAATACCGACCTTGCCAATATCGTGCAGGCGCGCGGCAATGTCGATCATGAAAATCATTTCATCGTCGCAACCGGCTTCTTTCGCGAGCAATGAGGCCAGCCGTCCAACGCGGTACGAGTGCGCACCAGTCGAGTCATCGCGTAGCTCGGCGACGACAGCCATGCGCTCCATGGATTCGACTTGGGCTTTGAAGAGGGCTTGTTTGGCGATACGGCCCTCTAATAATTCTTCGCGTGTCGTTAATCGGCGGATCTCGTTGGCTTCATCCTCCAAAGCAGGGTGAAGCTGCTCCAAATGCAATTTCACATGCTGAAGTACATTTTGCTTTTGCATCGCACTTTGGTACTCAAGCAATTGGCGCAGGTAATACAACGCCTTGTCGGAATTGCCCACGAACTCAAACGCTTTCACAAGTGCGACAAGTACCTCACGCGCAGTGATTTTTAATGCTCTTGCACGTTCTAACGTGTTTGTGAGCCGAGTAATTCCTACATCCGGCTGGCCGGAAAACACCTCTGTCATTCCCTCCGCCACCGACGCAAAAATGTCCGCGCGCGGCGATTTTGAGGCGTTCGCAAATTGTCGGCCCAAATTCGCGTGCTCTCTTGCGGCTTCAAAGTTGTGCGCCTCAATCAAGAGGCTGGTGAAATGATTCTCTACTAATGAGCGATTCAAGTACGAAAGGGAATCGATTGGTGGCGGCGAAAGTTGCACGGCGTGCTCAATTGCAATCAATCCTTGACGAATCTCATCAAGATTCAAATGACAGAGTGCGATGTTGCAGTAGATCCCTGGTCGCTGTTGGGTCAACCCCTTCTCAACGACAGCAAATGCATCTGCCTTTTCGAAACAAGCCAGCGCTTCACGGTATAGCCCACTGTAAATGAGAGCCGCGCCGAGGTTCAGCCATACCTTTCCCTGTCCGATTCCGTCAGACAGTCCTTGCGCCAGGGACAATGCGTCTGCATAGGCCTCCATCGCGTCTGGCAATCCACCTGAATCGGCCGAACAAATTCCGAGCGCTAGCAGTGCATCAAAGGTTTGTTTGGATTGTGAGGATTCCAAGCCCAGCGCGCGTGCCTTTTGGGCAATCGGGATTGCGCGAAATGCTTGACCTGAGACGTATAGGAACCTCACTGCGTCAAGCATAAGTTTTAGTTGCGCGGGAACATCGACACGAATCGATGCCAGTTGGGCTGCAAGCGCTTCCATAAGCCTAGGATCCGCGCAAACGCCCTCGCTAACTGCACGGGATATTATGCTATTGGCCTGATTGAAAAGCGATTTGTCTTCAGAATCCAAAATAGAAAACGCCAAATCCATTGATCGGAAAATACTTGCAAATCAGTTTACCACCACATTATTCTCATCAAAACTGTGAACTAGTTCACAATTTTATTCCTTTTTATCCACAAAACCTCAAGGAGCTTATCATGAGCAAAGAACTGAATGACATCGACACCCTGGTCAACGAAACCGTGGAAGTCGCCGCACCCGAAATGATCAAGCTCGACGATTTGTCCCTGGCACTCGTCGGCGGCGGTTCGGCCGTTGTCGCGTTCTAGTTTCCAGTTGTCGGCGCAATATTTATCACCCTAGCCCCCACCACCGACTCCGCCCGATGGCTAACAAACACCATGCTTGAAACACGCCCTGCGATCTGATCGCGAATCGCTTGTTCTTGTGCCGCATCGACCTGATCCAGCGTTTCGTCGAGAAAGACGATTTGTGGATTCCGGTATAGCGCGCGCGCCAGCATGACGCGTTGTTTCTGGCCACCAGAGAGGCTCATGCCGAGCGATCCGACGATGGTGTTGTAGCCCATGGGTGTCGTGGCCACTTCCGCGTCGACCTGCGCGAGTTGCGCGCATTCGCGTACGCGCTCGGGATCGTGGTTGGCATCGAAGAAACTGATGTTGTCTTCGATGGTGCCGACAAACAATTGGTCGTCTTGCATAACCGCTCCGACATTGGCGCGATACTGGCCCAAATCCCAGTCTTTCAGGTCGCGTCCGTTGACCAGCACTTGACCTTCCGTCGGCTGGAGCAATCCGAGTAAAACCTTCAAAAGCGTGGTTTTTCCGCACCCTGACGGTCCGACGATGGCCACTCGTTCGCCCGGCATGATTGTCAGGTTCACATTGCGAAATGCGTAGCCTTCCGGGCCATACGCGAATCCCAGATTTTTCGCTTCGATCGTCAATGCCTCGCTCGCCTCCGCGAACACCGATTGCGCCGTCGTGGACGATTCCGCTTCCGCCAGGGCAATATCGGCGATGCGTTCGGCGTGTAAATCGAGCATGCGGAATTCATTCCACTTGTCGATCAGATTATTCATACGCCCCAGAAACACCAACTTGAAACCCAGAAAGGCGTAGAGCATGCCGACGGAAAATTTGCCCTCCATCACCAGCAGCGCGCCCAACCAGACGACGATGATGCTTTCCAAGCCGAACACGAGGCTGTTCGCGCCACGCTGAAAAATACCCACGTTTTGCACCCGCACGCCGGCATTGACCTGATCGACGATAAGGTTTTGATACGACCCGCGCCGCTCGTTCTCGCGCATGTTGAGTTTGATCGCCATCATGCCGCGCAACGTCTCGATGAAATGGGTGCTGGCCTTGGCCTCATGGGCGATCTGTTCGTCGGTCGCATAGCGCTGCGGATAATAGAAATACCAGCGAAGCGCAGCGTAGATGGCGGCGGCCGACACCACCACCAGCGTCAACTGCACGCTGTAGAAAAACATAACCGCCAACGTGACGATCACCATCACGCCGTCAATGAAGGTTTCCACGAACGTGGTGGAAAGTGTTTTTTGAATCACGTCCACGCTGCGGAACTTGGACACGATGTCGCCGATGTTGCGTTTCTCGAACCACGCGAGCGGCAGCTTCAACAGATGATTGAATAATGCGGTCAGCAAGCGCAAATTGAAATGCGTGCTCAGGTAAACGCCCACAAACGCGCGCACGACGCTCACGACCACTTGAATCAGCACCAGCGCTGAAAATGCGATGCACAATACCGCAAGCAAATCGGTATCGCGCCCCACCAGCACCCGATCCACAACGAGTTGCAGGAAAAACGGCATCGCGATCGCGAATACTTCCAGCGCCAGCGACAGCAGTACCAACTGAAACACGGTTCCTGCCATGCCCGAACCGGCCGAAAGCAACTGCCACGCGCTGATTTTTTCGCGCTCGTCCACGCGCCGAAAATTCTGGTTCGGCGTGAATTCCATCGCGACACCGGTGAAATGCCGCGACGCTTCCGCCAATGTGAGTTTGCGTTTGCCTCGGCCCGGATCATGCACCACCAATTTCTTGCCGGAAAAGCCCGTCAGCACCACAAAATGATTCATATCCCAATGCAGCACCGCCGGAAGCTGCAATTTGGTCAACGATTCCAACGGCAACTGCACCCCGCGCGCGGCAAGACCCATGGCTTCGGCCACTTGCGAAATATGTTTCAGCGTGACGCCTTTCAGCGACGGCGACAGCCGCAAACGCATCGCGGATAAATCCGTCAAATGGCCATGATACGAGGCCACCATCGCCAGACACGCAATGCCGCACTCAGGTGCCTCGCTTTGCAGAATCACCGGGACGCGCCGCCCGAACAGACCACCGCTCATAACCGGCTCCGCAATTGCAACAGCGGCTCGAATATCCACTCGAAGAGGCTGCGTTTATCAAGCAGAATATCAGCGTTAACCAGCATTCCTGAGCGCAGCGGAATTTCCTGGCCCATCGCCGCCACCGTTTGTTTATCAAGCTTGACCGTGATGCGGTAGGCCGCTTCGCGTACCGCCAGCGGGCCGATCTTGTCGCCGGGCGACCAGACCGTTTGACTCACGTCCGCAATCACGCCGTGATATTGCCCGAAGCGTTCATACGGAAACGCTTCATAGCGCATCACCACATCCTTGCCCTTGGTCACAAAGCCGATCGCACGCGTCGGCACCAGCATTTCCGCCTGCAATTTGCTGCCCGCCGGAAGGATAGTGGCGAAGGGACTATCAGCTGTCACTGATTGGCCGGACGCGATTGCGATGTTGGTCACCACGCCGGTGATCGGCGCTTGAATCACGGTCTCGCGTTTCGCGTCTTCCTGCGCGAGGCTTTGCTGCACCACGCTGATTTCACGTGTCTTCTGTTCCTCTTGCGATCGCGCGCGCAACGCGATGGCGGGCTCCTCGAGCTGCGCGGTCGAGAGATCTCGCTCCAGCGTGGACTTTTGCCGGCGCAAGGTTTGCACGCGGATTTCCTGATCAGTCGCTTCATCCTGCTTTTGCCGCGCGACGATGTCGGAAACAAATTTTTCTTTGGCAAGCTGCTGGAATCGTTTCGCCTGCTCCTTGGCCGAGGTCACGCGCTGGCCTTGCAACTTTATTTCCTGATCGATTTGCGTGACTTCGCGCTTGATATCCTCGATGCGCTTTTTCACCTGCTGCAATTGCTGTTGCGCCAATTCGCGGATTTGTTCCTGCTCTTTTTCCAGGCTGCCGCGCCGCTGGTTGAGCTCCCCCGCCGCCACCGCGCTGGTGGAGAGCGACGACGCCGTCGAGCGATCCAGCGAGAGGCGCAGCATCGGTTCGCCCGCTTTGACTTCCTGGCCTTCTTTGACCAGCAATTCTGTGACACGCCCGGCGTCGGCAATCGATACCTTGGCCGCGCCGACATCCAATTGCAAGTAGCCCTCGACGCGCTCACGGCGCGTGTACTGCCCCCACACCGCCACCACAATCATCAAGGCGGCGGCACCGACTGCGAGCAAGGTCATCGCCCACATCGGCAAGGGGCGCGCAATGGTCGCTTCGCCGAGAAATTTCTCGCGTAGCGCATCGATCGCCTCCTGCCGGAACATCTTCTTTGTCATGGATTTGCGTGTGGAAGTCGTCTATCGCGGACGCGCAATGTCGCGACGTCCGGCGGGGGCACCGCCACGTGGATTGTAATGCAACTACTCGTGAACCCGCGCGACTCGATAATGCAACGCGGGGCGTGGACGCAAACTTGCGGCAATGGGCAGAAGCCTGTCAGCCGCCAATGACAGGATCAGAGGCGCTAGGCCAGTACGTCGGTCAATCCGTCGAGATGTTCGGCGAGGTCGTCGGCGTCGATCACTTCTCGCGGCGAGGCATCGCGGAATGAAAACATGCCGATCACTTTGCCGTGAGCGTCAGCGATCGGCAAGTGCCGGAAACGACGTTGCTTCATCAGTAGTATCGCGTCGCAAACATTCATTTCCGGTGGCACAGTGATCGGGCTTCTGGTCATCACCGACGATACCGGCGTAGTGGCGGGATCGAGCGCCTTCGCCACCACTTTGGTCAACAAATCGCGCTCGGTAAAAATGCCGGCCGCACCGCCCGCTGCGTCGAGAATCAGCACGCTGCCGCTGTGCGCGCGCGCCATCACGCGGGAAGCGTCATACACCGTTGATTGCGGTGGTGTTGTGACGAGATGGGAACGGGAGATCGATTGAAATACCGTGCGGTCTGTCATGATCCATGCTCCTCGGCGAACGGTCGCCACGTGCAACCAAGCGGGAAAGTGTGCGTGGGAAAATCCATTCTAATCCTGCGCCCAGAAAGATGTTGGTCAACTGCCAGATCAAACGCCTGCGCAAAACCCCAATATCGGCGGGCATCACCAGCACTTTTATGCCGAAACGCCGCGCCAGTGCTTGCGTTTGAGTCACACAATATGCCGGGGCATATCTCGCCGGCTGTCATCATGCCGAAATCAATGGGCGATAATCTGCGGGCTTCCTGCGAATAAGAAACTCGGGTTCGACGATGCGAAAAATTGAAACTCCGGATATTGATTGCATTTCACCAAGCCACATCGACAGCGCAACGCGCGAAGGCCGCCGCCTGTTGCTGAAAGGCGGGCTGGCACTCGGTGTGACGAGCGGACCGCTGTCGCATTGGCTCACCGGCTGCGCTACGCTGCGACCACGTGCGGCGACGACGTTTACGCGCATAGTGGCCAGTACTGAAGACGCATTGCGCATTCCACCGGGTTACCGCGCGCAGGTATTGTTTCGCTGGGGCGATCCGATCGGTGCCGCGCACCTCGCTGCAGGTGCGCCGGCATTCAATGAAGACGCAAGCAATTCTGCCGCCGAGCAGGAATGGCAAGCTGGTATGCATCACGACGGCATGCATTTTTTTCCACTGGCGGGCCACACCTCACAATCACCGCGCGGCCTGCTCGCGATCAACCATGAATACACCGACGACGGTTTGTTGCATGTTGGCGGCACCGAGGGTTGGTCGCACACCAAAGTCGCAAAATCGCAGGCGGCACACGGGGTTTCGGTGATTGAAGTTGCCGTGATTGGTGGCGAGTGGCGCGTGGTGCGTCCGTCGACTTTTGCACGACGCATCACCGCGAATACACCGATGCGAATAGGCGGACCGGTGGCGGGTTCGCAATGGGTGAAGACGGCCGCCGACGGCCGAGGCAATGCCGTGCTCGGCACCATCGCCAACTGCGCACATGGATTCACGCCGTGGGGCACTTATCTAACATGTGAAGAGAATTGGCACGGCTATTTCAATCAACCGGACGTCGCCAGCGCCCATGAAAAACGTTATGGCATTACGAGCAGAAAAAGTGGCTACCGCTGGTGGGAATTCGATGCGCGTTTCGACGCATCGAAAAATCCACATGAGCCCAATCGATTCGGCTGGGTGGTGGAAATCGATCCTTTCGATCCAGACTCGATGCCGGTCAAACGTACCGCGCTGGGGCGCATGAAACATGAAAGCGCAATGCAATCGATCGCTCAGGATGGCCGCGTGGTGTTCTACATGGGCGACGACGAAAGCTTCGAATACATTTACAAATTCATCAGTCGCGACGCATGGAATCCGCGCGAGCGCGCCGCCAATCGCGATCTGCTCGACCACGGAATTTTGTATGTCGCGCGATTCGATGCCAATGGCACGGGTGTGTGGTTACCGCTGGTCTACAACGAAGGTCCGCTCACGATTGCCAACGGATACATCAGTCAGGCCGATGTATTGGTGATGACGCGCCAGGCGGCCGATCTGCTGGGCGCCACTAAAATGGATCGGCCCGAGTGGATCGCCGTTCATCCCGAAAGCAAAGAGGTGTATTGCAATCTAACCAACAACAACCAGCGAGGTAAGCCCGGCAAACCGGCCATCGACGCCGCCAATCCGCGCGCTGACAATTCGTTCGGCCACATCATCCGATGGCGAGAGGCGGGAGGCGACGCTGCCGCGAATGCTTTCGTCTGGGATATTTTTGTGTTGGCAGGCAATGGAAAAACCAATGGCCTGCCGTCGGAAGCCAACCAACGCGGCAACATCAACGGCGATCTATTCGGCTCGCCAGATGGCCTCTGGTTCGATGCCGACGCACGACTGTGGATTGCAACCGACGTATCTCCGGGCAGCATGAACAAAGGCGCTTACGCCGGCATTGGCAACAATCAATTACTGGTCGCCGATGTCGTCACAGGTGAGATCAAACGCTTCCTCACCGGCCCGGTCGGCTGTGAAATTACCAGCGTTGTGTCAACACCCGACGGGTGCAATCTTTTTGTCAACATTCAGCACCCCGGCGAGACACCGGGTGAGCGCAGCGACCCGAATAATCCGATGCGCTTCAGCAACTGGCCGGATGGCCCGCGTGGTGGTCGACCGCGCTCGGCAACGATCGTGATTCAACGAGACGATGGTGGGGTCGTCGGAAGCTGACGAATTGCCTCAGACTTTTGCCGCCGCCGCTGCAGATTTCACCACCTTGCCAATTTCGCCGGCCAGCCGCTTCACCAATCCTCCATCGCGCCCTTCCACCATCACCCGGATCACTGGCTCGGTGCCGGACGCGCGCAGCAACACGCGACCCTCACCGGCCAATTCGGCTTCGGCCGATTTGATTGCAATTTGAACGGGCGCACTATTGGCGAAGTTGAATTTCGCTTGCAGACGGACGTTCTCCAGCACCTGCGGGAACAAGGTAAGTTCCGATGTGAATTCGGCGAGCGCCTGGTTGACGCGCTTCAATGCGCCGAGAATTTGCAACGCGGAAATGATGCCGTCGCCGGTCGAGTGTTTTTCAAGGCATAGCAAGTGGCCAGAATTCTCTCCGCCGCATTCCCAACCCTTTTCCGCAAGCATTTCCATCACGTAGCGGTCGCCGACTCTTGCGCGCTCGAACGGAATCGCCATCTTCGCGAATTGCTGTTCCAGCGCGAGGTTGGTCATCAACGTGCCAACCACCCCACCCCTGAACACGCCGCGCGCATGGCGATCTTTCACCATCGCGTAAAGCAATTGATCCCCATCGAACAAGGTGCCGTCGGCGTCGCACATCACCAGCCGATCCGCGTCACCATCGAGCGCCAAACCGAATTTCGCGCCGTGTTTTCGCACCGCCGCACACATTGCGGATGGGTGGGTTGCGCCGACATCGTCATTGATATTGGTGCCGTCGGGTTGATTGCCCATCGCGATGACTTCAGCACCGAGTTCGCGAAAAACAAGCGGCGCGATATCCCACGATGCACCATTCGCGCAATCGACTACCAGTTTCATGCCGCGCAAATCCAGCGTGCGTGGGAACGTGCTTTTGCAAAATTCGATGTAACGCCCAGCCGCGTCTTCCACGCGCCGCACTTTGCCGAGATGGATCGATTGCAATGTCACCATCGGTTTATCGAGCAGCGCTTCAATTTGCTGCTCGACTTCATCGGGCAGTTTCAATCCATCGGCGGAAAAAAACTTAATGCCGTTGTCATCGAACGGATTGTGCGACGCCGAGATCATCACGCCCGCCGAGAGTCTGAGCGCGCGCGTGAGGTAGGCAACGCCGGGGGTCGGCATCGGCCCAATTAGCAACACATCGACGCCCGCCGCCGAGAAACCTGCTTCCAATGCGCTTTCCAGCATGTAACCGGAAATGCGCGTGTCTTTGCCGATGATCACGGTGGGCCGGGATTTGCCATCACTGCGATCCTGCGCGAGTACGCAACCTGCTGCATAACCGAGCCGCAATACAAAATCCGGCGTGATCGGCGCTTCGCCAACGCGGCCACGGATACCGTCTGTTCCAAAATATTTGCGAGTCATTTTTGTTTTCACTCCATCGATGATTAATTTTCAGACAATTTCGCGCAACCCTTGTGGTTGTCCGCCGGGATGACGGGTGAATAGAATTACCAAACTGCAAACCTCAAGCATCGGCGTGGCTCACGGACAAGAAACGCCTGAAGAGCCGCACCGGTGCTAGCGTTTTTCTGATTGGTTGGCACTAGCGAGTCGCCGCCAACACCTTCAATACATCCACCGTTTCCGCCACATCATGCACCCGCAGAATTGTCGCACCGTTTTGCGCGGCAATCATGGCAGCTGCAAGGCTCGCCGCCAGGCGTTGTTCCACCGGGCGCCCGGTGACCGTCCCGAGCGAGTTTTTTCGCGAGTAACCGGCCAGCACCAGGTATTCCAATTGTGCAATCGATTTCAACTCGCGCAGCAACGTGAAATTATGCTCAACGGTTTTGCCGAAGCCGAAACCCGGGTCGATAGCAATTCTGTTTTTCGCGATGCCGACGTGTTCGCATGCCGCCGCGCGCGCACTCAGAAACTCAGCGACTTCGCGCACCACGTCCGCGTATGTCGGCTGCTGCTGCATGGTGGCGGGTGTGCCTTGCTTGTGCATCAGGCACACTGCTACGTTGGATCGCGCGCAGGCTTCAATGGCCCCTGCGGCTTGCAGGGCATTGACATCGTTGATCATCGATGC
>JAYTUX010000529.1:0-3233 GCA_043744315.1 Betaproteobacteria bacterium | reverse complement strand
TCACCGAAGGTCCGCTCGACGACAGCCCGAGTTTTTCGCCGAATGGGCGCACCATTCTCTACGAAGACAAATCCGGCGGACGCGGTCGGCTGGGATCGGTCTCGACCGATGGCCGCATCAAGCAGAAGCTGTCGTCGCAGGTGGGCGATGTGCGCGAACCGACATGGGGACCCTACGGCACCTCCAGCGCACGGTAACTTGCGCCGGTAAAAGCAGTTAAACTTGGTGTGTGATACACAATAATCTTTTCTCCAGGAGAAATGAAATGAAAAAATTATTCATCAGTATGGCGGCAGCGTTATTGTTGTCCGCTTGCGGTACCAAAGAACCGCCGTCGACCATCAAAGTTGAGGATCGCTCTCCGCCGCCGACATCCACCGCGACGACCACCAATACGCCTTCAACCCAAGTGACACAAGACACGGGTACCGCCACCCGCACCACACCGTCTGTCGACAAATTGAAGGATCCGAACAGCATCTTGTCGAAGCGCGTTATTTATTTTGACTACGACAAAGACGCCGTTAGATCCGAATTTGCGGAATTGGTGCAAGCTCATGCCGCGTATCTCAGTCAAAATCGCGGGCGCAAGATCCGTCTCGAAGGCCACGCCGATGAGCGCGGCTCACGCGAGTACAACATGGCACTTGGCCAACGTCGCGCAGACGCCGTGCGCAAAGCCGCTGCGGTGCTTGGTGTCGGCAACGACCGGATCGAGACCATCAGTTTTGGCGAGGACAAGCCGAAATCGAATGGTCATGACGAAGCGTCGTGGGCGCAGAACCGTCGTGTCGAAATTGTTTACGACGGCGAATAGGAACTCTTGAATTTTCCAAAGGTATCGTTGCGCGGCGGATGGGTTGCTTTGTGCGTGGCCGTGTGTTGCGGCCACGCCGCCGCCGGAGTTTTTGACGAGGATGCGCGCCGCGAAGTGCGCGAGCTTCGCGCGGAACTCGACAAGAAAGACCGGGAGCTTGACGTCCGATTGCAGCGGCTCGATGAATCGATCAAGAATCTCGGCATCATTCAATTGCTGAATCAGATCGAGCAGCTCAACGCCGAAATCGCGAAATTACGTGGGCAAAGTGAGGTGCTCGCGAATCAGAACGAACAACTCACCAAGCGTCAACGCGATTTCTACCTCGATATCGACACGCGGCTCCGGAAGCTCGAAGGCTTGCCCGCCGATGCACCTGCCGCACCCGGCGTCGTCGTGCCGCCGGCACCGACCGCGGGGCCGGCGCCAAACCCGGCGTCAGCATTCGCTGTAACGCCGCCGCCCGTTTCCGCTACTGCGACGGCGGCATCGCGCGAAAGGGAAAACAGCGCCTACGATGTCGGCTCGAATCTGTTCAAGCGCGCCGATTTTTTGGGTGCCATCCGCGCCTTTCAGGGCTTCATGAAGGATTATCCGGCGAGCCCGCTGGTGTCGAATGCGCAATACTGGATCGGCATTTGTTATTTCAATCTCAAGGATTATCCGAATGCGCGTTCATCGCAGGAATCCTTGTTGAAAATGTTTCCGGATTCACCCAAAGCGCCCGACGCGCTGCTCGCCGTTGCCAGTGTGCAAATCGAAATCGCCGACAACGGTTCTGCGCGCAATACGCTCGAAGACATCATCGCGCGCTTCCCCACTTCCGACGCCGCCGCCAAAGCGCGTACCCGCTTAGCCCAGCTTAGGCGGTAATTGTTTCATGACCACGTTGACCAGGATTCCCGCTGCGATTCCCCGCAAAGCCGAAGGGAAAAAGGCGACCATTCCCGCCCGCGTGCGTACGAATGAACTACGCATCAACGAGATTTTTTTCTCGCTGCAAGGCGAATCGACGCGCGTCGGATTGCCAACCGTATTTGTGCGCCTGACGGGTTGCCCGTTGCGTTGTGGCTATTGCGATACCGCGTACGCGTTTCATGAAGGCAAGACGCGCTCCGTCGACGACGTGCTGGCGGAAATCACCACGCATCCCACGCGCACCGTCTGCGTGACGGGCGGCGAACCACTCGCGCAGAAAAATTGCCTCGCGTTGCTCACGCGTCTATGCGACGCGGGCTACTCGGTGTCGCTCGAAACCAGCGGAGCCATCGATATCTCCCTGGTCGATGCGCGCGTATCGCGAATTGTTGACATCAAAACGCCCGGCTCCGGCGAGGTCGCCAAAAACCGTTGGGAGAATTTGCCGTTCATCACCTCACAGGACGAGATCAAATTCGTGATCACCGATGAAGCCGACTACGCGTGGGCGGTGGAGCTGGTGCGCTCGAAAAAGCTCGCGGACATTAGCACCGTGCTGTTTTCACCTTCGTTTGGTGAGGTTGCCCCCGCGCAATTGGCCGAGTGGATTCTGCGCGATGGCTTGACTGTCCGCATGCAATTGCAACTTCACAAAATCCTCTGGGGAGAAAAGCGGGGCGTATGAACGTCGATGTTGCGATTGATAAACGAGCAGTGGTGCTGCTTTCGGGTGGTCTGGATTCTGCGACCGTGCTCGCGATGGCACGCGAGCAGGGATACGCGTGTTTTGCGCTGTCATTCGATTATGGCCAGCGGCATCGCGCCGAATTGCACGCTGCCGCACGCGTCGCGAACGCGCTCGGTGCGCGCGAACATCGCGTCGTCAGTATCGACTTGACGGGCTGGGGTGGCTCCGCACTGACCGATAACGCGATTCATGTGCCGACGGCATTGGCGGAAGGCATTCCGGTCACGTATGTCCCGGCACGAAATACGATTTTTTTGTCGCTGGCACTTGCCTGGGCAGAGACGTTGAATGCACCGAACATTTTCGCCGGCATGAATGCGGTCGATTACTCCGGCTATCCCGATTGCCGGCCTGATTACATCGCCGCCTTTCAAACCATGGCGCGCCTCGCCACCAAAGCGGGCGTGGAAGCGGGGGAAGAAAATGCGGCCCTCACCATCCATACGCCGATCATCAAAATGAGCAAAGCAGATATCGTGCGTGAAGGCATGCGCCTGGGCGTGGATTACACGCTCACGGTTTCCTGTTATCAAGCGGATGCCGAAGGCCACGCATGCGGCGTGTGCGATTCGTGCCGATTGCGGGCTGAAGGATTTCGTGCGGCCCAGGTAGCGGACCCGACGCGGTATCGGATTGGGACGTGAATCGATGCGCGTAACTCGGCAATTCCCTCTCAATTTCAAACCCGCATGTCATCCTGAGCAACGCGAAGGATCTCGTCATGATGAGATCCTTCGCGTTGCTCAGGAT
>JAYTUX010000528.1:0-11078 GCA_043744315.1 Betaproteobacteria bacterium | reverse complement strand
CGCGACCGTATCTGATGATCATCGGCATTAGCTTATTTGTGGGTTCGTGGTACATGGCGGTCGAAGTCTGGAAGTTGCCACGGTTCCGCGAAATGCCCGGCATCACCACTGTCTTCAAAGAGTGGATCAATCCGGATCCGGTTTACGGGCTGTCGTTGTACACGGAAGAATATTACAAGCACATCGGCATGTCGGTGTGGCGCGTGACCCAGGCGTTTGTGCTGGCGACCGCACTGGGCGTGCCGTTTGGTCTGTTTCTTGGGTGGTCGAAAAAATTCAAGGAATACCTGTTTCCAATTTTTGAAATGCTGCGGCCGATCCCGATTCTGGCGTGGGTGCCACTCGCCATCGTGATGTTCGTCGCCACTGAATCGGCGGTTATCTTCCTCACCTTTCTTGCGTCGTTTTTTGCGACGGCGTTGAACACGATGTTGGGCGTTGAATCGATCGACGAATCCTATGTGCGTGCAGCCGATTGCCTCGGTGCCAATAAGCGGCAGGTCTTCTTCCACGTAATCGTTCCGGGTGCCTTGCCATTCGTCTTCACCGGCCTGCAAATTTCGGTCGGCGTGTCGTGGTTTTCGCTGGTCGCCGCCGAAATGGTGTCGGGACAATACGGCCTCGGCTATGTCATCAACACGTCTTACACGATGGTGCGCTACCCGACGATTGTGATCGGCATGATTACGTTGGGCGCAGTCGGATACATCACCAGCGCGATCGTACGTGTGGCGGGCGATCACTTGATGCAATGGCGCGTGCGTGAACTCGCGTTGGGGCGATAGCAATGACAACGACGACCACAATGAACAACGGCGCGAACGCGGTGAACCACAATCATGGCACGACCACGTTAACCCGCGGTGCGATTCGCATCGAAGATGTGGTGAAAATCTACGATCCCGAGGGTGCGGCCGTGATGGCGGTCGATCATTGCAGCCTCGATATTGCGGCGGGCGAAATTTGCATGATCGTCGGGCCTTCGGGTTGCGGTAAAACCACGTTGCTAAATGCCATCGCCGGATTTCACGACATCACATCGGGACGTATCACGCTCGATGGCGACGTGTTGTGCAGCACCGAAAAACCGAAAGCCACACCGGGCTCGGACCGGATCGTGGTGTTCCAGAATGGCGCATTGTTTCCGTGGAAAACCAATCTCGACAATGTGTCGTTCGGCTTGCTGATGGAAGGAAAAATATCCAAAGCAGAGGTAAAGGAAAAAGCACTGGGCATGATGGCCGATGCGGGCCTTGCCGGCGTTGAGCACAACTTTCCCGGTGAAGTTTCTTCGGGCGTGCGTCGGCGCGTCGAAATCGTGCGAGCGCTGATGAATGAGCCGAAAGTACTGCTGCTTGATGAGCCTTACCGCGCGTTGGATTCGCTCACCAAATCGGTGATGCATGAGGCGCTGCTGGAAATTTATTACAAGAACAAGGTGACGATTTTTTTCATCACTCACGATCTGGAAGAAGCCATATTTCTCGGTCACAAGGTCGCGATCATGACCTCGCGGCCCTGCAAACCCAAGAAGGTGCTGACGGTGGATATTCCGCATCCGCGCGATTACGGCGTGCTCACGTCAAAACGATTCCGCGAATTGATCGAAGAGACCAACGAAGCGGTGCATGAAGAAGCAATCAAGGCCTTCAAGGCCGGTGAGAAAGAGGGCTGACGATGGCGTCGAGAAAATTCAGCGGAAAATCGCTGGCGCGCGGGCTCGCCTCGATCGTCGTGTTCCTCGTGTTGTGGGAACTCGGCTCGCGCTCCAAGCAATGGCTCGGTGCGGATATCTTTTCACCGTTGCGCAGCGGCTTGGTGGCGCTCGGATTCAAAGCCAACTACCTGCCATGGATCGGCGCGGTGCCGGCGCCAACCGAAGTGCTGGCGGCCTGGGTGGGAGTCGTCAAGGATCCGGGCTATTGGCATAGCTGGTACAAGAGCGGCTTTCGCGTCGCCGCTGGTTTCATCGCAGCGATGCTGATCGGCATTCCGTTCGGCTTGATGCTGGCGGTGAGCCGCACTGCATACGGGATTGGCTTCCCCGTGTTTGAAATGCTGCGACCGATTCCGCCGCTCGCGTGGGTGCCGGCTTCGATCATTTTTTGGCCAACGCAGGAAATGTCGATTTCATTCGTGACCTTTCTGGGGGCGTTCTACACCATTGTCATCAACGTCGTCGGCGGCGCAAAATCGATCGATGGTCGCTATTTTCAGGCGGCGCAATCGATGGGCTCATCGCGCGCCGATATTTTTCGCCGCATCATTTTGCCGGGGACCTTGCCGTCGATTGTGGTGGGCTCGGCAGTCGGCATGGGCATCACCTGGGAAGTGGTGGTGGCGGCCGAAATGATTTCCGGCGGCGGTAGCCAGGTGGGCGGTACTGGCGGTGGCGGACTCGGATTTTTCATCTGGAATTCTTACGTCGGCGGATCGTATGAGCAAATCGTGGTCGGCATGATATCGATCGGTATCGCCGGATTTATTTCCAGCGAATTGTTGCGCTACTTCGGCAAGCGCGTCACGCCGTGGTTGAATCTTAGGTAGCCCCCCATGAACACCATGAACAACATGACCGAAACTAAAAGTATCGCTCCCGCTGGCATGCGACCAATGATCGCGTCGGGCGAAATCATCGCCACCGGCGTGAGTAAAGTGTATGGCGGTACCGACGTTCAACGCGAAGTCGTACACGATTGCTCGTTCACGATTGAGCGCGGCAAACTCACGGTCATGATCGGGCCTTCGGGTTGTGGCAAGAGCACGCTGATCCGCATGCTGGCCGGTTTTGAGCGACCGACCACAGGCACCCTCACGCTCAACGGTAAACCGATTACCGGGCCAGATCGCGATCGCCTCGTGGTGTTTCAGGAGTCGGCGCTGTTTCCCTGGATGACGACTTACGACAACATCATGTTCGGCCCGCGCGCGCGCGGCGAAGTCACCAAAGAAACGCTCGATCTCGCTGAGTTTTTGCTCAACAAAGTCGGCTTGCAGGACTTCCGTAAAAAATACCCGACGCAACTTTCCGGCGGCATGCAGCGCCGCGCGGAACTTGCGCGCGCGATGATCAACAATCCGGAAATCATGATCCTCGACGAGCCGTTCCGCGGCCTTGATGCGATGACCAAGGAGTTGATGTGGGAATACTATTCCGCGCTCTACGAAGAATCGGGACGCACCAATTTTTTTGTCACCACCGATATTGACGAAGCGGTTTTTCTTGCCGATCGCTTGCTCATCATGTCGAACATCCCGACGCAGGTACGAGCGGTGATCGAAGTCGATCTACCGCGTCCGCGTCGCCTGGCCGACATGGTGGTGAGCGACAAGGCCAACGCGATCAAAATGGAAGCGTTGTCGATCCTGCATGAAGAGGCGATGAAATCGTTCTCGCGCGGCAGCAAGGCCGCCGCAGATTTCGTCGAGGCCTACACCAAGCGTGTCGTGAAATCCTGATGCGTGAGTCGTGATCGATGGAATGGATTCTCACCAAACCGGCGGTCATTGGCTTTGCATTGCTCGGCGGCGCGCTGTCTGTGGCGGCCATTTTCATTCGCAAGCGGCAGGCAAATCTTCAATTCGCCGCCAAGCTCGACACCGCCGCCTACGCGTTGATGGGTGTGAGCATGTTGCTATTCATCATCATCGGGCTGCGCGGCAAAGAAGGTTGAGAGGGTTGACATGACGGCAAAAATTATCGACGGCAAGGCGATTGCGCAGCAGGTGCGCAAAGAATGGAAAACCCGTGCAGAAGCGCTGCGCGCCAAGGGAATCGTGCCGGGGTTAGCGGTCATCATCGTCGGCGACAGTCCGGCCTCAAAAGTCTATGTCCGCCACAAAACCCAGGCCTGCGCGGATGTCGGTATTCATTCCGAAGTCCACGCCTATCCGGCCGACGCGACCGAAGCCGAGGTGCTGGAAAAAATTGCTGCGCTGAACGCCGACGCAAATATTCACGGCATCCTCGTGCAGCTGCCATTGCCTGCGCATTTCGAGGCGCGCGCGATGCTGGAAGCGATCGCCGTGACCAAAGATGTAGATGGGTTCAATCTGTACAACGTCGGCGCGCTGGTGGCGGGTGAAACGGTGTTCCCGCCCTGCACTCCCTACGGTGTGTTGTGCATGCTGGAATACAGCAACATTCCCATCGCCGGGCAAAATGTGGTGGTGGTCGGTGCCAGCAATATCGTTGGCAAACCGATGGCCAGCATGTTGATGAAGCGCGATGCGACGGTGGCGATCACGCACATCAAGACCCGCGATCTGGCGCAATGGACAATCCTCGCCGATATTCTCGTCGTCGCCGCCGGCAAACCGAATCTCATCACCGCGCCGATGGTGCGCACCGGTGCCGTCGTGATTGATGTCGGTATCAACCGGCTCGCGAATGGACAATTGGTGGGTGACGTGGATTTCGAAGCGGTCAAGGAAAAGGCGTCGTACATTACACCGGTGCCCGGCGGCGTTGGACCGATGACGGTGACGATGCTGTTGGTCAATACGATTCAAGCGGCCGAGCGTGCGGCCGACAAAAGCGCGCCAGCAATGAATCTTGCGGCGGCAGCGTAAGCTACATGTGGAGTGCGTTTTCAACTAGCAGACCCCAGTATTGGTGAGGCGTTCCGAGCATTTCCGGCTGAAAAACCTCACCCATGGTCGAGTTTTTATTGGTTATGCGGGCTAGCGATTCCCAACCAGCAGCCAAACACCCACCACCACGCAAAGGCCTCCAGCACCGCGCCGCAATACCACCGCACTTACCGCGTGCGCCAATCGAACCCCCGCAACGACGCCCAACAATTCACCCGCCGTGACCCACAAGACAACGGGCCACACAATTTCGCCATAGCGAAGATTGGCCATCGTCCCCGACGCCGCTGAAAATATTTGCAATACCTGGCTCGTACCAACGGCGAGCAGCGGCGCGAAACCCGAAGCGACCATCAGCGGCACCGAAAACAGCGGGCCGCCGGCACCGGAGAATCCCGAGCCGAATCCTGAAAGTGCGCCAATCACCAGCAACAACGGCAGACGTCCGCCTTCGATGCGCGCGCGCCCATTTTCGCGCGACGGCAACAATACATAGACGCCCGCAAAAATAATCAGTGCCGCGATGATGCGCATCAGCATTGCGTCACCGACGCTTGCCTTTGCCATGGCTCCCAGGTAGCTGAACACCAACGCCCCCACGCAGACGACTGCTGTTTGCCGCCAGTCAATGCTGCGTTCGCGTTGAAACAGAATCGTGCCAAGAATGCCGGTGAAGACAAATGTAAATAGCGCCGTGGCGCTGGCCTGATGCGGCGTGAGGGCGGCGAAGGCGATCAGCGCGGGAATGAGCAGAATGCCACCGATACCGACCGCGCCGATCAGAAAACCGACAACGGTCGAAGCGATCAGCAATTGGATGTCAGGCGGCGCGCTCATCGGACGTGCGGCGACAGTTTCACGTGCGCCGACGCGGCGCTAGCCCGCTACGAAGGCCGTCAACGTACCCGTGATAATTTTGTTGAGCGAACGCATCAACGCGTAACCGAAACTGTGATCCGCGTCGGCAAGCGCGATCAATTCATCGCCGTCGATGGCCAATGCCGTGCAGGCGGAGGTCGCAATCGCCGTAGCGATGCGCCGTTGCCCGGATGCCACTAACGCACCCCAGCCGAACACATCACCGCTGCCGATAATTTGCCCGGCATTCGCCTGCCGATTGCCGACCGCGAGCGAAAACAAAACCTTGCCTTCAATCAGCACATAAAAGGTGCGGGCCGGCTCACCCACGCCGTACACCTGCTTGCCAATGGGCAGATTCACTTGCTTGGCGATGGCGAGAACTTTTGCCCGCTGCGGGTCGGTGAAGCGCGAGAAAAAACTCGCGCGGGCGAGAAATTCCTCGATGCCTTCACCGGCCAGCGCGGGCGCGGCCATGGTGCCTACTTCTTCCAGCCGACGAGGTCGCGGAATTTCGCGAGTTCATCATCCTTCATGAACACGGTGTGTTCCTTGCCGGGATAGCGGCGGTTCTTCACGTCGTCGATGTATTCGCCATAGCCCTTTTCGAGAATCGGCACAAGATCGCAATAGATTTTGGAATGACGCGGCACATGTTTTTCGTACAAGTGGAACAAATCGGAGCCGATGATGTGCACGCCATCCGACGTGTTGCCCGAGCCCAGGCTGATCACCGGCACCGTCAGCGTTTCGGCCAGATACTGCGAAACTTCAGAGGTGCAGACCTCGGTCATGATCGAAAAACAACCGGCGTCGATAAAGGCCTGGGCGTCCTCCACCAGTTCCTTGGCGCGCTGCGCCGTTTTGCCCTGAGCGGAGAAGCCGCCCAGTTGCGGCATGCGCATCGGACAGATGCCAATGTGGCCTTGTACCGGGATGCCAGCTTTGACGATGGCCTCGATGTTGCGGGCGTGGTGGATATTGCCTTCGCACTTCATCACTTCGGCGCCAGCCTTGGCCACATATTGCGCCGCGTTATCGACTGCCTGCATCTCGGAAAGATGAAAGCTCATGTAGGGCATGTCGACCATCCTGAGACCATATTGCGAGCCGCGCTTCACCGCTTGCGCCATGAACATCACTTCTTCAAACGACACCGAAGTGGTGGACTCGTGGCCAAACAACACCATGCCGCCGGTGTCGCTTACACACAGAATGTCGATGCCGAGCCGATCGGCGATGATCGCGTTTTCATAGTCGTACACCGCGAGCTGAACAATCGGTTCCTTGTTTTTTTTCTTTTCCATCAACATCGGAATCGTCATTTTTTTGCGCTTCGGCGGGGCGACGGGGGCGGCGGGGGTACTGGACATTTCTGCTCCTTGGGAATCGTTGTTGGAATGAATGGCGTCGTTGCGGTGACTAACGTCCGCATAGCCACGCAATTTCTGCGCCATCACAGACACGCCCGCTGTTGAGGCTCATCCGCGCTCAACGCGGCGAGATACGCCGATCAAGGCGTTTCAAAACGGAACGTGCGGCTCCGTTTCGTTCCCTATCGGTTCTTCGCCAACCGGTTCCTGCCCGGCCTTGGCTTGGCGCAACAGTCCCCAGCGCCGCCGCCGCATCCATAACGCCTTGCGACCGATGCCGAGCATGTTTGCCAATTCGACCTCGGACATTTTGCTCTGGTATTTAACAACCACTTGCCGGATGTAACCCTCGACCGACAACGGATTCTCGGTCGGATCCGCCGGTGCCGCACCGGTCGATGCGGCAATCAAACCATCGGCCAAATCGGTGTACACGAGGACTTCGCCGTCAGCCAAAATGACGGCCCGCTCGATCAAATTCTGCAGCTCGCGAACATTGCCGGGCCAATCGTAGGAGCGAATGAAATCGGTAAATTCGCGATCGAGCCCAGTGATGCGCTTGCCGAGCTTGGAGGCGAAGTGCTCGATGAAATGTTTCGCCAGCAAATCGATATCGCGGCCACGTTCGCGCAGCGGCGGCACTTTCAACTCCAGCACATTGAGCCGATAGTAGAGATCCTCACGGAATTCTCCGCGCGCGACCGCCTCCTTCAAATTTTTGTTCGATGCTGCGACGATGCGAACATCTACCTTGTGGACTTCCTTTGCGCCGACCGCGCGCACCTGCTTGTCTTCGATCACACGCAGAAACTTCACTTGCAACGACAACGGCATATCGCCGATCTCATCGAGAAACAAAGTGCCGCGATGGGCTTCGCGGATCAAGCCTTCGCTGGTGCCGACCGCGCCGGTGTAAGCACCCTTGGCGTGGCCGAATAATTCCGATTCGACCAGCTCGGCCGGAATCGCACCGCAATTCACCACCACCAATGGGCCTTCGGCGCGCGGGCTGTCGAAATGCAAGGCCTGTGCAACCAGCTCCTTGCCGGTGCCGCTTTCGCCGCCAATCAATACATTCGCGTCCGATGCCGCGACTTTTTTGATCATTTCCATCACGCGCCGGATGCTGGCGTGATCACCAACCATGGCTTTGCGGTCGCGCGATTTTTTCAGGCTGCGGCGCAGCACCGCGTTTTCCTGGCGTAGTCGCCGCTCATCCAGCGCCCGATTGCAGGCATGAAGAAATTCATCGTTGTTGAACGGCTTGATGATGTATTCGCTGGCACCGAGCCTGAGTGCTGCGATGGCACTTTCCATCGACGAAAAACTCGTCATCAAAATCACCGGCACCGACGCATCGGCGGCCTTTGCGGCGCGAATGACATCGAGCCCGCTGTCCGGTCCGAGCCGCAAATCGGTAATGACGAGATCAAACGTATGTGCGGCAATCGCGTCGCGCGCCGCGGCAACGCCGTCCGCGTAGGTCACGTCGAACGGCCCGTCGGTGAGCAGCATCTCGATCCCGGCGCGAATGCCCTCGTCATCATCGACCACGAGAATGTCCGCTTTGCGCGGCACGTTTGTGCTCATAGTGTTTCGGATTTCAGGTTGGGTGTGGGTTGGCGCGGAAGTTCGACGACAAATAGCGCGCCGCCATCCGGATGATTGTCGGCGCGGATCGAGCCGTTGTGTTCGTGGGCGATTTCGTGGCTGATCGCGAGCCCGAGCCCGGTGCCTTCGCCGCTGGGTTTGGTGGTGAAAAAGGGATCGAACACTCTTGAGATAACCTCCGGAGCCAAGCCGGGGCCGGTGTCGCGGATCGCAACTTCAATCGTCTGCGGCAGTAACTTTGTGCTGACCGAAATCGAACCCGAGCCGCGCATCGCCTGCGCGGCGTTGAGAAAGATGTTGTGAAAAACCTGATGCAATTGATCGGACTGGCCGAATACCCATGCGTCGGCATTGCGCTCGTGATGCAGCTCCGTGGTTTCGCCGAGGCTGTCGTAGCCGAACGACGCGGCAGCAGCCTCGATGGCGTCATCGACCGGAAACGCAGCGGCCGGCTGGCTGCCAACGCGCGCAAAACCATTCAATTTACGGGTGATGGCGAGAATGCGCCGCACGCTGGAGGCGATATTGCGCAGCCCTTTTTCCAGCGTCTCGGGTGAATTTTCCTTACGCGACTGCAGTACTTGCAAAATCGAATGCACGGCCGCGAGCGGGTTGCTGATCTCGTGACTCACGCTCGCGAGCATGAATCCGAGCGACGCCAGGCGTGCGGTCTGCGCATGCGCGGATTCGAGATGATTCAAGTGCGTCTCATCCATGATGATGAGGCACGCACCCACCGGCAATCGCCGCACCCAGACGCGTTCCTGCAATTGCAAGATCGGTGAAATGTTGCGGCTCACCACGGTATCTTGTTGCGTGAGCCAACAGGGCTCACCCGTGAGCGCGGCGGCATAGTCGGGAAATAATTTATCAAACAATCGCGAACCGCCCACCAGCAATTCGCGTCCGGTCGCGCGCATCGCAGCATTGAGGTACATCACATTACCCGGTTCATCGACCACGATGACCGGCCACGGCACGCTGTCGGCAAAGGGAACCAACGTGTCGCGCAAATGCGGCACGGGCCGGTCGATGGTGGCACCCGCAGCCGTGCCTGCCGATGTGCCGGCGGCAAACAACTCGGTCACACGATCGCTATGGCGCGACATGGGCGTGACGTTTCGCTTGCGGATTCAACATCATTGTCGAGTGGATTTCAGGCAAATTGGCAGCAAGGTCGGCAATCTTACCGCGCCCGCCTCGATTAGTGGGGATCGCACCGCCAATCGATGCGCGAATCGAATTGCACAAACGAAACACCCGGTGCATAGTGTCGTTTCTTCTGGAAACGAAACGTGGGCATCGCAAAGTTTACCCGCCTCGTGGTACGTCGATTTCACCTGTCACGTCCAGTGTTTTTACTCGTAAGTGACGGGTCTGAAGTGCGATTGACGGTAGTCCACCGTGGGCGCGTTTCTTGCTATGAAACACTGTCGGCATAGAACGATGAAAATCCACCGCGCGCAAGACGCGGATCCAGCACCAGCGATTGAATGCAGCGCAACACCAACGCGGACGAGGAGAGGAAATAATGGCCATCAAGACTGTTGAACGAATGCAACAAATTGTGCGCGCGTCGATGGAAGAGGTTCAAGCCAAAGGCTCGATGACGCACAGCGCGCCGGAGAAAGACCGCCGGTCATTTTTACGCAACACCGTTGCCATGGCAGGCAGTGTCGGTGCGCTGGGGGTTGCCGCCACCGGCGCCAACGCCGCGCCGTTAGCTATACCGGAAACCAACAAACAAATGGGCCGGCCACTGCCGCCCGAAGAATACGGCATGCCCTCGAAATACGAGGCCAAGGTCAAACGCCGGCGCTCGGATGTGCTCGTTAACCGGCAGAATTTTTCCGATTGGAGCATGACGCCGCTGCAATCCACGCCGGGCATCATCACCCCCAACGGGCTGTTCTACGAGCGCCATCATAACGGCGTGCCGGATATCGATCCGGATAAACATGTCCTCGCGATTCACGGCATGGTGCGAAAACCATTGACGTTGACGATGTCGGATCTGATGCGCTATCCGGCGGTGTCCAAGTTTTATTTCATGGAGTGTTCCGGCAACGGGCTCACCGATTGGCTGAAGCCTTCCTCGAAAACGGTACAGCAAACGCATGGCCTGCTCTCCTGCGCACAATGGACGGGCATCCCGGTATCGTGGTTGCTCGATGAGGCGGGATTGCTGCCGGAAGTGAAATGGTTGCTCGCCGAGGGTGCCGACGGCGCCGGTCATTTGCGCAGCATGCCGGTCGAAAAAATGCTCGACGATTGCATGATCGTGTACGCGATGAACGGCGAGATGCTGCGCCCGGAAAATGGCTATCCGCTGCGTTTGTTCGTGCCGGGTTGGGAAGGCAACGTCAGTGTGAAATGGCTGCGGCGCATCAAGGCCGGCACCGAACCCTGGCATGTGCGCGGCGAAACCGCGCGTTACACCGATCCGATGCCCGACGGCATGTGGCGCAAATTCAGCTTTGTGATGGAAGCGAAATCAGTCATCACTCGGCCCTCCGGCAACATGAAAATACAGCGCGGCTTCAATGAAATACAAGGCTTCGCGTGGTCGGGCAACGGCAAGATCACCGCAGTGGATGTGACGGTCGACGGCGGCAAGAACTGGCAGCAAGCCACGCTGGAAGA
>JAYTUX010000527.1:0-11078 GCA_043744315.1 Betaproteobacteria bacterium | reverse complement strand
AGGCGACCGAGGCAGCACTTGCGACCAGTGCCGCGCTGCAATACCAGAATCAGCTCAACTACAGCCGCGATTTTGAACGCGAAGCCGACCGGCTTGGCATTCAGGTAATGGCGCGCGCCGGATTCGACCCCAAGGGTATGGTTGGATTTTTCGAACGCATGATGCGCGCAAACCGCCACAACGACACCAAAGCGCCCGGGTATCTGCAGACGCATCCACTCACCACCGAGCGCATTGCCGACATGCAAAATCGCGTCGACGCGATGAAGAATGAATTTAGGTTTGTCGGCGGCGACAGTTTTGAATATCGCCTTGCCAAAGCGAAGATTCGTGTCATCGGCATGCCCCCCAACGACGCTGTGGCTTTTTTTCGCTCAGCTGTCGCAGCACAAACAGTGGTGCGCAATCGCGCCGACAATTACGGATTGGCATTGGCACTTGCGCGTGCGCGCGATTTTGCGGCGGCGGAAAAAGAGTTGGACGCACTGCGCCAAGGTGCGACAGCACATCCCTGGTTCGAGTCGCTCGCCGCCGACATCCAGGCAGGCAAACGCAATTGGCCGGACGCGCTTCGCTTGTATAAAGCCGGTATGCAGGCATTTCCCGATCATCGCGCGCTGCTGTATGGCTACCTCGATACACTCTACGAGGCGGGTCAGACCGATGCAGCCCTCACCCAAGTCACCGAGCAACTCAAAATAATCCAGGATGATCCGCGTCTCTACGAACTCGCGGCTAAAGGCTTCGAGCGGAAAAACAAGCGCCTCGCGCAACACCGTGCCATTGGTGAGGCGTATTTTCACAAAGGCAATTTGCATGGCGCCGTCGAGCAGCTTGAACTCGCCGTGAAAGCGAAGGACGGCGACTTCTACGAAAGCTCCGGCGCGGAAGCGCGGCTGCGTGAATTCAAAACAGCGTTCAAAAACCGTCCAATGCTACCCGGTGAAAAGCGTGACAAGGACAAAGACACGGACTTGGTCGGCAAATTTTCGCGTGATGCGTTTCCCTCAGCGGTTACTCATCGACCGTGAGGAGATGTCTTGCCGATTTCTCGGTTGCCGCGATCGTAGTGGTGTTTGCCGCCGTTACCAATGCTACACACGCGCAACCCGCGCAGATGGGCACGCTCGATGGTCGCGAAATTTTCAGGAGTCCCGTCAAGGGAAATTGCATTGCTTGCCATCCGGTGCCGGGCACCCAATCTCGTCTCGACAAATCGCGCGTCGGACCTGACCTTTCCGCAATTTCCTCGCGAATTCCGGATCGCCTGAAATTGCGAGCGGTCATTTGGGACATGAGTGAGGCGAACCCGAATACCGTTATGCCCCCCTATGGTAAACACCGGATTCTAAGCGAGACTGAAATCGATGCGCTGGTTCAGTTTCTTGAGAAGAGTTGAAAAATTGCTCATGGCGGATCGATCGCAATGGCTTCGAATGGTTGGCGCATTGCTGCTGCTTGTCTCGCATATTTGCGGAGCAGAAACCACGCCTGATCAACACCGCCAAGCCCTAGTCAAAGCACTGCAATCTCGATTGCCGGGTACGCAACCCGCCGATTGGACGCTCGGCGGCGATACGTTGGCACCAAGCATTGGCGGCAATGTTCAAGCCATCCCTTTCAATGCCGACAACGCCACCAATAGCGCCGACATTCTCGCCATCGGCAAAAAGATTTGGGAGCGCAAGTTCAAGGACGGCAAATCAATCGCGAGTTGCTTTCCGAACGGAGGCAAACGCATGGCGACCGGCTATCCGCAATTCGACGTCAAGCTGAAAAAGGTCGTGACCCTGGAAATGGCGATCAATTTGTGTCTGCAACAACACAATGAACCTGAAATTGAGCATGCCAACATTCATTTGATGGGGCCACTCTCTGCATATGCTCGAAGCCTGTCCGATGGGCTGCGTCTCGCGATAAAGGTTGGAACACCCGCGGCGAAGGATCGATTTGAGGCAGGCGGCGTACTGTTCGTGCGCCGGATCGGACAATTGAATCTGGCCTGCGCGTCATGCCATGTGTTGCAGGTGGGAAAGATTTTGGGCGCTGTGCCAAGCGATCCGACAATCAAGAATCCTGGCGCGTTGTCACCCGTCGTTGGCCAGGCGACTTCGTGGCCGCGACTTGAGCCCGGCGGCATTGTGCGCGGCCTGCAACTTCAGTATCAGCATTGCATGCGAAGAGTCGGGGCGGAGCCGTTTGAGCTTGGGTCGGACGAACTCAATAATTTGGAGTACTACCATTCGTTCCTGTCGAATGGGTTGGCGATTCGGGTGTTGGCAGTGCAGCGGTAATAGGCAATCCGTCACTCATTATTGCTGCCTACGACCGGTCCTGTTTGCGGTGTTCTCGTTCGCCATTGCCACAAGCATTCTCATTTGAACGCTTACTTTTCCTGTTTCAAGAATTGACTTGCCGTATTTCTTCCAGAGAAGTATCGCGGCACTCTTGTCTTGATTCACAATGTGCGCGGACATCCCTGCCGCAAGTAAATACTCTCTCTGCATGAGATGTTCCGGGCTATTCGTCGCCAAAAGTCCTTCCGCACGCTTCGCAATTTCCGCGGTTTCGCGATTACCGACAACCTTGAAGAGACCAATCCAGTTTCGAATATTGACAGGAACCCCACCAAAGCACTTCGAGTTTTCAATTGCTTTCCAAACTTGTGCGGAATCCTCCGGCGAAAGGTGTGAACTGACCAGCACGCCAACATCAAACATGAATTCGAATGAGGCTGGTCGTTTGCCCATATCTACGCAATTGATGAGCCCGTCGCGCATGTATGAAGCGCGAAGTGCAAGTTCCGGCGCGAGCAGTTTTCCCGCACCTAGCGTACCTGTGATAAGTAGGTCGTGCAGGTTGCGCGCAACCATCGCGCGCTGCGGTCGATGGGAATAAAGGGCTGCGTTGGTACTCGCAGAATTGACATCGGTGAAAGGGGTGTTTTCCAGCAAATCCATGGTTGGCACAGGTGACGCCGCAAGCTGGATAAAATCCAGTGCATCACGGCCAAGAAATCGTTGCCGCGATGCGCGAAGGTCAACGATCGGAAAATAGTCGGAATTGGCCGGGATGCCAAATGAGTTAACGGCCATTTGCAAGTGTTTTTTGCTGCCGATCCGGCGAATCGCCAAGTCGCGAAATTCCTGAATACCGATCCGGCGCAGTTGCGTGGCAATCAGGGGGGAGTCGAACGGCGCCCGAGTCAACGGAGGCACCGCTCCCTTAGGCACTGCGACGATGACGATGTCGGAAGAGCCAACCTCATAAGCAACATAGTCCGAAAAATTATTTCCAAGTGCGCCCAGCATCGACGAGACCAGTTCACTGTCGATCTCATACAACTGTATCCACTGCACCAGTACGCCATCGTCTTTGAGATAGGATTTGATGCGCGAGTAGAACTCGTTTGAAAACAGACCGGATACGCCACTAACCCAGGGATTCGAAGGTTCCGACACAATGACATCGTATTTTTCATTTCGACCTGCAAAGTAGCTTTTCGCATCATCAAAATGAATCTTGCTGCGCGGATCGGAAAAGGCGCGAGAAACGACATCTCCGAACGTCCGCGCACCTTCGACCATCGCAGGTTCGATTTCAATCGTATCAACAGTTTCTACCGTTGAGCTTCCCAGCAATGTGTGGGTTGTCATGCCGGACCCGAAACCGATGTTGGCAACTTTTCTCGCGTTGGGCTTGTGTGCCAACGGAAGGACTGCCAACAAGACCATTGTCGGTTCATCCCCTGCGCTCGCGTCATCTCCCAGCACAATCGCAGCATCGGCCTTGCCGTTGGTGAGAATTACCTGTTGATCGCCATTTTTTACGACGTCCACGGTTGCCGTTTTTCCATCCTTGTGAAAAACGATCTCCGCACCCGCCACCCGCAATCGGCCATGCCGATAAACGCCGGACGATGTCTTTTGCAGGTCAAACTCGACAAACATGGTTGCGCTCAACAAGGCAATCACACCCGCTAAAGCGGCCATCGGAAAAGAAACTGCAAAGCTGTGGTGGCGAATCAAAACCAGCAAAGCGATCGCAACACCAATATCTACTGATGCGGCCACAACAATCAGGTTCTTCAATCCCAGCAATGGCATCCCGACGTGCACGGCAAACAGCACGCCGACGATCGCACCGGCGGTATTCCACGCATAAACCTTGCCGATGCTCGTTTCACCATAGCCCTTGTTGAGCAGCGCAAACGTGATCAATGGCAACGACATACCGGCGCAAAACGCGGCGGGAAACATGACGGTAAGTGAAATGAAATGACTGCTCAGATTGAACAGGCCATAGGAAAAATCTGTCTTGTTGAGTGCTTCCACCGTAAGTTTCATCAGGTCAAACGTATAGCCATAGACAGGCAACGTGGCCAACGCAAAGGCACCCTTGGCGATGAGCACCAGCGCAAGGACGCCGATGATATTTTGATAGGTGTCTATTTTTCGCTTGATCCATAGGCCGCCGAAGGCGAGGCCCAATATGAATGCACTCAGCATGATTTCAAACGCATGCGTGGAACTGCCCAGCACCAGACTTAGCATCCGGATCCAGCCAATTTCATAGCAGAATGATGCAGCACCTGTCAGCAATGACGCCCCAAGCAGAAACGCCAACATTCGGGGTGATTGCGGCTCCTGCGTTGAGAGCGTCGACGCGACCGACACTTCAGCCGCACTCACTTCGGCAGGATTTGCGGACATCATTCTGAACTTTTCTGTGGCCCAAACCATCATCGCCAAGGTGATGTTTAACAATCCGGCGGTCAGCAAGGTGCCCGGCATGCCGAATTTTTCAATGAGATAAAAACCACTCGTCAGGACGCCAATAGCCGCACCCAGGCTATTGGTAAAGTAAAGCATGGAGAGTGTCGAGCCGGGGGTCTGCGGATAAAGCCGCATGATGCCGGCAGTCATCAATGGGAAAGTTGTTCCCAACAGGATCGACTGCGGCAATATCAGGGCACCCGCCAGCGTCCATTTGAATGCATCGACCGCAGTTGGCGATCCGAGCGCAGGAAATACCGTTTCGTAGGCAAATCCGATCGCGTTCACAAAGATGCTGTGAAAAACAAGCGCGAGAATGCCAATCAGGAGCTCGGCAATCGCATAGCCGATCAATAGGTTTTTCCAGCCATTGGTCTTGCGGGCACAAAGCCACGCGCCAACCGCCATGCCGCCCATGAAAATTGCCAGCACCAACGTTTGGGCATACGCGGCATGCCCTAGAAATAGCTTGATGTAGTGGCTCCAGATCGACTCGTAAATCAGTCCGGCGAAGCCCGAAAGCGTAAACAGAACAAAAAAGACGCTGCGTGGTACGCGACCGGTTGATTGCATATAGCTCATGAGCAAGCCTCAAAGGGATCCGACTTCTGTACATTGAGCGGGCGACGAATTGAATTAGTGGGGTCGATGGACCGACAATTGTCGTGTGTTTGAGCCCGCCCGGACATTACAGAATGTCAATTCGCAATTCAGCGCACAATAAATAATTTTCAATCCGCCGCGACTGTGCGGCCCGTCAAAAAAATATGGGCCGCTTCAACGAAGCGGCCCATACTTGACTGATTGTTGCAGCTGCCAGATTCGGCTTAGTAACCGGTCTGCGCTTTGCCACAAGTCGTGGTTGCAAAGGTCCAGGCGACCGATGTTGCGGTTGGCGTCGGGGTAAGCGTAACGACGCAGTCTTTAACCGCCGGGGTACCCGTCAGTGTAAATACGCCGCCAGCATAAGTGACCGTCTTGAGTTCTTTGGTCGGGGTTGGGAAAACGGCACCCGTGACACCCGTTACTTTGGCATCGGTATCGCAGTTCGCGACAACACCCGCTTGATTCTGGAGGCACTCGGCTACAGCGGTCTTGAACGCCGCCACTTGGGCAACGTTATCCTGCCACTTGGCGCGGGTAATGTAATCCTGATATTGCGGAATCGCAATCGCGGCCAAAATACCGATAATCGCGACCACGATCATCAGTTCGATAAGCGTAAAGCCTTGTTGAACTTTCTTCATTGAAATCTCCATAACTAGTTAGGTTGGTGTCAAACGCGCCGAAACGCGTTGGCAGGTTATATACGCAACTGCCGTGCCAACTTTTGAAAAGTGTACAGGTACCAGGTTGAAGACGGTATGTGGTGGCCATCCGGCTCTAAAAAAAATGCTAATAATCAAAAACTTACATTCAATTGCAGCAAATCCAAGATTTTTTTGCACGTTTACTGCAAGAATTGAGCTTGCCCGCAAATCGTGGCAAATTTGATCGAGGAGCTAAAACCAAGAAGTACGCTATTTAGAAGCCCGCCTTTTCCCAAAGATGTGCCGTACAAGTTGATCAACTGACAATTTTCGTCACATCATTGGCGACCAAAACCCGGGATCTTTGTCTGATCAACTTCATCGATTTGCGCCGCATCCAAAAACTGCTCTGCATACTTTTGATAGAGCCGTTCCCGCACAAAAACGTCGAACAAATCCGGATCAATGTGTCCGTTAAGCTTGAATTTTCCAAGTATCTCAAGTGACTCGGAAAGCGTCTTGCCGGATTTGTAGGGACGATCCTTGGCGGTAAGTGCTTCGAAGATATCAGCAATGCCCATGGTTCGCGCCTGCACACTCATCTGGTCGCGAGTAAGACCCTTGGGATAGCCATTGCCATCCATGCGCTCGTGATGGCCGCCTGCGTACTCCGGCACATTCTTGAGATGCTTCGGCCACGGCAACGCTTCCAGCATGTTGATCGTCGCGTCAATGTGGTGATTGATGATTTTGCGTTCGCTCGGACTCAAGGTGCCGTAGGGAATATTCAGATTGTCGCGTTCGTCGTCCGAGAGAAATTTCTCCATCTCTCCGGACGGCGATTTATACGGATAGTTCGCGATCAAATTGACTCGAGCCTGATCCTCCGCACTCATCTTTTCGCTGCCTTTGTTCGCGCGCTTGAGGAATTCGCGGTCATCTTCCAGCTGGCGAACCTTGGCCAGAAACTCCTCATTCGCCCGAGCTGCTGCAACCAAATCCCCAGCCTCCAACGCGACCAGTCTGGCCTTCATCATGGCAATTTCCGCATCACGAATCAGGATATCGAAACGTTGTGAAACGAGATGCACGCGGTCGAAAATGGTTTCGAGTTTCGTCGCTTTGTCCACCACGTGAACTGGTGTCGTGATTTTGCCGCAATCGTGCAGCAAGCCGGCGATTTTCAATTCATAGCGATCCTTGTCCGTCATCCGGAAGTCCGCTAGTGGACCTTCCGTGGTCGCGGATGCCGCCTCGGCCAACATCATCGTCAATGCCGGCACGCGTTTACAGTGCCCCCCCGTGTAGGGAGATTTTTCGTCAATCGCGGTGTTGATCAACTCGATCAGCGACTCAAACAACATTTCCAACTGCGTGATCAACATTCGGTTGGTCAACGCAATCGCTGCTTGCGAGGCAAGTGATTCCGCCAGCCGTTGATCCTCGACCGTGAACGACATGACCTCGCCGTCGTTGTTTTGCGCATTCAGTAGCTGCAGCACGCCAATGATCTCGCCATCGTGATTCTTCATCGGAATCGTCAGGAACGATTTCGAGCGATAGCCGGTTTTCTTGTCGAAATTGCGGGTACCTGAGAAATCGAATCCCTCCGCCGTGTAAGCGTCTGCAATGTTGACGGATTCATCGCGCAACACCGCATACGCAGCAACCATCGAGTTGTTCTCGATGCCGCCTGGTTGGTGCAAGGGGATGGGATAAAACGGCACCTCCTTACCGGTAGTGCCGCCCATCGCAATTTTCAAGCTATCGTTCAGAACGATTTCAAATTTAAGGTGATCGTCCACGACACGATACAGGGTGCCACCGTCAGCATTGGTAATGGTTTTTGCCGCGTGCAGGATGGTTTCCAGCAATCGATTGATGTCTTTTTCAGACGATAGCGCAACACCGATCTTGTTCAGGTATTCAAGGGACGAGTACAGCCCCTGACTGACGGCGGCATCCGGCAGCGCGCGAAAGGAGCGGCTTATCGCTTTGGCGTCGGCGTGCGATGTCATCGACTTACTTGATGCAAACGGCCCGGACTTGTTTCATGTCGGTGATGCCCATCATCACTTTTTCCATGCCGTCCATTTTCAAGGTGCTCATGCCCTCTTCCACGCATTTGACGAAGAGATCGGACACCCGCGATTTTTCCTGAATCATCTTTTTGACAGGGTCACTGGCGATCATCAGTTCATGCAGGCCGGCGCGGCCCTTGTAGCCGGTACCACCACAGGCATCGCAACCTTTTGCGCGCTGAAAGGTCAGCTTGCCGTCTTTGCCGTATTCCTTAAGCCAGTAGTCGTAGAGTTTCTTGGCCTCGCCTTGCGGGTCTTTTCTCCAGGGCTCGGTTTGCCGCAAGTCATTGGTAAATTCATGCATGAATTGCTTGAGTTCATCCGCGTCCGGCGTATAGGCTTCCTTGCACTTTCCACAAAGGCGCTTGGCCAGGCGTTGCGCGAGAATTCCGGAAAGCGCATCCGCAAAGTTAAACGGATCCATCCCCATATCCAGCAAGCGAATCACCGCTTCGGGCGCGGAATTGGTGTGCAATGTAGCGAACACCATATGGCCCGTCAGTGATGCCTCGATACCGATGTGAGTGGTTTCAGCGTCGCGCATCTCACCCACCATGATGATGTCCGGGTCGGCGCGCAGAAACGCTTTCATGACCACAGGAAAATCGATGACTTTCTTGTTTACCTGAACTTGACGCAAACCTTTTTGCGTAATCTCAACCGGATCTTCGGCGGTCCATATTTTGGTGTCAGGTGTATTGAGCGAACCCAGCACCGAGTGCAAGGTAGTGGTTTTGCCGGAGCCGGTAGGTCCGCACACAAAGAAAAGGCCGTATGGTTTGGACACCGCCGCAATAAGGTTTTTCTTGTTGTTGGTGGTTAGTCCCAACTTGTCGAGTGGAATCGGTTCACCTGCGGCAAGAATACGCATTACCACATCCTCGACACCGCCTGTCGTTGGAATAGTCGCGACACGCAGCTCGATATCAAGCGGCCCGTATTTCTTGAACTTGATCTTTCCGTCCTGCGGCTTGCGCTTTTCCGAAATATCGAGATCGCACATGATTTTCAGGCGGGCGGTCAATGCATTTCGATAACTCGAGGGCACTTCGATATACGGGAACAGTGAGCCATCCTTGCGAAAACGCACGCCGGTCTTGCCTTTGCCTGGCATTGGCTCGATGTGAATGTCGGATGCACCCTGATTGTAGGCGTCCACAATAATTTTGTTGACAAGTTTGACGAGCTCGTTATCGGCCGCCGCAGAAAGATCATCGCCACCCGCATCGACGACTTCACTTTCATCATCCAGATTGGAAAGCAGATCGCCAATGTCTTCCGAACTGCCGCCGTCCGCACCAAAAAAGTGATTGAGCGTCTGAATGAAATCCCGTGAAGAACAAACCCGGTAAACGGGTTTTTGTTTCGGAAAAATGTTTTGCACCACCCGCGAGCTCTTCAAATGTTCCGGATCGGTGGTAAGTACAACCAAACCCTCCTTCGTATCCTCGATCGGCATCCAGTTTGCCGACTCGGCGTAATCTTTTTTCAGATTTTTCAGCAAGTCAATCGGACGAATGCGATCCGGTTTGAATGGCTCGTAAGGCACGCCAAAATATTTTGCCAGCGCCGCACCCAGAGCAGGCGGCTTTACCTGGAATTCGTCGATAAGAATATCCTCAACATTCTTGTTCTTACGACGCGCGGTGCGTGTGGCGAGTTCAAGCTCACCTTCCGATATAACGTTGTCGACGATCAAATATTCAAATTTGGACTTGATCTGGCTGGGAATTTGTTGCCGGACACGGAAGGCAATCGCCAGCGTCTTCGCAAGTTCGACAAGTCCTTCTTCAGTCAATGCAGGGAATGGCGTTCCGGGAAGATGGTTAATCACCTGCACGACACCCAATAACTCGCCACCACCTTCGCCGCCAGTGATCGGAGCCACCATCATTTGCTTGGTTCGATAGCCGGTGCGTTGATCGACTGCTTTCAGAAATGCAAGGTTCGGCGAAAAGCTTTTGAGTTCCGCGTCGTCGTAGACATCTTTGATATTCATGAAACGGCGATTCAACGCCGCACAACCCGCGACCGAGCTCTCAGACAGCGGCAGCTTGATGTCTTTGAACGAATTCAATCCCGATTTCACCTTGGAGACGATCGACTGGCCGTCCTCCGAGACGGTGTAGATGGTCAGCCGATCAGCGTCGAACAATTGGCAAATGTCACGCGCCACATCAAGCATGATTTCATCGATATTGGTCGTCGAATGAATGCGATTCGTGACCGTTTGGATTTTTTTCGAAAACGCAAGTTTAGAAGACATATCCGCAACATTCGCGGATCCTCCGGGCGCGCCGCCCGCTTTGGATTCAAGTACCGCACTCATGGCATACCACCCCGTTTTTCTAAATGGTGAAACGATGTTTCACTGGCTTGATTTCCCCGCCACACACAAAAATTCTATCGTTTGCAAACGATCCCAAATACAACAATTCCCGGCTCGATAAATATTGATTCCGCAAAGCGTAAACATGCCAACCGTTTTCGGATCTCAAGCGCCCAAAAGCACACATCTAAATCGTCATCTCCATTCCATTCTCAAGCATCCTTGGCCGCCATTTGCCCGCATTTCTGCCAATTTCGCTCATCGTGAGATGTATTTCACCAGGTTTCAAGTGCGTAACAAATACTTCCACCGGTCGGGTAAGCTTTGCAAGCTCTTCGGCGAGCATGCTGGGACAAAGGTGTTTAGAAGCGATCGCGATCTCACGTTCCTTGTTTGGGAATGCGGTTTCGATAATCAAATATTTTAGATTCTTGGCACGATTGGCGATGTCCCACAATGCGTCATTGGTGGTCGTGTCACCACTGAAAATCATGGTCGCTTCGCCGCTATCGAGCAAGTAGCCCACCGCAGGCACTGTGTGAATTGCGGGGATAGCGGTGATTTTTCGACCGTTGAAATCAAGCGTTTCGCCGACCGAAATTTCGCGATACACCATGCACATCTGGTCGCCATTCGGGATCTC
>JAYTUX010000526.1:0-11090 GCA_043744315.1 Betaproteobacteria bacterium | reverse complement strand
ATCGTGCGGCGCTGGTCAAGACTTGCTGATGACCTTCGCGCAAATAGCGATCCATCTCCTGCAAAAATCGATAGCCGATAAGCGGAATCAGCAACAGCAGCAGCGCGATCAACAAGAGCCGCGCGCGAATGCTGCGAAAAAAGGCCGTCGGTCTCACGCGCGGGAGCGCCATAGCGAAAACAACAAAAAATCAAGCATCCACAAGCCGTTCCAAGCAACAATGCCACGAAACCCGCGCCCGTGCTTGTGTTTCACAGGGGCAACATGGAGGTTTCTAAACCACATGCCACCGATACCCCATCCCATAAACTGTCTCGATTTCATCGAACGCCGCATCGATGGCGACGAACTTTTTGCGGATACGTTTCAAATGCGACGTGATCGTATTGTCGTCCACGGTAAGTTCCGCTTCGCGCATCAGTTGATCGCGATTTTTCACATGCCCTGGAAATTTCACCAACGCATGAATCATCCAGAATTCGGTGACCGTCAACGCGACGTCGCTACCTTTCCACAGCACCGATAGCTTATTGATATCCAATGTCAACGCGCCGCGATGCAGCACATCCTCCGCGCGCGATGGCGCTTTCGCCGCTTCGGCTCGGCGGAACAATGCCGCAATACGCGCGAGCAAATGCGGCATGCTCACGTCCTTCGTGACGTAATCATCCGCGCCCAATCGCAGGCCAGACACCACATCGAAATCACTGTCGCGCGCCGACAAAAAGATGATTGGCAACGTCGCTGACAGCGCGCGCAAATCCCGGCACAACGCGAATCCGCCGTCAATCTCATCGCCCAGTCCGATGTCGAGAATCGCGAGATCCGGCAAACGTGCGCGGAACGAGGCGGTGGCATCCACGCGCGTCGCGTGGGCTTCGATTTCATAGCCGCTCTTAGTCAACGCATCCGCGTAGTTCTGGCGAATGGTCGCGTCGTCTTCGACCAGGGCAATTCTTTTCATCGCGTCGCTTTCTTCATGGGCACAAGGGGCATGCGCCTGTCGCGGACTATACCGCAAGGAAGCATCACACCGGGCCGTGAAAATCGAGATCATTTTTTTGCCACATTGTTCCGCCGCGGCGCCACATTTCGCACCATTGCGCGCCCGATTTGCAGCGCCCAATGGCGTCATCGCCACCAACCACGGAGACGGCCATGAAGCGCAACGCGACACATCCGCAATTCCCCACGCAACCCTCCACCCTCCGCATCGGATTCACCGCGTGGGATATTGTCAAAATCCTGACCGCCGCAATTTTCTGTGGATTGGCCGTGAGCATCGCGGCGGCGGGCTTGGCATTGCTGCTGTCGTTCAACGCCGATGCACAAGAGGCGACAACGAAACGCGCAACGGCAAGCACCGCCGCGCCCGGTACGCTGATGATTGGTGCCGGTTGCGACGGCGCATTGCTAGAGGCGCTGGAGCGCGATTGGGTGGTGAGTGTTCAGGAAAACGAGATTGTCGTGCGCGTGATGCAAACCTGGCTGATGCCAAAAGACCTCGACGGTGCCGCTGTATTTCAAATGCGCCTGCCGGCCGATGCAAAACTCAATACCTTGTCGGCGAGCACGCCCGCGCGCGATTGGCAAGCCCGACAAATTACCGCCATCGCCGCGGCAAAGCTGTCTCCCTCTGCGTACCTCAAACTGACCCGCGAACACCTGCTCGTCTCCACCACTCCGGACGGCAACGTCAACACTAGCCCAATCATGGATTTGCGTGGCGAAGATGCGCTGGTGGTGCAGTATTCCTACCGCGTAACGCCGCCAATGAACGATGCGGCCGGCGCGATTCAACTCTTGCTTCAACCAACGCAGAGTGAACCTTCCGATCGCGCCCCAGAACCTGCTCGCGCGAGCGTTTGGGTCGATTTTGGCGGGCGAAAACCCAAACAGATCATCATCGCACCGCAAGACGCGAACATCGAGCGCGAGCAAAGCCTGATCGCCGGACTGTCGTGGAGTTCACCTGCGATCGCCGCCGGCGAAAAATTTCAACTTGCGTGGCGCATGTAGCCACCACTACCAAGCGCGCGTATCAAAGGACCTCGGAGCCAGACGCCTGCGGTGTGGTGTTCAGATCACCAATCCTCCCTGCCGCCGCAGGCGTCCTCTGGGCCATGCTTTATCCCACCACTGGAGTTTCCCTTGCAGAAAAAACTGTTCTTCCGCGTGATCGCAATCGCGCTGCTCACGCTGCTTTTGCTGATTCCGCTCGTGATGATTCGCGGCGTCGTGGCCGAACGGCAAGGCTTGCAATTACAAGTCGAAAACACCATCGCGCAAAATCTCGCAGGCCCGCAACGCCTTGCCGGCCCACTGCTGATTGTCGACTACGTGATCCGCGAAGAAAATATCTTCACCGATGCACGGGGACACGAAACGAAGCAATTTGTCGAGCGCCAACGTCACGCTTTGTTCACACCCGAACATTTGGCCATCGATGCGGTGACCGCCGTTGACACGCGCCACAAAGGTTTGTACAAGGCGCTCGTATATGAAACGAAAGCGAATCTCGCGGTCAAATTTCAGATTCCCGTGCACCTCGGCCTGGAGGCCGATCAACGAGCTTTTCGTATCGGCAAAGCGTGGCTCGCGTTCGGCCTGAGCGATGTACGCGGCCTGCGCGCAACCCCCGCTGTGCTCTGGGAAAATCTGCCGCTTGTCATCGTCAACGGTTCTCGCAGCGAGGCGCTCGGCGATGGTATGCATGGCGAAATCGGCATCCTTGATGCTCGGGAGGCGCACGCCTACGCGGCCTCAATCAAGCTAGACTTCGCGGGCACACGAGCACTCGCGGTCGCCCCGCTCGGCAAAACCACCGTGATGACTCTGAACGCAACGTGGCCGCATGCGAATTTCGGCGGACGCTTCTTGCCGCAAAGCCACAAAAGCGACGACACCCGCTTCACCGCGCGCTGGGAGATTTCGCATCTCGCCAGCAAGAATGGCGCAATTGCCACGCAAAGTGCCGTTGGCAGCGAAGCGGAATTCCAGAAAAATCGCGAGCGCACATCGTTGGAAACGTTCGACGTGAGCTTCGTTGAGCCTGTCAATATTTACCTGCAAGCCGAACGCGCCGTGAAGTACGGTATTTTGTTTGTCGCACTCACCTTCGCCGCGTTTTTCCTGTTCGAAATTTTGAAGGATCTGCGCATTCATCCGCTGCAATATGCGCTGGTGGGTGCCGCGCTCGCGCTGTTCTTTTTATTGTTGGTGAGTTTGTCCGAGCACGTGCCATTTTTGTACGCGTATTTAATCGCGGCCTCGGCCTGTTTGATGTTGATCGGCTACTACCTTGCGCACGTGCTTGGTGGATGGCGACGCGGTGCTGCGTTTGCGGTGAAGTTGGCGTTGCTCTATGCAGTGTTGTATGGCTTGCTCCTGTCGGAGGACAACGCGCTGATGCTGGGTTCACTCCTCCTGTTTGCGGCACTCGCGACCTTCATGATTCTCACGCGGCGCATCGACTGGTATCGCCTTGGCGGCGAAAGCACGTCACCAAAACTAGCTGAATAGGCGTCACACAAATCATCACTTGCTAAATTTTTCGGAAGACTGTATATTTGTATAGTATTCAGCTTTCCGAAAGGAAAAAAGCATGTCGATGCCTATTGTGAATCATGCGAACCATGCCAATTCGTTTCACCGCGACCAGATCCACAAAGGCCGCGGTGCCGCCCTCAATCTTGAAGGTCGTTTCGAAAAATGGCAACGCGAAGCCTTCGATGATGGCTGGCGAGAAGAGTCCGTCGAGACGAGAGATTCGCCAAAACTCAAAACCACCATCACGCAGGAGCGCGTGAAAAGCATCATCACCCAAAACGATTCGCCCGATATTCCGTTTCGCTATTCGCTCAACCCTTATCGCGGTTGCGAACACGGTTGCATCTACTGCTACGCGCGGCCGTCGCATGCGTATCTTGGCCTGTCGCCCGGCCTCGACTTTGAGACGCGCATCTTCGCCAAAATAAACGCCCCCGAATTATTCCGCGCAGAGCTTTCGCGCAAAGGATTTGAGTCCGACTTGATCGCCTTCGGCGTCAATACCGATGCTTACCAGCCCTGCGAGCAAACACTCACCATCACACGGCGTTGCCTTGATGTTGCGGCGGAGTTCAATCAAGCCGTGGGCCTCATCACCAAATCCGCCTTGATCGAGCGCGACATCGATATCCTGCAAACCCTCGCCGCGAAAAATCTGGTGCATGTCGCCGTCTCGGTAACCACGCTCGATCACCACATCTCACGCTACCTCGAGCCGCGTACCGCCGCGCCATTGCGCCGCCTGCAAACCATCAAACGACTCACCGAGGCGGGTATTCCCGTCAGCATCAACGTGGCCCCGGTGATTCCGTTCCTCACCGATCATGAATTCGAAACTTTACTCGAAAAGGGCCGCGAAGCCGGTGCCACCTCGGCGGGCTACATCTTGCTACGCTTGCCATTTGAATTGAAAGAGTTGTTCCGCAACTGGCTCGAAAATCACTTCCCGCTGAAAGCCGCGCACGTTATGTCGCGTGTAAATGAAATGCGCGGCGGCAGCGACAACGATCCCAATTTCGGTTCACGCATGGTCGGCGAAGGCATCTTCGCGCGGCTACTCGCGCAACGCTTCGAAAAAGCCTGCGCGAAGAGCGGGCTGATGACGCATGGGCGGCGGGGGATTGATCGGCTGGACACGTCCAAATTTACGGTGCCGGGGCGGGCGGTGCAGGGGAGTTTGTTTTGACAATCAACGCTCCACTTGGGTCGCGCGTCCGGATTGCATTCGCTTCAGGAATAATTTCGGTTTTTTGCGAGAATGGTTGCGTTTGCCGCAACGGATTTCGCACGAAATGGTATTGGATGGAGCAGAGTCGAGTTTGTGATTGAGTCGGCGCTATTTGGTGCTGCGATCTACTCAGTGATTCCTATCCTGGCTCTTGCATTGCTTGTGATTGCGGGTCGGAGTCTATCGACCCTTTTCGCGGCTGCGAGTTGCATTACATGGTGTCTGATTCTTGTATTTGCATTCGCATACAGGCCGTGGAATGTTGAGTGGACGCATTTGTTGTCAATTGTTCTGCGTGGCCTGAAATGGACATTGCCAGCCACGCTCGCAGGTGCGCTTGCTTTTTCAGTTTCAAATCGAATGCTTATGACAGGAGAAGAGCAGGGTTGTTAGTCGTAGGTGGCGATTCAGTTTTCTCGAATCCAATTGGGTACAAAACTCTAAACTTTGTCGCCCCGGATTCATTCCGGGGCGACAGGCGCGATGTGGTGCCATGAAGTCCCACAGCGAAATCGGACAGGCAGTCAGAGACTCGCCCAAACCGGCTGCTGCGACATCGATCGTCTCCACGCCCGCGCCCCCGGCAACCCGCGATAGAGCCCCAGCATATGCCGTGTCACGGAATGTTTCGCCACGCCATCCAGCGATTGCTTTGCCACATAAATCGCGATCGCCGCTTCCACCGCCTCACGCGTCATTGATGTCTTGTCATCCCCAAAAAACTCGCGATCAAATTCGGCGAGCCAATATGGATGGTGATACGCCTCGCGCCCGATCATCACGCCATCCACGTGTTGAAGATGCGTATGAATTTCAGCGGAGGTCTTGATGCCGCCATTGAGCACAATCGTCAAATGCGGAAAATCTTTTTTCAATTGATACGCATAGGTGTACTTCAGCAGCGGCACCTCGCGATTTTCTTTCGGCGAGAGCCCCTTCAAAATCGCATTGCGCGCATGCACGGAAAACACTTTGCAACCTGCCTCACTCACTGCGCCCACAAAATCACGCACAAATTCGTAGCTTTCATTGTGATCGATGCCGATGCGATGCTTCACCGTCACCGGAATCGACACGGCATCCACCATCGCCTTCACGCAATCGGCAACCAATTTCGGTTCCGCCATCAAGCACGCACCAAAGCTGCCGCGCTGCACGCGTTCCGACGGGCAGCCACAATTCAAATTTATCTCGTCATAGCCCCATTGCGCACCCAGCTTCGCGCATACCGCGAGATCGGCGGGCTCGCTGCCACCCAATTGCAGCGCGACCGGATGTTCCTCGATATTGAAATCCAGATGACGTTTCTGGTCGCCGTGAATCAGCGCGCCGGTCGTCACCATCTCGGTGTACAAACGCGTGCGCCTAGTCAACAGGCGATGAAAGTAGCGGCAATGCCGGTCGGTCCAATCCATCATCGGCGCGACCGAAATGCGCCAGGGAGAAAATGCGGAAACCGCGCCGCCGTCCGGATTTGTCATGCGGCCATTTTATCAGCGCGCTGTTGAGGCAAAATGAACGGATGACGACCGACAGCAAGACGCAAAACAAGCCCGAAAACAGACCGCCAAGCGACCGGCAGCAATTGAAGAAAGCGGTGGAAACGCTGCGCGCAGGTGGTCTGGTTGCGCTGCCAACGGAGACTGTCTATGGTCTCGGTGCCGATGCCGCCAACGCCGACGCAGTCGCGAGAATTTTCGCCGCCAAAGGCCGACCTGAAAATCATCCGCTGATCGTGCATGTCGCGAAAGATGTCGATCTCACCGACTGGGCCATCGACATCCCGTCCATCGCGAAAAAACTCACCGACGCATTCTGGCCCGGCCCGCTCACGCTCATCCTGAAAAAGTCGGCGCAAATTCCGTCAGCCGTCACCGGCGGCCAATCGACAGTCGGTATCCGCTGCCCTGCACATCCGATTGCACAAAAACTGTTGAGCGAATTTGGCAAAGCCGGCAGCGGCATCATCGCCGCGCCTTCCGCCAATAAATTCGGCCACGTCTCGCCCACCACCGCGCAACATGTGCGCGATGAATTCGGCGATGCGATATTGGTGCTCGACGGCGGTGCTTGCCAAGTCGGCATCGAATCGACCATCCTCGACCTCTCGCGCATGAAAACGCTGAAGCGCCCCGTGGTGCTGCGCCCCGGCGCCGTCACGCCGGAAATGATTCGCGACGTGATCGGCGAAATGCCCCTCACTCCCGCCGATGTACCCGCAGACAATTCGATGAAAGCGCCACGCGTGTCAGGTTCCCTTGCCGCCCACTATGCGCCGATGACGCCGCTGAAGTTGGTCGATGGCACGGCCCTGCAAATCGATATGGACGCCGCACTCACTGCCGGACAGCGCGTCGCGGTACTCGCCTTCGCCGCCAAGCCGAAAGTTGCAATATCGCCGGTCGGCGTCGGCGTTCGCAACGCGAGGCGTCTCGTGTGGATCTCCGCCGACGCTGATCCCGCCAGCTATGCGCAAGGGCTCTATGCCAATCTCAGAACGCTTGATGCCGCGCAGACAAGTTTGATACTTGTCGAAGCCCCGCCAAAGACTTCGCCGTGGGAAGCGGTAAATGATCGTTTGGGAAGGGCGGCGGTGGGGTCGGGCGCGCGCGACTCAAGTTGACGAGAATTTAAAGGCCGCTTGATCGGAGACAGTTCCGTTCTCGTCACGCGTGAATTCCGTTAACGATATTTCACCGTTGAGCGAAATCGACACTACCGTTGAACACCGCGTCCCATAACGCTCGCCTACAATCATCGCAGGCGACAACACGCGCTCCCATTCAAGCCCGACACCGGTATCCGGCAGCGCGTCATCGGATGCGGGGGTCGCATCCGACAATAGTTCGTAGATCGCCAATTGGCGGGCCTCCCTGGGCATTTCGCCCTGAAGTGCCGCGCTAAGTGAGGACTTTGCCTTTTCGACTTTCGGCCAGGGTTCGTTCAATGTGTGATTGGAAAGCGCATACACACCGGGTGGCACTTTGATGATTTCACCAATACGGCTGCTGAAGTAGTGCAGTGAACTCCCGTCGCTGGCGAGCAAATTGAATCCCTGATAAACATGCGCGCGTTCGCGCAACGCAAGCAAGTAGTCGCGCGCACCCATGTCGCAGATCAGAAAATCGCTGACCAACTTTCCACGCGTCGGCGCGCCGGTCTTGCGGTCGGAGGGATCACGAAAATTGGTGAGTGCGGCGAAGCGACCACTACGTGTGATGCCGAGCCAGGTGCCGCCAGCTTTCAGATCGCGGCCCGCTAAAATGTTTGGAAAATCGCTCCACCATGCCGCCAGTGCGGCGGGGCGGTCGTGCCACTCATCGCGGTTGGCGGCGACAACAAGTTGATATTCGGGATGCGCTTGCCAAGCGAAAGCAATCAGGCACATTTCAATTTTTCACCTACGGAATGCAAAGTATCGTGATGCGCCATTGAGTGCAGAGAGATTGCGCCGAGATCCCTCGCTACGCTCAGAGCCTGCCCCGGACTCGATCTGGGGATGACAGCCATCAAAGTTCCGTCCGCAAATCCCACAGCTCCGGAAATAAGCGCACCTCCAACATCGCCTTCAAATATCCCACGCCTGCCGTGCCGCCGGTGCCGCGCTTGAAGCCGATGATGCGCTGCACCGTCGTGACGTGGCGATGCCGCCATTGGCGCACATAGTCTTCGAGATCGACCAATTTCTCGGCGAGCTCGTACAAATCCCAGTGCTGTTTCGGATTCGCGTAAACGGCGCGCCACGCGGCCATCACCGACGCATTTTCCGCATAGGGCACAGACCAATCGCGATTTATCGCCGCAGCGTCCAGCTCGAATCCACGCCGCCCGAGCAGGCGAATGGCTTCGTCATACAACGAAGGGCTGTTCAACAATTCCGACAATGCCGCGTGAATTTCCGCGCGATGTTCAAACGGTTTCAGCAGCGCGGCATTCTTGTTGCCGAACACGAATTCGAGCGATCGATATTGATGCGATTGAAAGCCGGAGGATTTTCCGAGACTGTCGCGAAAGGCGGAATATTCGGTCGGCGTGAGTGTGGAGAGCACATCCCACGCCTGAATCAAATTATTCATGATGCGCGAGACGCGCGCGAGCATTTTGAATGCAGGGGACAAATCGCCATTGATCACTTGCGCGCGTGCGGCGAGCAATTCATGCAGCATCAACTTCATCCAGAGCTCGGTCGTCTGATGCTGGATGATGAACAGCAATTCGTTGTGCTCTTTGGAGCGCGGCTTCTGCGCAGCCAGCAGTTGATCGAGGCCGAGGTAGTCACCGTAACTCATTTCGTTACGGAAGTTATCGAACGCGCCTTCGGGAAGGGTGGGTTTGTTACCCATCATCAATACAACGGCAGCGTTGCCTTGAGAATCGACCCCGTCTGCGATTCCGTGATGAAAATCTCATTGGGCCGTTCAGGATGAATGACGACATTTGTCGTCCAATCACCGCGCGAAGAATCGATGCGATATTTGGGCTCGCCGCGTTTATCGAATTGCCATACGCAACCGAGGCCGTGATGCGCCACATACATCGTGTTGTCGTGATCGATCGCGAGACCATCGGGGCCGAAGCCGCCAGAGAGTTGAATAAATTTGCCGACTTTCGACACGCCGCCATCAACCAGCGGCACACGCCATACGGCGTTGTCGCGCGTGACGGCAACAAATAGAAAATGCTGATCGTCGCTCATCACCAACCCGTTCGGGCTGGGAATATTCGCGAGCAATTTCTGCAGGCTGCCATCGGCATTCAATCGATAAACAGCACCGTTCGCATCGTGCAATCCGCTCTGTCCTTGATCGGTGAAATACAAGTCGCCATTGGCGGCGAAGGTCAGATCGTTCACGCCCTGAAAGCGTTGAGAATGATGATGCGTGACCCACGGCGAAATGTGGCGCGTATCGACATCGAGCGTGAGCAAACCGTGGCGCGCGTCCGCAATGATGAGCCGGCCATCGGCGTGAAACTTGAGGCCGTTGGGCCAGCCATCGTACTTGACGATCAAATCCCATTCACCGGTCGGCGTGATGCGAAAAATGCGGCCGAAGGGAATATCCACCACCCACAAATTTCCATATGCATCGAAGCACGGCCCTTCGAGAAAGCTATGAATATCCTTGCCGTGCAGATTGGCTTCCACCCACGGATTGTGCGCACCGGATTCGTGCAGGTAGGACGGCAACTCGAAGGCGGTTTCGGTGGTGAGGGAAAGTGGGGCGCTGAACATGTTGGCAGGATTAATGGTTAAGGCGACATTATGCGGCAAGCTATCGCCAGCCTACATATGTGAGGGCAACCAGGTAACGATGCCCGGAAAAAAGTAAATCAGCAGTACTGCGACAACCATCAGAAAAAAGAATGGCAATGCCACGCGTGCGATGTAGCCGATGTCGCGACCGGTCATGCCTTGCAGCACAAATAAATTGAAGCCGACTGGCGGCGTGATCTGCGCCATCTCCACCACCAGCACAATGAAAATGCCGAACCAGACGGCATCGATGCCAGCCTTTTGGATGGTCGGCAATATCACGCCCATCGTTAGCACCACCATTGAAATGCCATCAAGAAAACAACCGAGCACGATATAGAAAATCATCAACCCGAACAGCAGCCAAAACGGCGTGAGTCCCAACCCGCCGATCCATTCCGCCAAGTGCCGCGGCAATCCAATGTAGCCCATCGCCAGCGTGAGAAACGCGGCACCGGCAAGGATCAGCGCAATCATGCAATAAAGTCGCGTCGCACCCATCAGGCTCGTGTTGAACGTGCGCCAATTCATTGAACCCTGCAACATTGATATGACGAGCGAACCCACCACACCCAGTGCCGCCGCTTCGGTCGCAGTGGCAATGCCGAAATAAATCGAGCCCAGCACCAGCGCGATCAGCAGCACGACCGGAATAAGGTGCCGCGATTCATAAATTTTTTGCGCAAAATTTTGCACGTCATCCGGTGCAGGAATTTTTTGCGGGTGGAGGAGAGACCATACCACCACATACCCCATGAACAATCCTGCCAGCATCAAGCCGGGAAAAACGCCCGCGATGAACAATCGCGTTATCGAGGTATCGGACGCAACGCCATAGACAATCATGATGATCGAGGGCGGAATCAACAGTCCCAGCGTGCCCGCACCCGCAAGCGAACCAATCGTAATGTCGTCAGGATAGCCGCGCTTTTTCAATTCCGGCAACGTCATTTTGCCGATGGTCGCGCAGGTCGCCGCACTGGAACCCGACACGGCGGCGAAGATGGTGCAACCGATGATGTTGGTGTGCAGCAAACGCCCCGGCAAGCGGCTCACCCA
>JAYTUX010000525.1:0-11112 GCA_043744315.1 Betaproteobacteria bacterium | reverse complement strand
CGAGCACTTTTCCATCGCCCTCATCGTCGATGCCGCCGCCATTCCAGCGCACGCCGGAAATCTCACCAGGAAATAGCGGCGGACGCGGTAACTCCTTGAAGGTCTCCAGATCGAGAAGCCGCAGTACACTCGAACCGTCCTCGTTGGTCAGCAGCGCAACGCGTTTGGCTTTGTCCGAGACCACGAAACCGGTGATGTCAAATTTGAATTGCGGTGCCAGCGCGCTTTCTTTGCCGCTGGCAATATCGATGGCCACGAGGCGGCGAAAGTCGCTGTCGCGGTCGGAAATCGCATAGACGCGTTTGCCATCGGCGGAGAATTCGGCACCTGCATATTGCACCGGCTCGCCGCCCGCCACGGGTGCGGGCGTGAGGCGGCGCAGGTTGCCCGATTCGACCTCCATCAACCACAAATGCGACTCGTTGGCTGAAATATTTTCGCGCATCAAGAGTATTTTGTCGTCCGGAGAAAACTGAAACGAGGAAAAGCTGCGCGCCTTGAACACGGCGAGGTTACGGGCCGTCTCAGGCTTCAGCGGATCGACGATGATGAGTTTGGTTTCAGCTGTGCGTACCTCACCGTCGTCGATATTGTCCTGGTCGCGTTTGTCGATGCTGCTACTTGCATAAACGATTCGATCACCCCGGCGACTCCATGCGGGCGCTCCGGCGCGCTCGCGCGAGTTTGAAATGGGCGCCCATTCCTTACTCGCAAGCCGCATGCGGAACAACTGAAACACTTCATCGCCGTTGCGCGCTTTCTGAAAAACGATGTGCTCAGCCTTGCCCGGCTGCAACGCGGCAGCACCCACCGAATCAGGAAAATCGGTGACGGGCTCCATGCGCGCGCCCGGACCGGATACGCTGAACAGTTGCGTCGCCTGCCGATTGCGCGCGCGCACCAGCATCCCCAGCGCCGATTGCCAGGCCACAAACGAGGCGGACGGATAGTTGCCGAACGCACTCACTTTCTCAGCGAGTTCGCGCGGAATTGGCGGGATGCCGTCGACGGTCAGGTTTTCGTTGGGCGCAATGAATTGTGCGTGGGCCGAGACATGCGCACACGCAATCGCCGCAACTAAACACCTCGACGTAATCCACAACACCTGTTTCACGCCGCAGCACCTTTCGCAATTGGCCGTGCAGGATCGGCTACCCATTCGCTCCAGGAGCCGGGGAAGAGTTTGGAGCCTTTCATCCCAGCCATTTCCATCGCGAAAATATTCATGCAAGCAGTGACGCCGGAACCACATTGATGGATCACATTTTCCGGTGGCACGTCGCCAATCAGGGTGGAAAATTCCTGCGCAATCTCATCCTTTGAACGCAACATCAGATCGGCGTTCAGGTTGTCTTTATAAAACCGATTCACCGCCCCCGGAATATGACCGGCCACCGGATCGATTGGCTCTACTTCGCCGCGGTAGCGCTCTGGCGCGCGCGCGTCGATCAGGCGATACGCGGGATCGCCCAGATGTGCGTAAACGTCGGCGGCGCTCCATAGCATCAATGGATTTGGCGTCGCTTTCAATGCAACCGGCCGCGGCACCGGCACATCGGTAGACAGCGCGCGCCCCTCCGCCACCCATTGGCCGATGCCGCCGTCCAGCAGATAAACGTTCGCCAGACCGATCCAGCGCGCCATCCACCACAGCCGCGACGCAAATTGCCCGCCGACATCGTCGTAAGCCACGATTGCCGCCTGTTGCGCAACGCCATGCCGCGCGAGAAACGCGGCAAACGCCGCCGGTGAGGGCAATGGATGCCGTCCGTTGCGCCCGGTTTTTTCACCGGATAAATCGGTGTCGATATTGGCAAAATGCGCGCCCGGAATGTGGCCGTCGCGATAGACTCGCTCGCCCTTTCCCGCGTCGAACAGATCGTGGCGGCAATCGAAGATGACCCATTGTGGATCATTTAAATGGAGAGAAAGATCGTGGGGTTTGATCAGCATGGACTCGCTCGTTGCAAACAGGAATGGGCATTATGTCGCAATGCAACCTGCCGACTGCCTCATGGGAACTTTTCTACTAACCGTTTTTTTGTCTCCCCGGACTTGTTCCGGGGCCCAATTTTCATTTCAACTCAACAGGATATAAAAATTGGGTACCGGCCCGGCGCAACCCTTGTGGTTGTTCGCCGGTACGACAGGAGTTTTTAGAAGTGCCCTCATGACAAATTCTAATACCGGTGCGGTGCTTCGACGGTTTATGCCATTAGCCCCGCGCCAGTGCTGGTGTCTGGCGTTGAGAGCGAGCCTCAGTCCTCTTCCACAGGCAATGCCGGAACGGTGTTTTTTGAATCGTCACCGCCCGACTTCGCCAACAACCCACTCGCAATAATCGTCGCCATGCCCACCCACGCAATCGGCGGCAATATCTCGTCGAAGAAAAAAATGCCCGCGATGCTCGCGAACACCACCGTCGAGTACGCAAACGCGCCGACCACCAGCGTGTTGCCGCGAAAATAGGCGCGCGTCATGGCCAGTTGCGCGAGCGTGGCCGCCACGCCCACACCGAGCAGCAAGCCAATGTTGCCCGCGTTCACCGGATTGAAATTCTGCTCGATGGCACCTTGCGTCAACGCCGCGCCAATGGTGCCGAACAAGGAAAAATAGAACACGACCCGCCAGCCGGGCTCGCCGGCGCTGCCCAATTTTTTCACGTTCACGTACGCGCATGCGGCGAAGAATCCCGACGCCAGGCCGATGAATCCGGCGTGCGCGTTATCGCCGGAAAACGTCGGACGCAGCAGCAAGCCGACCCCGATGAAGCCGAGCATGATCGCAAATACGAGACGGGGCCGGAAACGTTCCCCGAGCAGCAGGGTCGACAGCAGCGTGAGCCACAATGGCGAGGTGTAATTCAAGGTGATCGCGGTCGCAAGTGGCAATTTGGTCATCGCATAAAAATAGCCGATCAACGAAATGGTGCCGGTCAGGCCGCGCCAGAAATGTTCTTTCGCAAATGCGGTTGCCAGCGATTCACGCTTCCACGCGACGAATATTCCGACGGCGATCAAGCCAGTCAGCGATCGGTACAGCGAGAGTTCCGCACCAGTGAATTGAGTCGCCAACATTTTGGCGAAAACGCCCATGGTCGCGAACAATGCGCCGGCGATGAGCATCCAGGAGGAGGTCATATTTCTAAAGTCCCCTTCGCCCGCGAAGGCGGGTGCCTAATTTGAATTTCAACAATCGTCATGTGTTGAAATCCAACGAAAGGCCCCGCCAATTCGGATTCTTTGCTTGAATGAGATTAATTTTCCAGTCCCGATTCCATTTCTTGATTTGGCGTTCGCGCAGTCGACCTTCGACAATGGAGTCATGAATTTCATACCAGACCAACTTGTCCAGGCCGTACATTTTGGAGAAACCATCGACGACTTTTTGCTGGTGTTCCCAGACGCGCTTGGGGAGGCCGTTGGTGAATCCAACGTATAGGGTGCCGTATAGTTTGTTGGTGAGGATGTAGACGGCGGGCATGGATTGGGCCCCCGCTGCGACCGAAGGAAGTCCCTTTAGGGACGCGGGGGAAGGAATCGAGTTGCGAAGGGAGAAAATGTTTGCGGAAAAGATGAAGATGCAAGGAGGAAAGGCCCAGCTAGGAAAGGCTACCTACCCCGCCATCTCCCGCCGAACGAACTCATGAAAATGCACCATCCCATCTTCCATCGGGCTCTGATACGGCCCTTGTTCATCGCGGCCTTCGTTCCACAGTAAGCGCCGGCCATCGTTCATGCGCTGGCAGATTTCTTCGTCTTCGCGCGCGGTTTCGTCGTAGGCGCGCTGCTCGGCTTCGATAAATTCCGGCTCGAACAGCGCGATTTCTTCCGGGTAATAAAATTCGACCACGTTGCTGCATCTATCAGGCCCGCGCGGAAGCACGGTTGAAATCACCAGCACATGCGGATACCACTCGACCATGATGTTCGGGTAATAAGTGAGCCAAATGGCACCGTGGCGCGGCGCTTCGCCATTGCGATAATTCAGCACCATGTCATGCCAGCGTTTGTAGATTTCACTCCCCGGTTTTGAGAGCGATTTGTTAACGCCCACCGTCTGCACGCTGTACCAATCGCCGAATTCCCAATCGAGTTTCCCGCAATCGACGAATTTTCCGAGGCCCGGGTGGAACGGCTCGACGTGGTAATCCTCCAGATAGACTTCAATGAAGGTTTTCCAATTAAAGTTGTATTCGGTGACCTCGACTTTATTCAGCACGTGGCCCGAAAAATCGAGGTCCTTCACGCAACCGAGCCGCCCCAGATCGGCGGCGATATCGCGCGACCCCTGGAACAACATGCCATTCCATTTCTGTAATGGCTTCCTTGGCAAATCGAGGCAGGGCTGCGCAGCGAAATGCGGCGCGCCAAGCAGTTTGCCTTCGCCGTCATAGGTCCAGCGATGGATCGGGCAGACAATATTTCCGGCAGGTAGATGACCACTGCCTTTTAGCATCACTGCCTGGCGATGCCGGCAAATATTCGAGACGAGATCGATCTGTGAACCGTTGTTCACGAGCGCCCATGCGCCATCGGTCATTTCCAGCACGCGGAAATCACCGGCGTTGGGTGCCATCAGTTCATGGCCGACGTAGCCGGGGCCGCGCTTGAAAAACACCTCGAGCTCGCGCGCATGTATTGCGGGATCGAAATACCAGGCAATGGGCAGTTGAGTGGCAACGGGGGAAAGCTCCCGGGCACCGAGCAATTTGGACATAGTCCTTACCTCCAATCTTTCCGCGCGTAGCTTTAAACTGCCGCGAATCAACCAAAGTAAAAACAACACCCGGGCAAATGAGTTTGTTAGCTTTTAACTCTACAGACTCCGTCCCGTAGAACGAATCTCCTGGCGGAGACCCACGAAAAGGAACGGTGATTCTGCCCGAACGGCCCCGAAAGGGCAAGGATTTCAGGTGGATTTCGAGACACGAACAGACTGTTTTTCGCGCCATTGTCGTGGACGGGAAACCCCCATTTACGCTATGATTTCAGATTGATTTTTAGCTCCCGCAGCGAACTTTTCCATCCATGGCCAAATCCCCAACCACTACTGCCGCGCCCAAGACTTTTGAAGCCGCCCTGGCCGAACTTGACGAACTGGTCGAGAAGATGGAAAACGGCCAATTGCCGCTCGAGGAATCGCTCTCGGCTTATCAGCGCGGCACCGAATTACTGAAATTCTGCGACACCGCCCTCAAGGAGGCCGAACAGAAAATCAAGGTACTCGACGGCGGCGAGTTCAAAGAATTCACCCCGTAAGAAAACAAATAATGTCCGATTTTCAGGAATGGTCGCGCGCGGTCGCGGGCGACATTGAGCGCACGCTCGAAAGTCTCTTGCCGTCTGCCGCCATTGAACCCAAACGGCTGCATGACGCCATGCGCTACGCCACCCTCGGCGGCGGCAAACGCGTGCGACCGATGCTGGTGTGCGCGGCGGGGCAAGTCAGTGCCGCGCCGGATGCGCGCCTCGCCATTGTTTCCACAGCGGTGGAGGCGATCCACGCCTACTCGCTCGCGCACGACGATTTGCCGTGCATGGACAACGACATCCTCAGGCGCGGCAAACCGACCTGTCATGTCGAATTTGATGAAGCCACGGCCTTATTGGCGGGCGATGCGTTGCAGGCACTCGCGTTTGAACTGATGACGGCGCACAAATTGAACGATTCGCCGCAGCGCCAATTGGAGATGTTCGAGGTGTTTTCCCGCGCCTGCGGCTCTCGCGGCATGGCAGGCGGGCAGGCGATCGATCTGGCCAATGTCGGCCGGCAAATCACGCTGCCGGAACTCGAGTACATGCACATTCTCAAGACGGGTGCGCTGATTCGCGCCTCAGTGCAATTGGGCGCCATGTGCGGGGAAACGCTGCCGCCGGATCAAATTGCCAAGCTGGATCATTACGGCAAATGTATCGGCTTGGCCTTTCAGGTAGTGGACGACATTCTCGATTGCGAGTCTAATACGGAGAAATTGGGCAAGACGGCGGGCAAAGATCAGGACGCCAACAAGCCGACATATGTGAGTTTGATGGGTTTGGCGCCCGCCAAGCAGTTTGCGGACGAGTTGTTGGCCGATGCACTCGCCGCCTTGAACGTGTTTGACGGCAAGGCGGATCGCTTGCGGCAATTGGCGGAATTTATTGTCCGCCGACAGCATTAGAGAGATTGCTTGAATGACCACTAAATTCCCGCTGCTCGACAAGATCAATGACCCCGCCGTACTGCGCCGGCTGGATCAGCGCGAACTGACCGCGCTTGCCACTGAGCTGCGCGAGTTCATCGTTGAATCGGTCTCGACCACGGGCGGCCATTTCTCCTCGAATCTCGGCACGGTCGAACTGACGATCGCGCTGCATTATGTTTTCAATACGCCGCACGACCGTCTGGTATGGGATGTTGGCCATCAAACCTACGGCCACAAGATTCTCACGGGCCGTCGCGCAGGCATGCCGAAATTGCGCCAGAAAGGCGGCATCGCCGGCTTTCCTCGCCGCGAAGAAAGCGTTTACGACACCTTTGGCACGGCGCATTCCTCCACCTCGATTTCGGCCGCACTCGGCATGGCGGTGGCCGCGCGCGTGGCGGGCATTAAACGCAAAGCGATCGCCATCATCGGCGACGGCGCCATCACGGCCGGCATGGCGTTTGAGGCAATGAACAATGTCGGCAACGAAAACGTGATCGTTGTGTTAAACGACAACGACATGTCGATTTCGGAATCGATCGGCGCGCTGAACAACTACCTCGCGAAGCTCTTGTCGGGACGGTTTTACGCGCAGACCAAGAAGACCGCCGAAAAGGTTTTGCAGCACACGCCGACCTTCATGGAAATCGCCAAACGCGTCGAGGAACACGCCAAAGGCATGATCACGCCCTCGACCATGTTCGAAGAATTCGGTTTCAACTACACCGGACCGATTGACGGCCACAACGTTGATGTGCTGGTCGATACATTGCGCAATATCGGCGAACTCGAGGGACCGCAGTTCCTGCATATCGTTACGCGCAAGGGGCAGGGATACAAGCTGGCTGAGGAAGATCCGATCAATTATCACGGGCCATCGACCTTTGACCCGAGAATTGGCATCGTCAAACCCGCTGCCGTGCCCAACGCGAAACCGAAGCCGAGCTACACGCAAGTCTTCGGCGAATGGCTGTGCGACATGGCGCGCGCCGACAAACGCGTGATCGGTATCACGCCAGCCATGCGCGAAGGCTCGGGACTGGTTAAATTTTCGCAAGAATTTCCCGACCGCTATTTCGATACCGCGATTGCCGAGCAACATGCGGTAACGTTCGCCGCCGGGCTCGCGGCTGACGGCATGAAACCGGTGCTGGCGATTTATTCGACGTTCCTGCAACGCGGCTACGATCAACTGATCCACGATGTCGCGATTCAGAATTTACCGGTGGTATTTGCACTCGATCGCGGCGGTCTGGTCGGTGCCGATGGGCCGACGCATCACGGCGCGTTTGATTTATCATTCCTGCGCTGCATCCCCAATCTTACGGTGATGACGCCATCGAACGAAGACGAATGCCGGCAAATGCTCTATACCGGTTTCACGCTGTCTGGACCAAGCGCCATCCGTTATCCACGCGGCACGGGTCCCGGCATCGTGCAACAAAAAGAAATGACCGCGCTGCCGCTCGGCAGAGGCGTGATGGTGCGCGAAATCAAAGGCTATGAAGCCAAACGGGTCGCGATCCTGGCGTTCGGCTCGATGGTGAGGCCCGCGACTGAATGCGGTGAAGAATTCAATGCGTCGGTAGCGAACATGCGCTTCGTGAAACCGATCGACCACGAACTCATATTCAAACTCGCCACCACCCATGATTATTTGGTCACGATTGAGGAAAACGTGGTGATGGGCGGGGCCGGCAGCGCCGTCGCGGAATCGCTCGCAGCGCAGGATTTGAACGTGCCGATATTGCAATTGGGATTGCCGGATCAGTTTGTCGAACACGGCGATCCGGCAGTGCTGCTCGCCGACTGCGGATTGAATCGCGAAGGCATTTCGCGCTCGATCCGCGCGTGGTTGCATCGCGTTTCCGCCGCCAAGGCGGTGGCAAAGAAAGCGGCGAGCTAGGTTTACGCCACAGTTTGTAGGATGGGTATCGCTGCGCTCCATCCATCCTACGAAGCCTTCAAAATCTAAATGATGAATCGTATCCCGCTCATTTTTATCGCTTCGATCTGCGCGCAATCGGCGATTGCGCAATCCACCCTCCCCGCGCCAATCACCGCCGCACCGCGCCACCAATGCGCGCGACCGCAAATGCTCGATATGTCCAAACGCGTCACCGAAAGTGAAATGGCGGCATTTGTCCAGTCGTTGAACAAGTTCAAGGAATGCGCCGAGGCCTTCGCGCAGGCTCAGCAAAAAGAATCCGAGCGCGTGCAAAGGGCCGCGCAAGCGAGCGCAGAATCGCTGGTAGCGTCGGGCAATGCCGCCATCAAGGATTACAACGATTTTGTCGAGGAAGCCGGCAACGTCATGGCCGCGAAGCCGACGGTATCGAAGGAGCCGACGGTGCCGGCTCCAAAAGGAACTGCCGAAACGTCTTCGTCTCGGACCCCAGGCAAGAATTGAACCGCGCGGTGTGTCCGCGCAATCTCTGTTTATTTGCAAATCCGAGTTGTACATCCAACTTTGCTGACTTGGCATTCACATTGGCCCAGCCGATGACATGTTCGCGCCATAACAGCGGTAAGGCGTAATAGCCGAGTTTGCGTTTCGGTGGTGGCGTATAGGCCTCGAATCGGTACGCCCAACCCCACAGATGTTCAAAGCGGGTGCGGTCCCACACCACCGGGTCGAACGGCGCGAGAAACCGTACGGAGTCATCAATCTCGTTGGGGATATGTTCGTCCGCCAGCCACACATATGCCAACCCGTCGATTGTCTCGCGCCGCATTTCTCCGGATCGAATCAATCGTTCAAAGCGCCGAATGAAATCTGCACCGGGTCGATAGCGGCCCATGCCGCGAATGATCGGCATGAGACTTTTCTCGGCCATCGGCGCGTACAGATTCACGACCAGGCGAATCAACTGATCGGCGCGCGCTGCAGATGTGTGACGTATGGCAGCCTGGTCATCGTCCACCAATGAGTACACCTTGATCCCGGCGTCGCGGCGGCACACGTGCAGCTTGCCTTGCTTGTGCAGGCATTCCAGCATCATGGTTGCGGCAGACGAACTGCCGCCCCAGCCATTGACGCGCGCGCCGTCCCCGACGGCCGATTCGATTTCGCGTGGATGCGCGACAGGGTTCGCGGCGAGGTAGCGCAATATATTCCGGCGCAACGTAGCGTGCGATTGCATGAACGCCATCGCGTGTGCAGATAATTTTCTGGGATGCAGCAACGCGCGTGTCTCGCGATGGAAAAAACCGTAGTTGTAGATCGTGTCTTCGATCAGTGGCACATTTGGATAGTGCCGCTCAAGATCATCCACCCGGTAATCTTTCACGCGGTGTCGCAGGATCAAATCCTGCGCGCGCGCCGGGGCGCGGATCGGATCAGCCTGCACATAGCCGAGCGTGCGAATTGCGTTGACGAGATCGGTCGGCGGAAACAACGAACGCGCGACCGCGTAGCGCCGCAATTCGTCGAGCGTCATGTCGCCTTCGACTCTTGCATCAAAGGCATGGCGGTGACCGCCACGCCAACATCGATGACGCCACCCTCTACAACCCGCGCGGTGATGCCGCCGTGGCCGCGCATCGCGTTGTATCCACCTTCGCCAAGGGCAGTTTCCATCATCGAGCACGGTTGGCATTCGCCGCTCCACTCAAGTCGCGCGTTGCCAATACGAAATTGCTGCCCCTTGAGTGAGGCGAGGTTGAGTCCGGCCACGACAATGTTGCGGCGAAGGTTTGCAGGATTGATTGCCGCGCGGTGCAGCAACGCGCCCACCGCCGCGAGATGTTCCGCTTGAATCAGCGTGACTTGCCGACTATTGCCGGGCCGTGATTTCTCGGCCGTCCGGTCGCCTTTGAGTCCGCGTCCGGCAATCGCCTCCACTTTCAACAACTCAAGCATTGGCGCGCCCGGCGCTGGCCGCACGCCGATCCAGACCACGCTTCCCGAATGCGGAAATGTCGTCATCAGCGCGCGCAAACCCTCAGGAATCTTCACCGCATTCGCCATGTGAACAATGCCTACTTCACCACGCTTTTGTCTTGGCCGAACATGAACTTCCGCGTCTCGGCATCGATCGATGTTGGCGGCGGATCAGGGCGCACTTCCTTCCCGCGCGCGTACGCACGAGTGGTCGCAGGCCGCGCTTTGATGGCCGCGTGCCAGCGCGCGAGATGCGGGAAATCATCCATATTCTGCCCTTGCCGCTGCGGGACGATCCACGGATATGCCGCCATATCGGCAATCGTGTATTGGCGACCAACGATAAATTTTCGCACAGCAAGGCGCTTGTTCAGCACCGCATACAAGCGTGACGTTTCCTTCACGTAACGATCAATCGCGTACGGCAACTTTTCCGGCGCGTAGTGATTGAAATGATGGTTCTGTCCCAGCATCGGGCCGAGCCCGCCCATCTGCCACATCAGCCATTCGAGCGTTTCAACCTGGCCGCGCATATCTTTCGGAATAAATTTCCCGGTTTTGCCGGCGAGGTACAACAGGATCGCGCCGGACTCGAATACGCTGATTGGCTTTTTGCCATCGACTGGATCGTGATCGACGATCGCCGGCATGCGGTTGTTCGGTGCTATCTTCAGGAAGTCCGGTTTGAACTGGTCGCCTTTACCGATATTCACGCCGATCAGCTTGTACGGTAGCCTGGCTTCCTCAAGAAACATGGTGATCTTGTGGCCGTTGGGCGTGGGCCAGTAGTAAAGGTCAATCATCGAAAATCCTTTCTATTGAGCTTTCCAAAATTCGCGACAAATTCTTGAATTTCATGCTGTCGCCCCGGCGGAGGCCGGGGCCCAATTTGACACTGTTAACTTAGGCCCCGGCTCTCGATGGAGACCCCATTTGGGGCGCCGGGGCGACAGCATGAAATTCAAAAATTTGTCGAGAATTTTGGAAAGCCCAATAGTCATTCGTTGTACTTCCGGTCCGATCCCTTGAATTGCGCAATGGG
>JAYTUX010000524.1:0-11124 GCA_043744315.1 Betaproteobacteria bacterium | reverse complement strand
CAGGCGCTCAACACCTATGAATATGGTGCGACCCACGCAGAAGCGAAAAAACTCGACGACGATGCACCGAGCGCCGTGCATCCGGTGGTGCGCACAATTCCTGAAACCGGGCGCAAGGCCTTGTTCGTCGCGCGCCTGATGACCGACAAGATTCTCGATCTGTCCGACATCGAAAGCCGGCGTCTGTTAAATGTCATCGCCGATCATTGCGAGCAACCACGTTTTGCCTACGAACACCACTGGCAAGTCGGCGACATTCTCATGTGGGACAACCGCTGCGCAACACATGCGCGCAAGGATTTTGATGCCTCACAACGACGGTTGATGAAACGCATCGCGTTGGCGGATTCTGTCGTTCCTGCTTAGACGAATGCGGCGCGACAACGTAAAAAAAGACGAGGCAAACACCAGCATCCGCGCGGCTTTCCAGGTGAAAACACGCCAAACGCCGCGCCAGTGCTTGACTTTTACCTAGCCTGTGTCTTCAACAATTCTTCAAACGCCTTCGTGCATCGTGCCACATCATCGAGGGTGGCGGAAGGATCGATGTAATTGATCTTGATGTTTTTCAGCGGCGATTCCACTTTCTTGCTCGGCGAAAGGTAATTCATTTTGACGATCAGCGGTTGCGCATCGCTCAGCATGTATTCATAGAACAGCAGTGCGGCATTCGGATGCGGCGGCTTCTTTGACACGCCGATACCGTTCGAGCGGCCGATCACCGGCTCCAGCGCGAACCAATCGACCGGCGCACCCTTTTGCTTGGCCTGTTCGGTCATGTAGCTGTACACCGTGAGCGCCAACGGCACTTCGCCGGAGACCACCATGTTGTTCAAGAGCGAATGACCGGTGCGCACCGACCAGCCGTTTTTTGCGACGATTTCCTTGAACAGTTTGGTGCCTTTTTCTTCACCCAAATGTTTCATCAGGCCGCAATACCATTCGTTGTCCTTCGCTTCAACGGCAAGCTTGCCTTTCCACTTGGGGTCAAGCAAATCGTTGTAGCTTTTCGGCAGATCGGCTTTCTTGACCTGATTGGTGTTGTAGGCCTGTACAAATACGCTCAGAAATTGCGGTGCCCAGCCGCGGTGTGCGGGCATCGCCTCACTGAACAAATCGGCGTGATGCACGGAACGCACTTCCTGCAAGGTTTTCTCACGGTAGAGCGCTTCCATTTCCGGCGCGGAAATATCCACCACATCAAAATCCCAGCGATTGGCTTGCGATTCAACCACCACACGCTGCAACACTTTGGCGGTGGATGCGCGCCAAATATTGACCTTGATGCCGTAGCGCTTTTCAAAATCCTGCGCGAGCGCCGGCCCGTCTTTTTCGGCGATCGACGTATAGAACGTGAGTGAACCTTCTTTCTTTGCCGCTTCGATCAGTTTTTGCAGACGAGCAGGGGAGTCATTTTGGGCGAGTTCCGCGAATGATTCTGCCGATGCATTTGCGATACCAAGATTTACCGCGACGAGTACGATGAAGGCTCGTGCACCGTGTGAGTGGATTGGGTTGAACATGATTGCCTCGCTGTTTGTCCGCTATGTGGAACGGCGTTCTTTACCGTTGCACACAAGGTATCTTTGGGTAGAATTTCTGTCAATACGTTGCGCCGGAGAACCATGATTATCGCCCTGCCACGCGTCATTTTTTCTCACCGTTGAGCAACGGCTTCGCACATGTTCGGCAACATCCGCAAAAGTACGCCGCACCTGGAGGCTCTCGCCCGCATCGAAGCCTGGACGCGCACACGATTCGCGCTTTTGGGAAGTGAGGTGGTGCTGGTGGCAGAGCTTGAGTGCGCCTTACCCGGTTGTCCGCCGCTCGAAACGGTGGTCGCGTTCTGGACGACCAACAAGATCCGGCATCACTTCAAGATTTTCAAGCGCGCGGAAGAAGTCATCGAGCAGGATTTGCCTTACGCCTGGATGAAACCCGCCTTGGCCGTGCCGGAAGGGTTTGATCCCTATTGCTGCTGAAGTTTTCAACCACCATATTGCTTCGACCGTATTGCTTCCACCATTTCGCTTCCACCACAGGCCATTCATCATGAGCAAACCCAGCTTCACCACCGTCACGCGCACGCAAGGCAACAATCAGGCGTTAAAGGATGGCAGCATCGATCCCGCAACATTCACATTCGATTTCATCGACGTACCGGTACTGGTGGATGGCTTTCGACGCATGGTGCGTGGCCTCGAATTCGATATCAGCGAAATGGCCATCACCACCTACATCTGCGCAAAAGCGCATGGCAAACGCATGACCGCGCTGCCGATTTTTCTGGTGCGCGCGTTTCATCACGGCGCAATCCTTGTCAATACCAAAGCGGGTATCACAACGCCAAAAGATCTGGAGGGCAAGCGTGTTGGCGTCAACCGCGGCTATACCGTCACCACCGGCGTCTGGGCACGAAGCGTGTTGCAAGACGAATACGGCGTGGATTTACGCAAGATCACCTGGGTGCTGTCGGGCGATGAACACGTCGCCGAATATCGACCGCCGGCGAACGTGGTGCCGATCGAGGCGGGCAAAAAAATGAGCGAGATGCTGATCAATGGCGAGCTCGCTGCCGCAATTGGCGTGGAGGTGGATCACGCCGACGTGAAGCCGTTGATTGCGAATGCGCAGGACGCGGGTATCGCCGCGCTGAAATCGCGTGGGCATTACCCGATCAATCATCTAATGGTCATCAAGGATGATGTCATTAACGCGCACCCGAATCTCGCGGTGGATGTATTCAATGCGTTCGTTGAATCGAAGCAAATGTATTTGCAACGACTCGCGTCGGGCGCGATTGAAAAACCGACCGCAATCGATTTATTGCATCGCCGCGTGATGGAGATAACCGGCGATCCGCTACCCTACGGGGTCCATCCCAATCGACATGTGCTGGAGGAGTTGATCAGGCATGCCGTCTCGCAGGGCATTATTTTGGCACCGGTGAAGGTGGACGATTTGTTTGTGCCAAGTACGTGCGGTTTGGTGGGCTAGGGCATTTTGCGAGGGTACATCGAACAAATGCGCAACTATTAATATTGTCATCCTGAGCAACGCGAAGGACCTCATCGCATGGTCGAGATCCTTCGCGTTACTGAGGATGACGCGCAGTTTTTATCTCACCGCAATGGAATGAATTGCTCAACGCCGCTCCTGCAACCGATCCCGCTTCGCCAAATCCGGAAACCAGGCGATCCAAAGTGCCACGATGACTAGCGTCCCGACACCACCCAGCACCAGCGAACCGACCGGTCCTAACCATTCCGCCGTCGCACCCGACTCGAATTGACCGAGTTCGTTGGAGGCGCCGATGCAAATGGCATTGACCGCACTCACGCGGCCGCGCATTTCGTTGGGGGTATCGAGTTGCACCATCGACATGCGAATCACCACGTTAACCATATCGGCCGCACCCGTCACCATCAATGCGACCAGCGACAAAATAAAACTCGTCGAGAGACCAAACACCAGCGTCGCGAGGCCGTACACCGCGACCGCCTCAAACATGCGTCGCCCGACCTTGCGCTCGACCGGCCAGCGCGTCAGCACCGCGGACATCAGCAGCGCGCCGACTGCAGGTGCCGCGCGCAGCAAACCGAGGCCGGTCGGGCCGACATGCAGGATATCCTTGGCGAACATTGGCAGCAGCGCGGTTGCGCCACCGAGCAACACCGCAAACAAATCCAGCGAAATCGCGCCCAATACCGGTTTGTGATTCCAGACAAATCGAAATCCGGCGAACACCGTGGCCAGCGTCACTTCCTCCTCGGGCGGCGGCACATGTACTTTGCGCAATGCGAGAAACACGCCGCCCGCCAACGCAAACAACGCGGCGCACACGGCATACACCACGCCTTCGCCCGCAATATAAATTGCGCCGCCCAGCGCCGGGCCGACGATCACAGCCGCCTTCATGCCCATTGAACTCACCGCCGTTGCGCGCGAGATCAGCCGGTCCGGCACCAGCAACGCAATCATCGATTGCTGTGCCGGATTCTGAAAGCCCTTGACCGCACCGAGTGCCACTGACATCGCCAGCAGCAGGGCGCGATCAGCCCAGCCGCCGAACGCTGCGACCGTCAGCACGCTGCAGATAATCGTCTCGACCACCATGCACAGCACCAGAATCAACCCGCGATTGCCGCGATCAGCGGCGTGGCCTGCGGGTAACGTCAACACCAGCGCCGGCAGAAATTGCGCGAGTCCAACCAGGCCTAAATCCCACGCGCTGCCTGTCAAGTTGTACATCTGCCAACCCATCGCCACCATCATCATCTGGTTGCCGGTCGCCGCACTGATACGTCCACACCAAAAGCGCAGGAAGCGCGGAATTTGCAGTGGAGAAGTGGGGTGGGAGGCTGACATGGGCGGGCAGAACCTGAGAATAGACGTGATCAATCCGTATTCTGGCGGGAAGACGCGCGTGCGCGAATAATTTGCGTCATGTTCTGGAGAGTGGAACGATTGCGGCCGTGCGACTCTGCTGGTGTCGTCCGATCAATGACCCCCCTTATTGATCAAATCGGCAACTTCCGCAAATTTAACGCGCCACACAATCGTGTGGGCCGCGCCGCCACACACCCGCCAATGGCGATGCACGATCAAACACAAGATCGCGACCACTCGCACGCGCCTTGCCGGCCGCCGCGCTTTGCAAAATGGCACCATCAAGTTGTCCGGAAAAGGTCAACTCGCGCGCACCGCTCACGATACCTTCGATCATTTGATACCGTTGCCGCATGTCGATGGTGGTGTTGGGATGCGCGCGCGAGCACCACTTGCCTTCAACAATGGCGGGTACTTTCCATAACATGACGCGGCTGGTGCGCTCCAGCCCCAGCTTCTTCTCTGGTGCTGGCACGCGAAGCTCGGCATCGGGCCGCCAATCGCCCATGTCCCAATCGTGCGAAACAATTCGCGTGCCGGGTTTCAGCGCAAGCAACTTCGGTCGCAATGCGAGATTCACATCCGGCAGCAGGTACATGGTGATCACGCTTGCACGCGATAAATCCGTCTTGAATAAATCCTGATCGCGAAACTCAACCCGTTTTGCGACGCCGACGGCGTTGGCATTGACGCGGCTTTGCGTTACGAGGGCGGGATCAATTTCCACCCCCAAGCCGCGCGCCCCAAATTTTTTTGCGGCGAGGATTACGATGCGCCCGTCGCCCGAACCCAGATCGATGAGGTAGTCGCGCTTGCTTACTTGCGCGATCGACAACATCGCGTCGGTGACATTTTGCGGGGTGGTGACGTAGGGAACGTCGAGATCCTGCGCTTGCGCGAAAACCTCAATACCATTGCACAGCAATTGCGCCCAAACCAAAAAAAGAGCGGGCAATTTCCAACGCCCCTTTCCCCGCGCAGGCGGGGACCCAATTGGCGCTCTTCGCACAGCCGCCATGCTGTCGAGCACCCTCTCGCCAAAAATCTTTCCAATATTCATCGCCAAATTGTAACGCCCGCCAATGTTTGGAACGCGTCCTGCACACCCTATCCTCTATAATTTCAGCATTCGACACGACACCAATTCACCAGCCGCAATTTTTTTGTCTAAAGCCAGTTGGCAAATCCCCTCAGGACTTGCGGACATTCTTGTTGAAATCACTACAATTCTTTGACGGAGCACTTCCTCCTTTTTAAAGGAGGTTTGAGGAGGATTTTGGGCGGTTACCATATTTTGGAGACCGAAAATCTCCCTCAATCCCTCTTTTTTAAAGAGGGAAGTGCTCTGTTAGGGTCGGCTAAGCTTTGTTTGCCATTTTTCGAAAAATTCTCAGTCGCTTTTCACGTCGCGCACGCACCACTCATCACTACCTCCGCTCCAGCAGCGATCTCTTTCCCCCAATCGAAATTTCCATGTCCCTGAAACTAGCCCACGGCCTCGCATTTTCCGACCTCTATCGCCGCGATGGATTGATCAAAATTGATGCCGCGTTCGTCGCGCATTTGAACAATGCCAATGTCGCACTCGCCGCGCGCCTCGCTGCCGGTCGCGCGGATCCGGGCGCGCTCAGCAAGAAAGAAGAGTCCGCTCTCATCATTGAGGCGGGGCCGCATCTCGACACCTTTATCGCGCAATTGTTCGGCATCGAAGACGAAGCCGACGCACTGACCGGGCGCCACCTGGCACTTGGTCCGCTCTATACCGTCAAGCGCCAATTTGTGCAGCGCAAGGCGATGACAACCTACAAGGCCGATGTGGCGGCGACGTTCGACGGCATCGCCATCGAGCGTGAACTCGCGCCACTTCTTGGCGGCGAATTCAACGAACTCGCCTTCGCCACGCAGGTGGAAGCGTGGCAAAAAGACGAAGCTACGAGTGCCGATGCACTCGATCTGGCACTGCGTTACGCGGCCTGGGCGATGCATACCGAGGCCGGTCGCCAACGCAATCTCGCCGGTGTGCTGTTCAAAGCGCCGTCCAAACTCGATTCGCAGCACTTGGTGAAACACGCGCAAACACAAGTAGCCGAAGGCGTGACTACGTTTACCATCAAGCCCGAGCACATTCGCCGCCGCAAGGGTTTTCAACTGACCGACCAGGGCACCGACCTCAAAGGCGCGCTGGCCGAGGCCAACTATTGCATCTGGTGCCACAACCAGGGCAAGGATTCCTGCTCGACCGGCTTGAAAGAAAAACCCGGCGCGGATGGCAAAGCGGCGTTCAAGAAAAGCACGTTTGGCGTGACGCTTGCCGGATGCCCGCTGGAAGAAAAAATTTCCGAATTCCATACGCTGAAAGCGACCGGCTATGCGATCTCCGCACTCGCCGTCATCGCCATCGATAACCCTTTGGCCGCCGCCACCGGTCATCGCATCTGTAACGACTGCATGAAATCCTGCATTTACCAAAAGCAGGAACCGGTGAATATTCCCGAAGCGGAAACGCGCACGCTGAAAGATGTGCTGGAGTTGCCGTGGGGGTTTGAAATTTATTCGCTGCTGACGCGCTGGAATCCGCTGAGTGTGCATCACCCGTTACCGAAAGAAGACAGTGGTTATCGTGTGCTGGTGGTGGGCATGGGCCCGGCGGGATTCGCGCTTTCGCATAATTTGATGAACGACGGTCACACGGTGGTCGGCATTGACGGCCTCAAGATCGAGCCGCTGGCGGAAACACTTTCCGGCGTGCGTGCCGATGGATCGCGGGTTGAATTCGAACCGGTGCACGATGTCACCACACTTTATGAATCGCTCGACGATCGTGTCATGGCGGGCTTTGGCGGCGTGGCGGAGTACGGTATCACGGTGCGCTGGAACAAAAATTTCCTGAAAGTGATTCGTCTCCTGCTGGAGCGGCGCGATCAATTCGCACTATTTGGCGGCGTGCGTTTCGGCGGCACGCTGGATGCCGACGACGCATTCCAGATGGGCTTCGATCACATCGCCCTCGCCATGGGCGCAGGCAAACCGACGGTGCTGGATATTCCCAATGGCCTCGCACGCGGCGTGCGCACCGCCTCGGATTTCTTGATGGCGCTGCAATTGACCGGTGCCGCCAAAGCCGATTCGATCGCCAATATGCAGGTGCGGCTACCGGTGGTGGTGATCGGCGGTGGCCTGACGGCGATCGATACCGCCACCGAAGCGCTTGCCTACTACCCGATTCAAGCCGAAAAATTTCTGCAACGCTACGAAGCGCTCGCGGCGGAAAAAGGCGAAGACGCAGTGCGCGAATTGTGGCGCCCGGAAGAACGTGAAATTGCCGAGGAATTCCTGGCGCATGCGCGTGCGATCCGCGCGGAGCGCAACATTGCCGAAGTTGAAAAGCGCCCGCCGCGCATCATCGAACTGATGCAAAGCTGGGGCGGCGCGACGCTTGCCTATCGACGCCGCATGGTCGATAGCCCCTCCTACACGCTCAATCACGAAGAAGTCGAAAAGGCGCTGGAGGAGGGCATTGCGTTCTCCGAAGGGCTCACGCCTCTGTCGGTGGATGTCGATGACTACGGTGCCGTGCGCGGTATCAATTTCACTGCCAAGCGGGCGCTGGACGACGGCAATTCAGAAGCGTTTGAATACCATCTGCCGGCGCATACCATTTTTGTCGCCGCCGGCACCTCGCCGAACACCGTGCTCGCGCGCGAGCATCCGCAACATTTCGGTCTCGATGGAAAATATTTCCAGGCCTGCGATGAAGACGGCCAATCACTCAAACCGGCCTTTTCAATTTCCAAGCCGGAGCAAGCGGACGTACTTCTCTCGCGCAATGCGGACGGCCGATTTGTTTCGTTCTTCGGTGATTTGCACCCCTCGTATTTTGGCAACGTCGTCAAAGCGATCGGTAGTGCCAACCAAGGCTATCCGGTGGTGTCGCGGGTGCTGAAAAAAGTGCCGCCACAAGCGCAGGGCGGGCGTGCTGAATTTCTCGCGGCCATTGCCAATGATCTGTTGGCGACGGTCGAGTGGGTCGAGCGCCTCACCCCGACGATTGTGGAAGTGGTGGTGCGCGCGCCAATCGCCGCACGCAAGTTCCGCCCTGGCCAGTTCTATCGCCTGCAGAATTTCGAAACACTTTCGCCCGTCACGCGTGGCACACGATTGCAAATGGAGGGCCTCGCACTCACCGGCGCATGGACCGACCCCGCAAAAGGCTTGGTCTCCACCATCGTGCTGGAAATGGGCGGCTCCTCCGATCTCTGTGCGATATTGAAGCCGGGCGAGCCGGTGATTCTGATGGGCCCGACCGGCGCACCCACGCACATTGCGGCGAACGAAACCGTCACGCTGGTCGGCGGCGGTTTGGGCAATGCGGTGTTGTTTTCCATCGGCCAGGCGTTCCGTGCGGCGGGCTCGAAGGTGCTGTATTTCGCCGGTTACAAGAAGGTGATCGATCGCTACAAAGTGGCCGAGATTGAAGCGGCCGCCGACGTCATCATCTGGTGTTGCGATGAATTGCCTGGCTTCATGCCGGGCCGGCCGCAAGACAAAAGTTTCGTCGGCAATATCGTGCAGGCGATGGAAGCGTACGCATCAGGACGATTGGGCACACCGGACATTCGCATGGAAGATGCCGACCGCCTGATCGCCATCGGCTCCGATCGCATGATGTCCGCGGTCGGCCGTGCGCGCCACGACGTGTTGAAATCGCACATGAAGCCGCATCACTTCGCGATCGCGTCGATCAATTCGCCAATGCAATGCATGATGAAAGAAATCTGCGCGCAATGCCTGCAACCGCAGCGCGACCCCACAACCGGAAAAGTGAGCTACGTTTTTTCCTGTTTCAATCAGGATCAGGATATCGACTGCGTCGATTTCCATGCGCTGTCAGAGCGGCTGGGACAGAATTCCTTGCAGGAGAAGTTGACCAAGCAGTGGCTGGAGATTTGTTTGGCGGATTTGGAGAAGACGCGGGCGCTGGTTTGAATGGTGCTGAGGCAAACCTGTTCGGATAACCACAATAGCCCGTTCGCCGTGAGCTTGTCGAACCACACTCAAAATTGTTGATGTTTTCAATATTCGCGACAGTGCAATTGTCACACTCGTCGTCCCCGCGCAGGCGCATATGCGCTAACTTAATAGGCCGTGCTTGAAAATACGACTGTCATCCTGAGCGTAGCGAAGGATCTCGTCGCATGAACAAGATCCATCGCTACGCTCAGGATGACAACGTGATATTGACGGTTTTCTTGATTAAGGTAGCGCTTATGCACGCAGGCGGGGACCCAGCGGCGTTTCGGCGGACGACGCTGGATTCCCGCCTGCGCGGGAACGACGGAAAATGGCATTTGCTTGTTCGTGAAAATCGGAAACGTCAATAGCAAAAAAATAAGCGGCCCCACTCCCGCCCACTCTGCGTACCATATCGCCTTCCCGCCCCAACAAAGACATCCCATGCCTACCAAAGAAACCTTCATCCCCAGCAAAGACGCGTCTCTCGAATCGTCGATCGCAACACTGCTCGGCAAACTAGATGCCATCGGCTTTCACGTCGAAGAGCGCTCATGGCTCAACGAGATTGAAAACATCTGGTCCGTGCACGTCACCGACCGTGATTGCACGCGCCTCTTCAGCAACGGCAAGGGCAGCTCTGAACTGGCCGCACGCGCGAGCGCGTTGGGTGAGTTTTTTGAGCGGCTCAGCACCAATTATTTCTGGACGCATTTTTATCTCGGTGAAAAAATCGCCAACAATCAATTTGTGCATTACCCCAACGAGCAGTGGTTCCCGCTCAAAGGCGCAACGGGTAAAACCGCCAAAGCGTGGCCGAAAGGCATCCTCACGCCCGAGCTGCAAAAATTTTACAACCCCGATAAAGCCGTCCGTGCGGAGCAACTGATCGATCTCAATTCCGGCAACGCCGCGCGTGGCATATGCACAATCCCGTACACACGTTTGCGCGATGGCGCGACCGCGCTCTTCCCCGTGAATGTGATCGGCAATATTTACGTGAGCAACGGCATGTCGGCGGGCAACACGATGATGGAAGCGCGCACGCAGGCGCTATCGGAAATTTTCGAGCGCGATATCAAATTCAAAATCATCAAGGAAGGCATTTGCCTGCCCGATGTTCCCGAAAAAGTGATCAACCGATTCCCGCGCATCGCCGCCGGCATTCGTGGCCTGCGCGCGGCGGGATTTGGGATCGTGGTGAAGGACGCATCATTAGGCGGCAAATATCCAGTGATGAGCGTGACCATGCTGCACCCTAAAGACCAGGGGATATTCGCAAGCTTCGGTGCGCATCCGCGCTTTGAGGTGGCACTTGAACGCGCCTTGACGGAGCTGCTGCAAGGCCGCGCGCTCGATTCGCTCGGTGATTTCCCCGCACCCGGTTTTGATATGACAGAGATCGCCGACGCGCAAAATCTGGAAATCCATTTCGTCGATTCCAGCGGTGTGATCAGTTGGGAATTTTTGCGTGACACGCCCGATTATCCATTCGTTGATTGGAATTTCGGCACCACCCCCGAGGAAGATTACAACTGGTCCGTAGCTCGCATTCACGAAAGCGGCCACGATATCTACGTCGCTGACTTCACGCATCTCGGCGTTTACGCCTGCCGTATTTTCGTGCCGGGCATGTCGGAGATCTACCCGATCGAAGAACTGCAATGGGAGAACAACACCGTCGGCAATTTAGTGCGCCCCGCAATCCTGCGTTTACCCGAACTG
>JAYTUX010000523.1:0-11202 GCA_043744315.1 Betaproteobacteria bacterium | reverse complement strand
ATGTCGAATGTGCGTGGTTTCAGTGCCTTCAAGGCGCAATTTTATTTCTTTAACTATTAGGAGACCGCACACTGTGTGTGGCATCGCCGGTATCTTCCACAACGATTTTCGGCAGGTTGACAATCCGGTACTCCGCAGGATGACGCGCACGTTGATACATCGCGGACCCGATGGCGAAGGCTTTCACTTTGAACCCGGTATTGGTTTCGGGCACCGGCGTTTATCCATTATCGATTTGAGCAGTGGCCAGCAACCGCTTTGCAATGAAGACGAAACGATATGGGTGACTTTCAACGGCGAAATTTTTAACTATATCGAGCTGCGTGCCGATCTTGAAAAACGCGGCCATCGATTCAAGACTCAAAGCGACACAGAAACGCTTGTGCATCTCTACGAGGAAAAAGGTCTCGACTTTGTCGATGACTTGAATGGGCAGTTTGCGATCGCCCTTTGGGATCGCCCCAGGCGGCGTCTTGTTCTCGCCCGCGATCGCGTTGGAATTCGACCACTGTTTCATGCGACGCTTGGCGACAATACATTGTTATTCGCATCCGAGATCAAAGCAATACTTGCCCATGGCGCAATTGCGGCGGAGATCGATCCCGTGGCAGTGGGACAAATGAGCAGCCTCTGGGTGACCTTGCCTCCACGCACGGCTTTCAAGAGTATTGAAGAGCTGGCTCCCGGTCGCATGTTGGTACTTGAGAACGGGCATCGCAAAGAACATCAATATTGGCGTCATCAATTCCCTCGCGAAAACGAATATGAAGAGTGCAGCGTTACCTACTGGCAGGAAAAGGTGCGTGAGAGTCTGCACGATGCCGTACGGCTGCAACTCCGTGCCGATGTGCCGGTGGCAACTTACCTGAGCGGTGGACTTGATTCATCAATAATTTCCGCGCTGGTAAAGCGGGACCATATCAACGATCTCGTGACGTTTTCGGTCGGATTTGCCGACGCCCGCTACGATGAAGGTGAATTCCAGCAACAAATGGTTCGATACTTGAGAACCGATCATCACCAGATTGAAGTAGATACGGACGATATCGGTGCCGCGTTTGCCGATGTCGTGTGGTTCGCGGAACGCCCCATGATGCGCACAGCGCCCGCACCCCTGCTGCGCCTCGCAGGTATGGTGCGAGAAAGCGGTATCAAAGTCGTGCTCACGGGTGAAGGTGCCGATGAAATATTTGGTGGCTATAATTTGTTTCGTGAAGATAAGGTAAGGCGATTTTGGGCACGTAATCCAGAATCACGCTGGCGATCTTCGTTGCTCTCGCGTCTATATGGGTACATTGATCGCGACCCCAAGGCGGAAAATTTTTGGCGCATGTTCTTTCGCAATGGGATCGAAAACACGGACGACCCTTATTATTCCCATCGCATCCGCTGGAACAACACCGCAAACATGAAGCGATTGTTCGCCCCCGAATTTCGTGCGCAGATGCAGTCCGACGAGGCGCTGATGGCGGATCTCGATGCGTATCTCGATCCAGGGCGCGAAAAGTGGCACCCGCTTTGCCGCGCGCAATATCTTGAAATGTCGTTGTTCATGTCCTGCTATTTACTGAATTCGCAGGGTGATCGAATGATGATGGGGCACTCTGTTGAAGGGCGTGTACCGTTTCTAGACCATCGTCTCATTGAGTTGGCGGCCACCATACCGCCAAAGTTCAAGATTCGTTCACTCGAGGAAAAATACATTCTGAAAAGTGCGTTCGCCAATTTGCTGCCGCCAACCATTGTCAACCGACCAAAAAAACCGTATCGAGCACCGATCGCGGAGTGTTTCTTGCCGGGGAAAAATAACCTCGCTGCCCAACTCATGATGGAAGATGAACTGAGGCTGAGCGGATTTGCAAACGTTGCCGCATTCGGAAAAATCATGAAGAAGGCAGCGAGCCATGAGGCGCCGCTAAGCGAGCGCGACGAGATGGCGGTCGCGACCATGGCTTCATTGCAATTGCTGCAGCGCCAGTTCGTCACCGATTTCAAGCCGTCGCAAGGCGGCGATGACAATTTGCCAAAGTGAAAGCCAATAGATGAAAACAGAAACCCAGATTCGTGCGGAAATTCGAGCATTTGTCATCGACAATTTCTTGATGGGGGATGCGACCGACATGCTGGATGATCAAGGGTCTTTCCTGAAGAATGGCATCATTGATTCGACAGGGGTACTCGAAGTAGTAATGTTCCTGGAATCGAACTTTGACCTGAAGGTTGAAGACCGCGAACTGTTGCCGGAAAACATCGATTCAGTCGACAATCAAGTGGCATTTGTGCTCGGTAAACTGAATGCTGCTTGATCAATATCTGTCGCAGAGCGCCGCTCGATTTCCGCATAAAGTGGCGCTGATATGTGATGACCGGCGCGCGACTTATGCCGAACTCGATGCGAACGCCAATGCTTTGGCGCATGCGTTTCGCGCATTGGGCCTGGGCCGTCAGGACCGTGTCTCAGTCTATTTCGAAAATTCCATCGAGACGGTTCAGGCAATATTCGCAACGCTGAAAGCAGCCGGCATATTTCTCGTGGTCAATCCACAGGTCAAAGGCGACAAACTGGCTTTTGTCCTCAGGGATTGCAATGCGCGCATTCTTTTGACCGGCGTGCGAAACCTCAATGGGATTGAGGCGGAGCTGGCGAAATGTGAGGAACTTCAGCACGTGGTGCTGGTAGATGGGCCGTACAATGCCTCAGATGGCGGATGGCAGTTACTACGTAGCGCCGGGAAGGAAACTCATGCCTTGAGCGACCTGTTGGTCGCACACCCTAAACTTGCGCCGAACAATCCCACCATCAGTCTGGATTTGGCCAGTTTGATCTATACCTCGGGGTCTACCGGCAATCCTAAAGGCGTGATGCTGACCCATTTGAATATGACGATGGCCGCCACGTCGTTGACCACCTATTTGCAAAATGAGCCGGACGATATCATTCTCAGTCCACTGCCGCTCGCTTTTGACTACGGGCTCTATCAGGTATTGATGGCATTTAGATTCGGCGGAACGGTAGTGCTCGAAAAGCAGTTTTTGTATCCGCAAACCTACCTCAATTTGATCAGCGCGGAAAAAGTCACCGGGTTGCCAATCGTACCCACCATGTCCGCGATACTGCTGAACCTGAAGGACCTGGAAACACAGGATTTTTCGTCGGTTCGCTATTTGACGAATACTGCGCAAGCCTTGCCGGAGCACCATATTCGACGATTGCGCAGAGTAATGCCAAGCGCACGCCTATACTCGATGTATGGGCTAACGGAATGCAAACGCGTCTCCTATCTGCCACCCGAGTTAATCGACCAAAAACCAACGTCTGTGGGTATTGCAATTCCCGATACAGAAGTTTGGATTGAAGACGAAAATGGCGCAAAGATAACATCGCCGGGGACAACGGGAGAACTGATTGTGCGTGGAGCACATGTCATGGCGGGCTACTGGAATCGTCCGGAGGAAACTGCGAAATATTTGCGTCCGGGGCGCTATCCGGATGAACGCGAACTTCGCACAGGAGACTTATTTCGTCAGGATGAGGCAGGACACCTCTATTTTGTATCGCGCAAGGACGACCTGATCAAGACGGCTGGCGAACGTGTTGGCCCGCGTGAGGTTGAGAATATTTTGTACGAATTGGAGGCGGTCAGCGAAGCGGCTGTGATTGGCGTGCTCGACGACATTCTTGGCAACGCGATCAAGGCATTTTTGGTATTGCGCGATGGCGAAACGCTTACAGCGAACGACGTTATCAAGCATTGCCAACGACGGTTGGAAAAATTCATGGTACCGAAACATGTCGAGTTCCTGGCTGAATTGCCAAGGACAACCAGTGGAAAAATCAGCAAGAAAGGGCTCCGCTGACATTCGGCGGCAAGACAACATGGCATTTAGTAGCGAAGATCTTAAAATCGATTGTGCACGCGAGGCGAGCCAAATCGGAGACGTTTTGCGCAAATTGTTGCGTGAAACCCGGCGAAAAGGTGTCGTATTGGGATTGTCAGGAGGAATCGACAGTTCCGTCACCGCGGCGTTGGCGGTGCGGGCGCTCGGCAAAGATCGGGTGTTTGGAATTTTTATGCCGGAGTCCGACAGCGAAACCGAATCGTTGGCGCTGGGTCAGTTACTGGCAGGTCACCTCGGTATTCGCAGTGTGCTTGAAGATATCGCACCCGCACTGATGGCGCTTAAATGTTACGAGCGGCGCAATGCGGCGGTTGCAAGCGTCATTCCGGAATTCAAGGATGATTGGAAATTCAAACTTGTGCTCCCGGGTGCCGACCACCGCGGATTGAGTTTCTATTCGGTGGTAGCAAGATCGCCTGATGGTCGTGAATTCAAAGAGCGTTTGCCACTCGACGCATACCTTGCAATTGTGGCCGCCACCAATTTCAAACAGCGTATTCGGAAGACGGTCGAATATCACTGGGCCGACAAGCTCAACTTTATCGTTGCCGGTACGCCGAACCGACTGGAGTTTGATCAAGGGTTTTTTGTCAAGCAAGGTGATGGCGCGTCTGACATCAAACCGATCGCGCATCTTTATAAAACGCAAGTATACGAATTGGCGGCGTATTTGAATATTCCCGATGAAATTCGTCGTCGTGTGCCGACGACCGATACCTATTCCCTGCCGCAAGGGCAGGACGAATTCTATTTTAGTTTGTCCTATGACAAACTTGACCTTTGTCTTTACGGCAAGAATCATGGTGTTGCTATTGAGGAGGTGGCAATCGCTGCAGGACTGACGGTGTCACAAGTGGCGCACACATTCGACGATATTGACGCGAAACGTCATGCCACCCGTTACCAGCACCTCAAGCCGGTTATTTTGGAGGAGGTCGTGCATGTCGGATAAGCCCAAGGCTTCATTTGACGCGACGGCGTACTGGAACAAACGCTATGGCACGATCGACGTGACCAAATCGGGGCATATCGATTTGCCCGCCGAATACAATACGTGGCTCTATCGCCGCAAACAGAATTTGGTTACAAGCGCAATTGCCAGCGTGGGCTCAACGTTGAAGGGCGGCAAGTTTCTTGAAGTTGCTGCAGGTTCCGGGGCCTGGATGAATTTCTGGATCGAACGCGGCATCAAAGACTACCTTGGTATTGACTTAAGCGAACGCGCCGTTGGCGCACTTCAGCAACGATTTCCGAAATATCGCTTCTTGCAACGCGACTTGAACGATCCCGGACTGCCCGCTGCGGTCGGCATGGAATATGATTGTGTCGCCGCCATTGACGTCCTGTATCACGTGACCGACGACGAGAAATTCCGCGCAGTGATGAATGACCTGGCGGCGGTTTTGAAGCCCGGTGGACTGCTAATCATCCACGACCAGTTCCTGCATGGTGCGCCGATGGATCACGGCCAATACATTCGCTGGAGATCGCTTGCGGCATACGAAGACGTATTGCAGGGAGCGGGTTTTGACATTCTCTTTCGCCGGCCGACGTTTTTTTTCATGATACAGACCGTTGATTTCCGGGGAACTGCGGCACGCGCAATGAATAGTCTCTGGAACCGAGTCACGTATCCGCTGATTGCGCACTTTCCACGATTCTCCGGTGCCCTGGGTTATGTTTTGGATAGCCTCATTTGCGCCGTGTTGCGCGAAGGTCCCTCGATGGAAGTGATGATTTGCCGCAAACGAGGCTGACAGACATCCCATGAAACAAATCAAGCAAGCCTACTGGTACTTCAGACACGAAACCAAGTTGTTGTTCCTTTGGTTTATCGGCGAATTCCCAGTGGGACCGGGGGCGTGGTTGCGTGCGCGATGTCTGCCTTGGTTCTTGCAGAGTCTTGGCAACAACACAGTCATACAGCATGGCTTTCGAGTCATGACCCCTGAGAACGTAAGCATCGGGGCAAACTGCAATTTCGGACAAGGTGTGTTCATTACCGGTGGCGGCGGCGTACACATAGGTGATTGGGTTGGCTTGGGTCCCGATGTGAAAATCTGGTCGGTAAATCATCGGATAGACGATGTCACTCGTCCGTGGCTGCTGCAGGGATCCATCAAAAAAGAAGTGGTGATTGAGGACGATGTCTGGCTTGCCGCAAATGTATTTGTGATGCCGGGCGTCACCATCGGCCGCAGTGCGGTGGTTGCGGCGGGAAGTGTCGTCAACAAATCGATTCCCGCCTTCGCAATCGTTGCCGGAAACCCGGGGCGTGTGGTGGGATGGCGCAAACGGCCCGATGAGGCAGAACTCGCCGCCGACACAATGCAGAAATCATCGACCTCGACGACGCCGGAACTCGAGCAGGTTTGAAACGTCTAATCGCCATCGAATTGTTGGATCACCATGCTTTCAAGCCCAAAAAATAGTGCGATTTGCGGATTATGCTGGTTGTTTGCGGCGGCAGTGCTCATCGGATGCGGGCCGCGTGAAATGGAGGTATCCGTGAACGCGGCGGACTACAAAAATGACCTCGAAACCATTGCCAAGGCGAGGATACTTTTCGGGCACCAGTCAGTTGGTCGCAACTTGTTGCAAGGTCTCGCGGACTTGTCACGACAGGCTGGTGTGCCTTTGCAAATTGCAGGTATCGACCATGCGAATACGGGAGACACCCCCGGATTGTTTCATATTGATATCGGCAAGAATCGGGAACCGATCGGCAAGATTGAAGCATTCGCGCGATTGTTGCAGTCGCCTTCCGGCGCGCCTTATGACGCGGCAATATTGAAATTTTGCTACGAGGATTTGAGCGATGCCGGAATGCGCGATCCGGTGGCCCTGGTTGACGCCTACGCGAAGAGTTTGGTGGTGATTCGCCAATCACAGCCGAAGTTGCGATTGGTTCATGCAACGGTGCCGCTGAGGTCAGATCCCCTTGATTGGAAAACGCCGATCAAGCGCTTGATTGGGCGTGCGACTGAGGAGGATGCTGGCAATCAATTGCGGGCCGCATTCAACACTGAAATGCGCAAACGGTTTGCCGGCCAGCCGTTGTTCGATATTGCAGAGGTCGAGTCAACGCTGCCATCGAACATTCGCAGCGCCTTTCAACTCGGCAACGAATCGATTCCCACGTTGGCGGCGGACTATACCAATGACGGAGGTCACCTGAATGCGCTTGGGCAACAGAAGGCAGCGACGGCATTTGTAAGGGCATTGGCGTCGGCATTGCGGAGTGGACCGTGACGGGCACTGGGAAATTTCACGTTGCTTAAAATTCTTTGGAAGACTATTTTGTTTGGTGCCCAAAGTGTTCACTGCGCTCACATGGTCGACGGACTCGGTCACGTTCCGCGACCCCGGCATTCGCTGCATCGAATGCCTTTCGAGTCCCCACGCAATGCCGCAGGGCATTGCTTTTCGCGCGAACGAAAAAAACCCGCCGAAGCGGGTTTTTCTTGTTTGGTGCCCGAAAGAGGACTCGAACCTCCACACCGTTGCCGGCGCCAGGACCTGAACCTGGTGCGTCTACCAATTCCGCCATCCGGGCGATGGTCGCGAAAGCCGCCTTGCACTACGGCGCTTCGCGTAAAATGAGGCCGAATCATAGCGAATTCCGCTACGACTGTCCACCTTGAAGAATAATTTCCACCGTATTGAAAGATATTTTGACCAATAAGAAAAAGAAACCCGCCGACGCAAAATCCCCGAACCCGGCAGCCTCGAAGGCGCGCCGGCTCGATCCGCATCATGCGCGCGAGCAGGCCAAGTATGAGAATCCGATCCCCAGTCGCGAGATGATCCTTGAAGTGCTCGAGAGCGCGGGCGTACCAATAAATGCCGCGCAGCTCGCCGTGCAACTTCACATCGAACCCACCGAGATGGATGGCTTTCAGCGTCGCATCAGTGCGATGGAGCGCGAGGCGCAAATCATGCGCAACCGCCAAGGCGATGTATGTCTGGTCGAGAAACTCGATCTGATTCCCGGGCGCGTGCAAGGTCATCCAGACGGATTCGGCTTCCTGATTCCCGACGATGGTTCCGACGATCTCTTTCTCGGGCCGAAGCAGATGCAGAAGGTGCTCGACGGTGACCGTGCGATGGTGCGGGCTGTTGGCATCGATCGTCGCGGGCGGCGCGAGGCATCAATCGTTGAGGTGCTGGAACACAAGAACAGTAAAGTCGTCGGGCGCTTGTTCACGGAACACAATGTGTTGTTCGTGGTCGCTGAAAACAAGCGCATCAGTCAGGACATTTTGGTTGAACCGGGCTTCGATGGCGGCGCGAAACCGGGTCAGGTCGTGATGGTGGAGTTGGTCGCACAGCCCGCAAAAAATTCCGAACCGGTTGCGCGCGTGATCGAGGTGCTCGGCAATTATGCCGATCCCGGCATGGAAATCGAGATCGCATTGCGCAAGCACGATCTGCCGCATGTCTGGCCGCGCGAGGTCGAGATTCTCGAAAAGAAGGTGCCGAAGAAAGTGACTGCCGCAGATATTAAAGGGCGGCAGGATTTGCGCGATTATCCATTCGTCACGATTGACGGCGAAACCGCGCGCGACTTCGATGATGCGGTCTACTGCGAAAAACAGGGCAAGGGCTTTCGCCTGATGGTGGCCATCGCAGACGTGTCGCATTATGTGAAAACGGGTGATGCACTCGACATCGAGGCACGCAATCGCGGCAATTCGGTTTACTTTCCGCGTCGCGTGATACCGATGCTGCCTGAGACCTTGTCCAACGAAATGTGTTCGTTAAAGCCCGATGTCGATCGACTTGCGCTGGTCTGCGAAATGTCGGTCTCCGCCGCCGGCGAAATCAAACGCTACCAGTTCGCCGAAGCGGTGTTTCATTCGGCCGCACGGCTGACTTACACCAATGTGGCCAAGGCGCTCTATGCCTTCGAAACCGACCATGGAATCGAGGAAAACTTGCTGCCGCATCTTCTTCAATTGGACGCTGTGTTTCAAGTATTGCTTGCCGCCCGCAACAAGCGCGGTGCAATCGATTTCGATACTGCCGAGACGGTGATGTTGTTTGACGACGTCGGCAAGATCGAGAAAATTGTGCCGACGTTGCGTAACGACGCGCATCGACTCATTGAGGAATGCATGTTGGCGGCCAATGTTTGTGCAGCAGAATTTCTGCTGGAAAACGAGCGTCCCGCGCTGTACCGCATCCATGCCGGGCCAAATGAAGAAAAGCTTGAAGGCCTGCGCGCAATGCTGAAGGATTTTGCGTTGCAGTTACCGGGTGGCAACGAACCAAAGCCGTCTGATTATTCGGCATTGTTGAAAAAAATCAAAGATCGACCGGATGCGCCGTTGCTGCAAACCGTGTTACTGCGATCGATGAAGCAGGCCGTATACAGCCCTGACAACATCGGTCATTTTGGCCTGGCCTACGATGCGTACACGCATTTCACGTCGCCCATTCGTCGCTATCCGGATCTGCTCACGCACCGCGCCATCAAGGCGATTCTGGCGGGAACCGTGTACGACCCGAAAGCGCCTTGGGATCAACTTGGTATGCAATGTTCGGCGACTGAACGTCGTGCGGATGAGGCGACGCGCGACGTCAACGCCTGGCTCAAGTGCTATTACATGAAAGATCGGCTTGGCGAGGAATTTCCAGGCACGATCAGCGGTGTCACCGGATTCGGAATTTTTGTCACGCTCGACGATGTTTACGTCGAGGGACTCGTGCATATTTCGGAATTGGGACAGGACTATTTCCATTTCGATCAGGCCAAACACCAGATCGTCGGCGAGCGCAGCAACAAGAAGTTTCAGTTGGCGGATCGCGTCAATATCAAAGTCGCGCGCGTCGATATCGAGACCAGCAAGATAGATTTTGTGCTGGCGGGAGAGAGGCTGAAAAAGGCGTCAATCGTTGCCGAGGATGTCAGCGAAGCGTCGCCATGGTCGGGCAAAGGCAAGGCCGCCAACAAATCGGCAAGGCACAACAAAGGCGCGCTGGAAACGGGCGCCATCAGGCCATCTCCACCGCCGGCAATTTATCAGGAACCGCCGCGCGCAGTGAAAACGGAAAAGAAAATCATCACCGTGAATAGCGCCAATCCGCCGACCACGCCGATGGTGGGGTTTGCCAAAGGCGCGACGGCCAAAGGTGCCAAAGCGGATGTGAAGCCACTACCTCCCGTTGAATCGAAGCCGACTGCGAAGAAGCCCGCTGCAGGAGGAAATCGCGGCGCGCTGCTTTCCCGTAAAAAGAAATGAAACCGCAAATCATTTTCGGCTTTCACGCCGTGGGCGCACGTCTGCGCACCCGGCCTGAGAGTGTGCGCGAATTGTTTGTCGATGCAAAACGCGACGACAAACGCATGCAAGCGTTGCAGGAAACCGCAAAGTCAAAAAATTTGCGCGTCATGACCGTCGATGGCAAGCGCCTTGACGGCATGTGTGGCACCAATCGCCATCAGGGCGTGGTGGCGATGGTGGAGCCGACAGTGCTGCCGCAGTTCATTGACGATGTGCTCGATACTTTGACGGTTCCACCGCTGCTATTGCTGTTAGATGGCGTGACGGATCCGCACAACTTGGGCGCGTGTTTGCGCGTGGCCGATGCGGCGGGTGCGCATGCGGTGATCGCGCCGAAAGATCGAAGTGTGGGCCTCACCGCGGCAGCGATGAAAGTCGCCTCGGGTGCGGCGGAATCGGTGCCCTACATCACGGTCACGAATCTTGCGCGCACGTTGCGCGAATTGAAGGACCGCGACATCTGGATCGTCGGTGCGGATGAAAGCGGCGAAACCACCTTGTTCGAGGCAAAAATTGCCGGCGCGCTTGCATGGGTACTAGGTGCCGAAGGCGAAGGGTTGAGGCGGCTCACGCGCGAGAATTGCGACCAGATTGTCAGCATTCCCATGTTTGGCGCGGTGGAAAGTTTGAACGTCTCGGTCGCCTCCGGCGTGTGTTTGTTCGAAGCCCGGCGGCAACGAGAACTGCTGTCGGGTACAAGTTAAAGACTCTAGCACTGGCGAGGCGTTCAGGCCGAAAGCGGCTGTAAATGCCCGCTGAATGGCGTTCTACGCTTACCTATGCGGTAAAAGTTGCCATCACAAACTGCCACATCGCAATGCATGCGCGTCGCATAGAATCGACCTTCAATCCTGATGCGAACGTCTTGAAGCCCCACGGAGTCGTCATATGAATTTCAAATTGTTGACAGCAGGTGTCGCGCTGTCGGTGTTGTTTGCGACCGGGCCGATCGCTGCGCAAGACAAAGCAATTGCGGGCGCAAAGAAGGTTGCTCAAGTGGCCGCTGCAGTCTCGA
>JAYTUX010000522.1:0-3261 GCA_043744315.1 Betaproteobacteria bacterium | reverse complement strand
AAGTGGCGGATGGACAAATCGAAAACGTCTATCGGTTACAGATCATGAATACCGAAGAGCGACCTCGAAAGTTGATGATTACCGCGAGCGGTATCGATGGCATGACGGTAGCCGGTGTCGCATTGCCGCTCAATATCGGCCCCGCCTCCACCCAGATGTTCACACTGAATTTGCGCGCACCGGCCGACATAGCGCCCAAGGGTTCGACGCGAATTCATTTTCAGGTGGTGCCGCTCGATGCCGCCGGAAAATCTCATCCGGAAGAATTTTCACTTAATGAGAAATCGATTTTCTACAAACAATGAGGAGTCAACATGAACGTCTCAGCGCAGGTTGATGTGGCGATTCCCTGGTATCGCCAACCGTGGCCGTGGCTGTTGATGGCAGGCCCGGCCATTGTCGTGGTGGCAGGATTTGTCACGCTGGGCTTGGCCATCCGCAGCGCCGATGGGCTGGTTGCCGATGATTACTATAAACAGGGCAAGGCCATCAATATGACCCTGAATCGCGATGCGCGCGCGCGCGAACTTGGCCTTCGCGCACGAATTTCAATGATGCAGGACGGTCTCGTGTCGCTAACCTTTGACTCGGCGGTACCACCCGCATCGCAATTGCGATTGACGCTGCATCACCCGACGCGCAGTGGATTTGATCGCGAAGTGACACTCGCGCGCACGCCTGACGGTAGCTACCGTGCCGCCATGCCCGCCATCGACGCAGCGCGGTGGACGATCACTCTCGATGATGAAAGCCGAACATGGCGTCTCACCGGCGACTGGGCCACCGGCAGCGGCGCAATCATCCTTGGGCAAAACCCCTGAGCGCACCCATCGAGGAGGACTCATGAGCAAATACATCATGTGGGTGCTGTGGCCGTCATTCATCGCGGCCGGAATGGGCGTGGGAATTTTATTCACGCTGGTGGACCCGACCGAGCTCATCATCCTCGGGCAGCCGTTGCATGCCAGCCGGACGGCGGTATATACGCTGGGGTTCTTTATCCTGTGGGCGATTTGTGCCGCAGCGAGTGCGATGAGTTGTTTTTTGCAGGCGACTTCGCGGGACGACAAATAGACGAAAGTCTAGCACTGGCGGGGTGTTTCAAGCATTTTCGGCCCGTGCAGGTCGCCGGTTCTTGAGTTTGCCAAATTTCGCAGGATGGGTGGCGCGTAGCGATACCCATCATTGCCGTGAAATTAAGTGATGGGGATCGCTACACTCCACCCATCCCACGTGCTGAGATAGAGGGAGACAGCGTCGCTACGCAATCCCCAATTCCAATCGATGCTTTTTCGTCAGCTTCAACGCGACCAGTTCATGCGAGCGCTTGATCAACGATTTCATTTCCGCAACCGCGACTCTTTTCAAGTCAATCACCTGCACCCATTTCGCCCGCGCGAGATAAGGGGCGGGAATGAATCCTTCGCGATCGGTGTATTGCAGGAACAAATCGTCATCGACTTTGAACGAGACCGTTTCCTTACCATGTCGATCAACAAACGCCACGCAGAACATTTTGCCGCCGACGGAGTAAACGAGATCAACTTCCCACTTGATGTCACCGGTGACACCGGGCAAGGATGCACAAAATATCTTGATCGCCGCGACCTTCACTTGCTGAGTGGTGCGGGTGGTTTTGGCGCGATGGATTTATCAATGATCTGATAAAAAATCTCGTCGGACTTGATCATGCCGAATTCCGCACGAGCACGTTCCTCGACCGCATCAATACCCTGTTTCAGGTCGCGCACTTCGGCATCGAGGCCCGCGTTGCGTGTGGCGAGCTGAACATTTTTTTCATTTTGCTGCGTGACCTGACGTGAAAATTCCCACACTTTCAGCCAGCTACCCTTGCCCATCCAGAGTGGGTACTGGATGGCGAGGATGAGGGCAATCAGCGCGTGGGGGAGGTATTTCATCTACGCACAACCGAATGAAGAATTCGATCTTTCCCCGCGCAGGCGGGGACCCAAGTTTGGCAATATTGGGCCAAGCCGATGCAGCGGCTTGGCGTTCGGCGGGCGCGGAGCATGCTCCGCGAATTCCCCGCCTCACTCCCCGCCTGCGCGGGGAAAGGGACTATTTTCATCTGAGGTTGTAATACGCCGATTTGCCGGCGTAGCTGGCCGCATCGCCAAGTTCTTCTTCAATGCGCAACAACTGGTTGTACTTCGCCATCCGATCCGAGCGCGAGGCCGAGCCGGTTTTGATTTGGCAGGCGTTGGTGGCAACCGCGATATCGGCGATGGTGGTGTCTTCGGTCTCGCCGGAACGATGCGAAATGACAGCGGTGTAATTGGCGCGCTTGGCCATCTCGATGGCAGCAAAGGTTTCGGAGAGCGTGCCGATCTGGTTGACTTTGATGAGGATCGAATTGGCAACACCTTTGGCGATACCTTCGCGCAGAATCTTGGTGTTGGTCACAAACAGATCATCGCCGACCAACTGGATTTTCTTGCCGAGTTTTTCGGTGAGCGTTGCCCAACCATCCCAATCGTTTTCGGCCATGCCGTCCTCGATGCTGACGATCGGATATTTGTCGCACCACGTTGCCAGCACATCGGTGAATTGCGCGGAGGTGAAAGCGAGTTTCTCGGCCTCGAAACGATACTTGCCATCCTTGTAAAATTCGCTGGCGGCGCAATCAAGGCCAATGAGGATGTCTTCGCCTGCGGTGTAACCGGCTTCGGAAATGGCTTTCATGATGTATTGCAATGCGGCTTCGTTGTTGGCGAGGTTCGGTGCGAAGCCGCCCTCATCGCCAACGTTGGTGTTGTGTTTTTCGGCGTGAAGTATTTTCTTCAGCGTGTGAAAAATCTCCACGCCCGCGCGCAAAGCTTCACGAAACGTCGGCAGGCCCGCCGGGATGATCATGAACTCCTGCAAATCGAGCACGTTGTCTGCGTGTGCGCCGCCGTTGATGATATTCATCATCGGCACCGGCATTTGCATCGGCGCGGCACCGCCGAGGTATCGATATAACGACAGGCCCGATTCATCGGCCGCCGCTTTCGCGCAGGCGAGCGACACCGCGAGAATTGAATTTGCACCGAGCCGCGATTTGGTTTCGGTGCCGTCGAGCTCGATCATGGTTTTGTCGATGAACGATTGCTCGCTGGCATCGAGACCAATCACGGCTTCGCAGATTTCGGTGTTGATGTGTTCGCAGGCTTTCAACACGCCTTTGCCCAGATAGCGATGCGGATCCTTGTCGCGCAATTCGATTGCTTCGCGCGAGCCGGTCGAGGCACCCGAAGGCAC
>JAYTUX010000521.1:0-11209 GCA_043744315.1 Betaproteobacteria bacterium | reverse complement strand
CCACCACATAGCCCGCGGCGGCAAAGACGTGATTGTTCCAGCGGAAATGAAAATTATCGCCCCAGTTGGCATGCGGGCCACCATGGATGTTGTGAACCATCGGCCACTTTTTCTTTGCATCGAAATCGGGCGGATACACCACCCACATTTGCACGGGATCAAAGTTCCAGCCCTTGATGGTGAATTCGCGCACGTCACCCATTTTGAATTTCGCCATGCGTTCATCGTTGAACGTTTCGATCGCGCGGGCATTGCCGCCGTCCGCATCGGCTGCGAATACTTTCGGCGGCGACGACATGTTGTTGCGCACGAAAACGAGCGTACCCGCACCCAGATCAAATTCTCCGATGGTGCCGCCCTGTGCAACGTTGACCGGTTTTTTTTCGCCCGATGCGAGCCGCCATACGCTGGTACGTCCGCGATCGTCCGCCGTGAAATAAACGCTATCGCCATCGGCCGCCCATTTCAGCGGCGCATTCACGAGGCGATCCCACGATGACCATTGCGCCACTGCGCCCGATTTGCGGTCGATCAACGCAACCTTGCTGTCGTCGTCCATGGAGCGGCGAAGGTTGGCCATCAATAGCGCGATGGACTTTCCATCAGGCGAGTACACCGGGCTGTAATGTGAAAAATTTGAACCTGTGGTCAAGCTCCTGGCTTTGCGCGATTTAATGTCCATCTCGACGATGTGGTGTTCCTGATCGCCGCGTTTGTCTGCATTTGGATTAAAGCAAAATGCGAGGTGCTTGCCATCGGGCGCGATGTCATAGTCTGCAGCGCTGGTATCGAACACCGGCAATTCATACGCTGTACCGGCGAACAGGTTTTCGCATTTGCCGGTTTTCACATCTACCACGTGCACGCATGGCACACGTCCGTCGGAGATCCAATGATCCCAGTGGCGAAATACGGTGTGCTCGACCACATGCGCTTTGACCTTGTCGTCTTTTCGCTCCTTCAAGCGCGTGGCCTGGTCTTTGGCGCTTTTCAAATCCGGCCAGACGAGCGAGATGAACGCAAGCCGTTTGCCATCGGCAAACCATTTGATCGCCGACGCACCGGTCGAAATATTGGTGAGGCGCTTGGCTTCCCCGCCATCCGGCGCGATCAAATAAATCTGCGGCTCTTCATCGGCGGTTTTTCCCGTACTTTCGTTGCAGGCGCGTTTCGCGACAAACGCAATCTGCGCTCCATCCGGCGACCATTGCGGCTGACCATCTTTTTCGCCGCACTGTGTTAGCGCGCGCGCCTCACCACCGAACGTTGAGAGCAGCCACAAATGCGTGGCACCTTTGTTCTCCTCCATGTCGTATTGCGTGACGGCCACGCAGACTTGCGACCCATCCGGCGACAGCGATGGCGACGAAGGCCTTTTTATTTTCCAGAGATCTTCTGCAGTGATCCGATTGTTCTTTTTGGACATGCTGTAACTCGCGCGTTTGTCGAAAACGTGATTCTACGCGGGACTGTGGCGCAAGGTTGAAACACTAGCACTGGTGCGGTGTTTGAGCATCTTTCGGTCTGAACGGCGCGCTGGTGCTTGGCTTTCACGATCCATTAAACTCGTCTACGCAATACTGCAATATTGAATTCGCTTGCGGAAAAGGTGCAATTTCAATTGCGCAATATGGTATGTCGCACAAATGAAACGGCCCCCGCTTTCGCGAGGGCCATGGTTTACCCCGTTGGGGATATCCTACGAAATCTTTCTTATTATGGAAAGCAACGCAGGCATCAGTCAGCTACACTGTTTTTGGAGAATAAACAAACATCGCGCGTTTTGCAAGAGGAGAATTTAATGCCTTCAACCATAACCCTCGGCTTGGACCTCGGCACCAATTCAATTGGTTGGGCACTTGTCCGCTTTGATGAAAACCAGCAGCCATTCGAACTGATTGATTGTGGCGTGCGGATCTTTCAGGAGGCGGTCGAAGCGGATACCCGTGCACCCAAAAACCTTGCCCGGCGCATGGCACGCGGCGCGCGGAAGCTGGTTGCGCGGCGACGCATGCGTCGCGAAGCACTAGCACGATTACTGAGTGACAACGCGATGCTTGATTCCAGATTACTTCTCGAGCCGAATGAAAAGGCATTCAATGAACTTGGCGACCCCTATGTGCTGCGTAAGCGTGGGCTGGACGAAAAACTCTCTCTTGAGGAATTCGGTCGTGTGCTGATGCAACTTTGCAAGCATCGCGGTTTTCAGAGCAATCGTAAGTCGAAAGGCGATGACGATGGTGTCGTTAAGAAGGCGATATCCGAGCTTTACCAAAACATGAAAAAGAGAGAAGCCCGCACCTTGGGCGAATACCTCGTTGCGGAACCGACCAAACGCGGCCGCTACACGCATCGCGAAATGTACAAGGATGAATTTGAACAATTGTGGACGGCGCAGGAAACGCATCATCCAACAACACTCTCGACTACATTAAAGGTCAAGATCCACAACACGATTTTCTTTCAGCGTCCGTTGAAACTGCAAAAACACTTGATCGGCAAATGCCCGTTTGAACCCGATCGCAAGCGCGCGCCGCGCGCATTACTTGAGGCGCAACGCGCCCGCATGTGGCAGGACCTGAATCACCTCGAAGTGAAAAATCCCATTACGCGTGCGTATCGCAAACTCGATGCGGATGAAAAGGGAAAGCTTCTGGTATTGCTGGAAAAACAGAAGACCGTGTCTTGGGGAAAGGCCAAGAAAACACTTGGTCTCCACGAGAACGAATTATTCAACTTGGAGGAAGGCAAGAAGACGGAGCTAATCGGGAACTGTACCGCGTACGCCTTGCGTGACGTCATGGATAACGCATGGGATGTCATGCCAATTGAGAACCAACGCGAATTGATTACGGACATGCTCACCATTGATAACGATGCAGGCTTTTTGCGCAGGATGCACGAGCATTGGAAATTTGACGAAAAAATCGCACAGGCACTAGCACAAACTGAGTTGGAGCCGGGCAATGGACGATTGTCTTCCAAAGCGCTGAACAAGATTTTGCCAGAGCTACAGAAAGGACTTCGCTATGACGAGGCCTGCAAAGCCGCAGGCTACAACCATGCGAAACCGACGGAAACGAAAGTCTTGCCAAAGCTCGACGAGCCGCCAATGTTGCGCAATCCAGTTGTGCAAAAGGCGCTTTACGAAACGCGTCGAGTCGTTAATGCCATCGTGAAGAAGTACGGCGCAATGGATGTCATCCGTGTCGAAATGGCGCGTGACATGAAACTTTCTGCCAAGCAGAAAGAAGCCGCGCAAAAGCAGAACAAGGCAAATGAAAAACTGAACAAAGAAGCCGCGGAAATCGCTGCTGCACATGGTATTCAACATGCCAAGCGCGACGACCGGCTGCGCTACCGATTGTGGAAAGAATGCGCTCATACCTGCGTTTACACGGGTAACACCATTTCGCAAGAAATGCTCTACAACGGCGAAGTCGATATCGAACACATCATTCCATACAGCCTTTGTTTGGATGACTCTTACATGAACAAGACGCTGTGCATGGCCGAGCACAATCGCAAAATCAAGAAAAACAAAACCCCATTTGAGGCGTACGCCGGGAACGAAAGCAATTATCTGGAAATCCTGGCGAGAACCAAAGTCCTGCCATTTTCAAAACGTCGCAAATTTGAACAAAAGGAAATCAAGACCGACGACTTTGTCAGCCGCCAATTGAACGACACGCGTTATATTTGCGTTGAAGTGAAAAATTACCTGGCACGATTGGGTCGGCCTGTCGAGGTCAGCAAAGGCGCAGCAACATCCGATCTGCGTTGGCACTGGGGCATGGATTTGCTCCTCAACACCGACGGCGAATACAAAAAAAATCGCGCCGATCATCGCCACCATGCCGTCGATGCGATTGTGATTGCGCTGACCACTCGAAGCCTGTTTCTGAAAATTTCGCATAAGTTCGATGTGGGCTATTTGTTACCACGGCCATGGGCATCGTTCGATAAAGACGTTCGCGCAAAGGTTGATGCCATCGTTGTTTCGCATGCGGCGACGCGCAAGATTTATGGGGCCTTGCACGAGGCGACGGCCTATGGGGCAGGATTTGTCTGGAAAAAAGATAAGAAGGGTGTACCCGTCAAGGAGGCAATATTTACCTATCGCAAACCATTGGATGGAAAATTTACGGAAAAACATGCCGCAAGCATTCGGGATGAACGTGTAAAGGAAATCGTGTTGGCGCGCCTTGCAGAATTTACCGGCGACTCAAAAAAAGCGTTCGGCAATAGCGACTATCCGTTACTGCATGTGGATGGCAAAACACCGATACATTCGGTTCGTGTGATCACACGCATGAATCCTGAGACCGTTTACGGCATGAAAGACAAATCTGGGAAACCGTACAAATTTGTCAGCTATGGCAATAACCACCATGTTGAGATCATTGAACATATTGAAACAGGGAAAAGAAAGGGTGTCTTTGTAACGGCAATGGAGGCGGCTCGCCGCGCGAAAATAGCCGGAATTCCTGTTGTGCAAAGAGTCCATGGAGAAGCCTGGCAATTTGTGATGTCGCTCTCAGTAAACGATGTTGTTGCATTTGGCACTCAGCCGAACTCGAAGTTGTTTCGAATACAAAAAATGTCGACTGGCAGTCAGGACGAGATAACACTTCGCTCGTTAACAGCTGCCACATTGGAAAACGCTTCAGAAGAAGTGCGCCTCATCGGATTCAACAAAACGGCAATGCTTAAAAAAATGAGTGCGGATGCATTAGGCCAGCTAGTTTTGTCTAATGATTAAACGCATCGTCGAAATAAGCAACCCCGCCTATCTTCATCTCAAGAACCAGCAAATGGTGATTGAGCAAAACGGTACCTTGATGGGCCAGGTGCCAATCGAAGATTTGGGGGTGCTGATCTTGTCGAATCCGGCCATTACCCATACGCAACAACTTTTAAGCGCATGTTGGCAAAACAATGTGATTGTGGTGAGCTGTGATGAGCGCTTTATGCCCGGTGCGGCACTCATTCCACTCGATGGTCATAGTCTGCATGCAAAAATTTTGGCGTCACAAATCGAGGCTCGCGAATCCACCAAGAAAAGACTCTGGGCGGCAATCGTCAAAGCCAAAATCCGCGAACAAGTAAAGGTACTGAAAGCCGTGAATAAGGATACCGCCGGCTTGAGTGCTTATCCCGCGAAGGTCAAAAGCGGTGACCCTGAAAATATTGAGGCACAAGCCGCGCGTATCTATTGGCTCCGGCTATTTGGCGATGGTTTTCGGCGCAATCGCGACGACCCAGGCATCAACGCCCTCCTCAACTATGGTTACGCCGTCATGCGCTCGGCCGTTGCCCGTGCTGTCGTCGGGGCAGGGCTAACGCCCGCGCTGGGGATACATCATCGCAACCAGTACAACAGTTTCGCGCTGGTCGATGACTTGATCGAACCATTGCGGCCACTGGTTGATGTGAAAGTTCACGAGCTCACCAACATGCGCTCGACCGAGCCCGAGCTTGACCCTGCGACCAAGAAAGAACTTATCAGCATTCTTGGCTGGAACATCAAACTCAGCGGGCGGGAATGGCCGCTGCTCGTGGCGCTTACCCACTACGCATCGAGTGTGCGCGATGTGCTCGCGGGCACATTGAAAGAGGCCGAGATTCCGGAACGTTGATTGTTGAAGCGCGGAGGCAGTTATGAGCTTTGGAGGATTCAGAAGCATGTGGATAGTTGCCATGTTCGATTTGCCGACCGACACCAAAGCCGCGCGCAAGGCATATCACAATTTTCGTAGTGCGCTGATGGATGACGGTTTTACGATGATGCAGTTTTCGGTCTATGCGCGCCATTGCGCGAGCGATGAAAATGCCGACGTGCATGAATCACGCGTCAAAGGATTCTTGCCGCCGGATGGCGAAGTGCGAACGTTCACGATCACCGACAAACAATTCGAGCGAATGAAAGTTTTCCACGGAAAAACGCGCGGGCCGACGGAAAAGGCACCCGAACAGATAAGCTTCTTCTGAACGCCTTGCGTATCAATCGACATTGACATGCCACGTGCAAAAAACCATAATGGAACCATTGTGCATTCGCTTTGGAGTCAGTTTTGCCTGCCACCATTACACTGAAAAATATTCCGGACAGCATTCATCTTGCGCTCAAGCGCGCGGCAGAATCCAACCGCCGCAGCTTAAATGGCGAGGTTATTGCGCGCCTGGAACAGACGCTCGCGCAGCGGCAGGATCGCGCCAGCCAGCATCTTGCACGCGCGCAACAGCTTAGAGAGAGCATCGGTAAGGTTGCGACACAAAAGATCGGGAAACTGGATGCCGTTAAGATGATTCGGGCCGACCGTGATCGTCGTTGATACGAATATCCTGCTCTACCTGTATTTGCCTGGGCCACATTCGGAACAATGCAATGAACTTCTCAAACGCAACCCAAATTGGGCCGCTCCTGCCATTTGGCGTAGCGAATTTTGCAACACGCTCTTGCGCTACCTTCGAAAAAATCTTGTTACGGTCGCTTTTGCGACGCAGGCCATTGGTGCCGCAGAGGATCTTATTGACGAGAATGCGGTGATGTCCAATTCCATTGATGTGATGCAACTTGCCATCGATAGCCAATGTACCTTTTACGACTGTGAATTCATCGCCGTAGCAAGATCGATTGCAACTATCCTCGTGACGGAAGACAAAGCGTTGCTCAAGGCGTTTCCGAATGAAGCATTTTCTCTTTCAAGCGCGTTGAAAAGAACATGAATCCCCAAATCACATGTACGAAAAAAGCCCAACCTGGCTGTTTTCGACAGCAAGATTGGGCTTTTCTCGTTCTACTTCAAGGTGTTACGCGTAGGGCAGTGTAGCTGACTGATGCCTGCGCGCAATCCACAACCGGTGCTGGTGGGCAGATTGGTCGCCTTCGAGTGTAGCTGACTGATGCCTGCGCGCAAAAAAAATGGGGAGCAAGGTCTCGCAAAAAGCCGCTCAACCCTGCTCCCCATTTTTTTGCCTGCGGCAGTATCTAAGGAGGCGCTTTCTGCAAAAAATTTTTCGCGTTCCCTCGCGGCGACCTGTAGTTTTTATACTTCAAAAACACAAGTACTGTCGCGGCTTTCACGCATCTTTTGGCCTGCAGGCCTCACCAGCGCTGGTATCTTCGCCTCTTACGCCAGCATTAACGTTCATTGCCCGTCTTACTATGCGACGCACAGACCAGGCCCTCAGCGTACATCGGCGTAAAATGACGCTCTCCTCCGCTCTCCCGATTTATGCCATGAAACCAAACGATCTCAAACCGCAATTCAAGTGGGACGATGCCCTGCTTCTCGACGATCAACTCACCGACGAGGAACGCATGGTGCGCGATTCTGCGCGCGCCTATTGTCAGGAAAAACTGATGCCGCGGATTCTGAAGGCGAACCGCGAAGAAAAATTCGACCGCGAGATCATGAATGAAATGGGTGCGCTCGGCTTTTTAGGTTCCACCATCGACGGCTACGGTTGCGCCGGCGTCAATCACGTGTGCTACGGGTTGATCGCCCGCGAAGTCGAGCGCGTCGATTCCGGCTACCGATCGGCGATGAGCGTGCAATCTTCACTCGTGATGCATCCGATTTACACGTACGGCAACGACGCGCAGCGCGAAAAGTGGCTGCCGAAACTCGCGACCGGGGAATTGATCGGTTGCTTCGGCTTGACTGAACCGAATGCCGGCTCCGATCCTGGCTCAATGATCACGCGCGCGAAAAAAGTCGATGGTGGCTACCAGTTGCATGGCGCAAAAATGTGGATCACCAATTCGCCGGTGGCGGACGTGTTTGTGGTGTGGGCGAAAGATGCGTCCGACGGCGACACCATTCGCGGCTTTGTGCTGGAAAAAGGCATGAAGGGATTATCGGCACCAAAAATCGAGGGCAAATTTTCCTTGCGCGCCTCGATCACTGGCGAAATCGTCATGGATGAGGTGTTCGTGCCGGCAGAAAATCTGCTGCCTAACGTAAAGGGACTCAAAGGCCCGTTCGGATGTCTCAACAAAGCCCGCTACGGCATTTCGTGGGGCGCATTGGGCGCCGCCGAATTTTGCTGGCATGCCGCGCGTCAATACACGATGGATCGGATGATGTTTGGCAAGCCGCTGGCGGCAACACAATTGATCCAGAAAAAATTGGCCGACATGCAGAACGAAATTACGCTGGGGCTACAAGGCTCGCTGCGCGTTGGACGGCTGCTCGATGAAGGCCGCGCCACGCCGGAAATGATCTCGCTCGTCAAACGCAACAGCTGCGGCAAATCGCTCGACATCGCCCGCATGGCGCGCGACATGCATGGCGGCAATGGCGTCGCCGATGAATACCATGTCATCCGCCATATGCTGAATCTGGAAGCGGTCAACACCTATGAGGGCACGCACGATGTGCATGCGTTGATCCTTGGGCGCGCGCAGACGGGCTTGAATGCGTTTGGGTCGTAATACCAATTGCTTCGTGCGCAAGTATCGCCCCAGCCGGGCGCCGCCAAATTATTTGTCATCCTGAGCATCGCGAAGGATCTCGTTGCATTACCGCGATCCTTCGCGATGCTCAGAGCCTACCCCGGACTCGATCCGGGGATGCCATTATTTTTGTTCTGCCGGTTTGCGCCAAAATCAATAGCCACTTATTCAACGTAAAAGACGCAATGCCATGACAAAAAATATCTGGTTCTCCCAAGCCACAATTGACCAGCTCAATCAATCCTCGAACACATTGGTCGGCCATCTCGGCATGGAATTTACCGCGATCGGCGACGACTACGTGGCAGCGCGGATGCCGGTGGATGCGCGCACGCATCAGCCGTATGGGCTCCTGCACGGCGGTGCCTCGGTCGCACTCGCTGAAACGCTGGGCAGCACCGGTGCGGGCCTGTCGGTCGATCCGGATCGCTTCTACGTCGTCGGCATTGAGATCAACGCCAATCACGTTCGCGGCGTGAAGGATGGCTGGGTGACGGGAGTCGCACGTCCGATTCATCGCGGTCGCACCACGCACATCTGGGAAATCAAAATCACCGACGACGCCGGAAAACTGGTTTGCATTTCACGTCTCACGGTGGCGATTCTTGAGAGAAAATCCGCCGAGTAATCCATGAAACAAACCGTTGCGGCAATGTTCGCGCCGTACCGCGTTTTTCTGCGGCTGCCGGATATTCCCGTCATGATCGCGACCGCCTGGCTTTCGCGCCTGCCGGTCGGCATGAATGCGCTCGCCATACTGTTGTTCATGCGCGAGACCATCGGCAATTTCAAAGATGCGGGATCGATTGTCGGCGCGTTCTTTGTCGCCATGGCGGTCGCGGCGCCGGTGTTGGGCCGCCTGGTGGATCGCATCGGGCCGAGTACACCCTTGATCGTGACCGGCACCTTGCATCCGCTGCTACTGATCGCGCTGTATGCCGCCGCCGTGAACGGCGCAAGCACGCCGTTGCTGATGGCCATCGCCGCCATCGCCGGCTTTTGTGCGCCGCCAGTGACGATACTCACCCGCACCACCTGGCGGCATCGATTCACCGATGATGAAAATCGCAAAATGGCGTATTCGATCGATTCCATCATGATCGAAATCAATTTCACTGTCGGCCCATTGCTGGTCGCGGCGGTGGTGGCGGGTGCCAGCGCACGCATCGCACTCGCGATGGTGATCGTGCTGTCGGCCGCCGCAGTGCTGATATTTTTCGTCTCGCCATTTCCCAAATACTGGCAGCGCGAAGCGCCGACAGAACGCCATTTGATGGGCCCGCTGACCGATCCAAAATTGGTCGCACTATTCAGTCTCAGCTTTGGTTTGACGTTTTGTTTTGGACTGATGGAAGTCGGCTATCCCGCCTACGCCACGTCGCTGGGATGGGTCGCTTTAGGCGGCATACTGCTGGCGATGAATTCGATCGGCAGCGCGGTCGGCGGATTCATTTACGGCGCGCTGCATCTCAAGAATTCGCTGGAACGACAGTTCACGATTTCGCTCGCGATCATGTCGATCCCGCTGTTCCTGCACGGCATCGTTGACCAAAACGCGTTGTTTGCGTTGGTTGCATTCCTGGCCGGCATTTGCATCGCACCGGCGCTCACCGCGCAGACTTTGCTGGTGACAAGATTGGCCCCGACAAAATACGCGACTGAAGCATTCACCTGGTCATCGACGTTCATCATCACCGGCATCGGTATCGGCATGGCCTCAGGCGGCGCGATTGCAGAAACCTATCATGTCAAAGCGCCGTTTGTTTTGGCAGGCGGGGTGATTGCGTTGATGGCGGGGTTGTCATTGATGATGAAGGCAAAGCCGGGGGCAACGTAGGATCGGTGGAGCGCAGCGATACCCATCCTACGGTGTTACTCGGCGCCTGCGCTGCGAAATTCACGCGCGCGTTGCATTGTTCAAGCCTCCTTACTATACTTGTGTATGTAAGGATCAACGGAGGACGCCATGCCAAACGACGCAACACTGACCAGCAAAGGTCAGACAACAATCCCCAAGGAAATCCGGGATAGCCTCGGGATGAAGCCGGGCGACCGGATGACCTTCACGCTCATGCCGGACGCGACCGTGGTCATGCGCGTAAAAGTGAAGAGCGTCAACGAGCTTGCGGGCATGCTGCGGAAAAAAGGGCAAGCATCTATTCCGGTTGAGCGGCTGTCGCGCTGATGCTCGGCATAGACACAAATGTTCTCGTGCGTTTTCTCGTTCGGGACGACGAATCGCAGTTCGAGAAGGCGCGAAAGCTCATCAAACGCGAAGTTGCCGCAGGCCGACGCGTATTCGTCAGCCAGTTGGTATTGCTGGAAACCGAGTGGGTGCTGCGCAGTCGATATAACTTGTCAAAGACGGAGATCATCGCCGCCATTTCCGGGTTGCTTGATGCGACCGATGTTCAATTTGAGGATGAACCGGCAATCGAGGCAGCGCTTTTTGTCTGGAGGGATAACGTTGCCGATTTTGCCGACTGCCTGATCGGCGCGCAAAACAAAAGATTGGGATGTCGGGCGACGGCAACTTTTGATGTGAGAGCGGCGAAGTTGGCGGGGTTTGTGGCGGCTTGATGGTGAGTTTGTTGGAGATGAATCGGACAAACTCCAGCACAGGCGCGGCATTTCAGGCATTTTTGACTGTGGAGGCTCGCCAAATGGCGATCTTCGATGTCTTGTGCCCGAGAATCCGAGGCGAATAAGTCACTTCGTGCCTGGCGGCATGAATCCGTCAAGACGAAC
>JAYTUX010000520.1:0-11241 GCA_043744315.1 Betaproteobacteria bacterium | reverse complement strand
GGAAGAGCGAAAACATGGGGCCTTTCTGAATTCTTTTTAGCTGCTGCTGCGACACGTCCCGCAAGCGCAATTTTGACGGCGACGACCGCACGAAAAATGGTGGATTTTGCCCGCCGACTTTGCCCCTGTTTCCCTAGCAAAAACAAGGTCATCGCGGCAATTGGCCTATAATACCGTAACGAAACCGCAAAAGCATGGCAGGTGCGCGTGTTTTACACGGATTTCGCTGCCGATCGTTGGCTGTTGTTGCGGTTCCGCCGATTGCGAATCTACCGCCTTGAACGGTGCGTGACGTGCCAAATGACGCGCAGTTTGCTCTGGCGGGTTCTCCGCGTTTTCGAACCCTCAATCCCTGTTTCCATGGAATTCACCCCTGACGATTTGAAACGCATCGCGCGATTGGCGAGAATCGCCGTGGCCGATGATGAAGGCGCCAATTTCGCCAGTCAGCTTGGCAGCGTATTTGGGCTGATTGAGCAATTGCAGGCCGTCGATACGCGCGGTGTCGAGCCGCTCGCGCATCCCCTCGATGTGATCGAGCACCAATCGCAGCGATTGCGCGACGATGTCGCCATCGAGTTCGATCGCCGTGAGGCGAACATGGCGAACGCGCCGGCACGGGAAAATGGTTTTTTTCTGGTGCCGAAAGTGCTCGAGTAGGCACAGATGACGACGAACCTGTCTGCTCGCGTGTCGATTGCAACGCTTCGCACCATGCTCGACTCGAAAAAAATTTCCGCCGTTGAATTGGCGGATCATTACCTCGCGCTCGCGGAGAGCGCTCTCGCGCTCAATTGCTATCTGCATCTCGACCGCGGCCTCACGCGCATTCAGGCGACGCGCGCCGATGAACGGATTGCACGCGGCGAGACCGGCCCACTAACAGGGATACCGATTGCGCACAAAGACATTTTTGTCACCGAAGGCTGGCGCTCGACGGCGGGCTCGAAAATGCTCGCTGACTATGTGTCGCCGTTCAATGCGACCGTGGTTGAAAAGCTCAACATCGACGCCGGCATGGTGTGCCTCGGCAAGTTGAATTGCGATGAATTCGCGATGGGTTCATCTAATGAAAATTCCGCATTTGGCGCGGTACGAAATCCGTGGGACACGAAGAAAATTCCTGGCGGATCGTCCGGCGGCTCCGCTGCAGCCGTGGCCGCTGGTTTGACGCCTGCCGCGACCGGTACCGATACCGGCGGCTCACTGAGGCAACCCGCTGCGATGTGCGGCATTACCGCCATCAAACCCACCTACGGACGCGTCTCGCGCTACGGGATGATCGCCTTTGCCTCAAGCCTTGATCAGGCTGGGCCGATGGCCAGTAGCGCGGAAGACTGCGCGTTGTTGCTCGATGCGATGGCAGGGTTTGATGCGCGCGATTCCACCAGCCTCAACACGCCAAAGGCCCAGGAATCAATACTGGCGCGGTTCTCCAAGGCAATTGCCTCAGACGCCAGCACTGGTGCGCCTCTCCAGGGGGTGCGTATCGGTGTTCCGCGCGAATTCTTTGGGCCGGGGTTGGCGGCTGACGTGGGTGCGCGAGTGGAAGCGGCGTTACGCGAAGTTGAAAAACTGGGGGCCACGCAGGTAGATATTTCGTTGCCGCGCACCACGCTATCGATCCCCGCGTACTACGTGCTCGCGCCTGCGGAGGCATCGAGCAATTTGTCGCGTTTCGACGGCGTACGCTACGGCCATCGCGCCAAGGAATATCGTGATCTCAACGACATGATCGAACGTTCGCGCGCGGAAGGATTCGGCGCGGAAGTGAAGCGACGTATTTTTACCGGCGCGTATGTGCTGTCGAGGGGCTACTACGATGCGTATTACTTGCAAGCTCAGCGCGTGCGGCGGCTGATCGGCCAGGATTTTCAGGAAGCGTTCAAGTTGTGCGATGTGATCATGGGGCCAGTCGCGCCGACCACCGCATGGAATATCGGCGAGAAGAACAATGATCCGGTCGCCATGTATTTGGAAGATATTTTTACGCTCGGCGTGAGTCTCGCCGGCTTGCCCGGCATGTCGGTGCCGTGCGGATTCGATCGCGATGGTTTGCCAGTGGGGTTGCAGATTATCGGCAATTATTTCGAGGAAGGCACGATGCTTGGCGTTGCGCATCGTTATCAGCAAGTAACCGATTTTCACACCCGTGTGCCGGAGGCATTCCAGTGAGCAAGATTCCACCGGGCTGGGAAGTCGTCATTGGACTGGAGACTCACACCCAACTCTCCACCGCATCGAAGATTTTTTCCGGCTCGCCGACCGCCTACGGGGCCGAGCCCAACACCCAGGCGAGCGCCATTGATTTGGCGCTGCCCGGTACGCTACCGGTATTGAACAAAGGTGCCGTGGAATGCGCGATCAAATTTGGTCTCGCGGTGAATGGAAATATCGCCGAACGATCGATTTTTGCGCGCAAGAATTATTTTTATCCCGATCTGCCCAAGGGCTACCAAATCAGCCAGTACGAATTGCCGGTCGTGGTCGGCGGCACGGTTATTATTGATGTCGGCGGCGTGGAGAAAGTCGTGCAACTCACGCGCGCACATCTTGAAGAAGATGCCGGCAAATCGCTGCATGAAGGCTTGGAAACCAGCGGGGTCTCCGGGATCGATCTGAATCGCGCCGGGACGCCGCTGCTGGAGATCGTTACCGAGCCGTGCATGCATTCGGCAGAAGAGGCGGTTGCCTATGCGAAAGCGTTGCACGGCATCGTCACGTGGATTGGCATTTGCGATGGCAACATGCAGGAAGGCTCGTTTCGCTGCGATGCGAACGTGTCGGTGCGGCGAACGGGAGACTCCCAATTAGGCACGCGCGCCGAGATCAAGAATGTCAACTCCTTTCGCTTTTTGGAGCGGGCGATTCAATTCGAAATTCGTCGGCAAATTGAATTGATCGAGGATGGTGGAGCCGTTGTGCAAGAGACTCGGCTCTATGATTCCGACCGAGACGAGACGCGATCGATGCGGTCAAAAGAAGACGCGATGGATTATCGATATTTTCCGGATCCGGATTTGTTGCCGTTGGAGATTTCAGCGGCGCGGATTGCGGAAATAAAGAAGTCGATGCCGCCGTTGCCGACCGACTTGCGCGAGAAATTCACCAGCGAACACGGCATCGCGAAGGCGGATGCGGACGTGATTACACAATCACGCGCGATGACGAAGTTTTACGAAGCGCTGACAATTTCCTTGGGCGGCGGTTACAAGTTGGCGGCGTCATGGCTGGTCGGCGAATTCAGCGCAGCGCTCAACCGCAGCGGACTCGATTGGAAAACCCCAAATATCGACGAGAAACGCATGGCGGGATTGCTTCGCCGCATTGCCGACTCGACAATTACCGGTAAGGCCGCCAAGGAGGTTTTCGACGATATGTGGAACGGAAAGCTCGAAGCGGACGCCATTATTGCTGCCAAGGGCCTGATGCAACTTTCAGATTCCACCGCCATCGAAAAAATGATCGACGCCGCCATCGTTGCCAACCCAAAGTCCGTCGAAGAATACAAAGCCGGCAAAGAAAAGGCGTTCAACGCCTTGTTTGGTCAAGTGATGAAGGCGAGCAACAAGACCGCGAACCCGGCGCAGGTGACTGAAATTCTCAAACGCAAATTATCATCCTGAACCAACCCTGTTCCCCTATTCCCGTTCGCCCTGAGCGTGTCGAAGGGCCTCGTGCATCCAGCCCTTCGACACGCTCAGAGCGAACGGAATATTTTGACCACGTGATCGCCATCGCGTCAGGTGTTATTCCGCGCGCTTCTTCGCGGCCAAATTCTCCCGCATCAACGCCGCCATCGCATGTCCATCGGGATGCCCGTCCGCGTCAAATCGCGCGACAACATTTTCCTGGTCTTTCGCGCTACGGTTTTGTGAAAGTTTGAATTTCGCTTCGATTGCCGTAATCTCGATTTCAAAGCCGACAATCGCGTCCAGAAGTTTCAGCCATTGGGATTTGTTGGCCTCTGGATTCCAGGGATTCTCGGAACCCGCTTCGTACTGTGCAGACAGGCGCGTGACGATATTCCACTTCGCTTCCGCGTCGTCGATTCGCCGCACCGTACCATGCGCATGCACTGCTGCGTAATTCCAGGTCGGCACGCCAGGTGCCTCGTACCAGGTTGGCGAAACGTAGCCATGTGGGCCATGGAAAAGTGCGGTCGCCATCGCGCCATCTTGCAGGACCTCTGAATGTGGGTTCGCGCGCGCCAGGTGGCCGACAAGCGTTCCACGCACGCCGCGCCCACGTTCAAGCATTAGCGGCGCATGCGAAATGTGCAAACTTTGCGGTGCGAACAGGGTCGCGAAGCCATAATTTTCAATGAGGGATGCCACCCGCTGATTGTCTGGTTCGGAGAAAAAAGCGGGGGTATACAAAGACATGTCGGTACTCCAATGACAAAGCGCGCCATCGCGGCGCGCTACAAGCGAAGAAGTCATTATGTTGCGCTGTGCCCTATCAGCGGCGCCCTTCAAGACAAGCTACCATCTTAACGTTTACCCCCGGCCCGCCGACGTTTGGCGCACGGCAGAGGTATTGCAAGCCGAGCGTGCATTCATAGGTCTTGCCCTCGCAAGTCGCCATGCCGCGCGGTCGCCCGGGAATGATGGTGGACTGGCCGACAATTTGCGAAGGAATTTCAGGCTTGGCCGCAATTTCGCCCTTTTCGTCGAGCAGGGTACCCGCAGGCATTCCACCCTTGAGTTTTTTCCAGCGCGCCTTTTCGGTGTCGTAGCGGGCAATCACTGCCAAACGATCCGCATCAACCTTGGCAAGTTCCTTGTCAAGAGCGGCCCGCTCGCCCTTTGCGCGATTGAAATCCGCGACCAGTTGCGGCGGCGCTTCGTTGGTTTTGCCGGACTTGCTCTTTCCGGCCTTGTAGAAATCCATTTCGTTCTGGTTTTTTTGGAGCTGTTTGTCGACATCGCCGTTACGGGCCATAAGCGATTTCTTGCGTGCATCGAGGCCGGCGGTGTCCTTGTCGCGGGCAACGTCGAATTCCCGTTCGGACCCATATGTGGCGATCAAGGCGTGGTCTTTCAGTTTCTGTTCGGCCAATTTTTTTTCGCCTTCACGACGCTTTTCCCGCTCTTCATCCTGGGCCTTTAATTGCTCGGGCGTCAACGGCGCCTCATATTGTTTCACGACGCTGCCTTGCTTGCTCATTTCCGTAATGGCTTTCTTTGCGCATTGCGGCGGCATCACATCGCCGTAGTGCGTCACCCCTTTTTCATCGACGCATTTGTACACCGCGAGGGCAGATGTCGAGGCCAAGGCCGCACCTAGCGTAATTATTGAAAAATATAGTCTGGTGAATTTCATGCGCATTGGATCTTTTTTAGTTAAACGGCGACACCGAAGGTTCTGCGGTATGCCTCAATTTTCGAGAGTTTATCGCTTTCATCACCCCGATGCAGAAGATACGCCAAGATATCCGTCAGTGTGGCTACCGCAATAACGGGCACTCCATACATTTGGTTGAATTCCTGGGCCGCCGACAGCGTTGCACCCGGCTTCGCACCGAGTTCCTGCCTGTCCAAAGCAATCAGCACGCCAATCGGGGTTGCACCGGCCGCGCGGATCATTTCCACCGATTCGCGCTTCGAGGCCCCGTCGGTAATGACGTCGTCAATGATCAGTACATTGCCTGTCAGCGGCGCGCCGACGATCAATCCGCCTTCACCGTGATCCTTCGCCTCTTTGCGATTGAAACAAAACGGCAGGTTGTGCCCCATTTCGGCAAGTGCTACGGCGGTCGCCGCCGCCAGTGTGATGCCTTTGTAGGCCGGGCCGAACAGGGTATCGATTTTTAGCCCTGATGCGAGGATTGCTTGCGCATAGTACCGGCCCAACGCCGCCAACGACGCGCCATCGCTGAACAGGCCGGAATTGAAGAAATAAGGAGAAAGCCTGCCCGCCTTGGTCTTGAATTCGCCGAAGCAGAGCGCGTTCTGTCGAATCGCAAATTCGACGAATTGCTGGCGGAAATCGTTTTGAACGTCTGGCGGATTGACGGCGAGATTCATGGTTTCGAGGGTTGCCTTCGCAAATCGCTCATAATCGCGGTTTCCCGACTGAAATTCAACCCGAAATGCGTGTTATCACGGTCAATTGCAACGGTATTCGCTCCGCCACCTCGAAGGGCATGTTTACCTGGCTCAAACGGCAGAAGCCCGATGTCATTTGTCTCCAGGAAATCAAGGCGCTCGAATCCGATCTGCCACCCGAGGCCTTGCCGTGGAAAAAATGGCACGCGTTTTTTCACCCGGCCGACAAGAAAGGTTATGCCGGTGTGGCGCTTTATTGCAAGCGAGAACCCGATCGCGTACAGATCGGCACCGGCATCAAATGGATCGACGCCGAGGGCCGTTTTTTGCAGGTCGATTTTGGAAATTTATCGGTGATTTCGCTGTATGTGCCGTCCGGTTCGGCGTCCGAAGAATCGCAGGCGAAAAAATTCCGCTTTATGAAGGAATTCATGCCGTACTTAAAGAAGTTGAAAGCGAGCGGCCGCGAAATCGTCATCACCGGCGACTGGAATATCGCGCACAAGGAAATCGATTTGAAGAACTGGAAAGGCAACAAAAAGAATTCCGGCTTTCTGCCTGAAGAGCGCGAGTGGTTGACAACATTGTTTGATGATGTCGGCTATGTGGATGTGTTTCGTCGCCTGATTCCACTGCCCGATCAATATACCTGGTGGTCGAACCGCGGTGCCGCGTGGGATAAAAACGTCGGTTGGCGGATCGATTACCACATCTGCACACCGGGCATTGCGGCGACGGCGGAATATGCCCGCATCTACAAAGTGGAGCGTTTCAGCGACCACGCGCCGCTTTGCATCGACTACGACTACGCGTTGTAATTTTTTTTGCCACAGATAAACACAGATTCTCCAAAACCAATCTGCGTTCATGCGTGGCCAATAGTTTTCCCTTGAAATTTCCACAATGATTCGTCTCACCAATCTCACCCTTGCGCGCGGCCCCAAGCGTCTGCTCGACGGCGCCAACCTGATGCTGTTTCCCGGCCACAAAGTCGGGTTGATCGGACCGAACGGCTGCGGCAAGACCAGCCTGTTCGCATTGTTGCGCGGGCAACTGCATCAAGACGCGGGCGATGTCGATATGCCGGCAAAGTGGGTGATTGCGCATGTCGCACAGGAAACACCGCAAAGTCACCGCAATGCACTTGACTACGCGCTCGATGGCGACACCGAACTGCGCGCGGTGGAGTGTGAACTCGCGAAGGCAGAACTGGAACACGAATCCGGCGAGAAGATTGCGGAGCTTCATGGTCACTACGACCATATCGGTGGTTACGCTTCTAAATCACGCGCGGCCGCATTGCTCTCAGGGCTCGGCTTCAACGAGGAACAGCAAGCGCGACCGGTTGCCGAATTTTCCGGCGGCTGGCGCATGCGATTGAATCTCGCGCAGGCGCTGATGTGCCGGTCGGATTTATTGCTGCTCGATGAGCCGACCAATCACCTCGATCTTGATGCGGTGATGTGGCTCGAAGATTGGCTCGCGGCGTATCAGGGCACGCTCCTGCTGATCACTCACGACCGCGATTTTCTCGATGCGGTGGTCAACAAAGTGGTGCATGTCGATAACCAGAAACTGAACGAATACACCGGCAACTATTCGGCGTTTGAAACCACTCGTGCGCTGCAGCTTTCGGTGCAACAGGCTGCGCACCAGAAGCAGCAAAAACAGATCGCGCATTTGCAATCGTTCGTGAATAGATTCAAAGCCAAAGCAACCAAGGCCAAGCAAGCGCAAAGCCGCGTGAAGACGCTGGAAAAAATGGAACTGATCGCTGCGGCGCACGTCGATTCGCCGTTTGAATTCACGTTTCGCGAACCCGACGCGAAGCCGCGCCAGTTGCTGCATCTGAAGCAAGCGACGCTCGGCTATGGCGATGAAAAAACCGGTCGCGATATTTTGCAAAACGTCGAATGGCGCTTGTTCTACGGCGACAAGATCGGCTTGCTCGGCCCCAACGGTGCCGGTAAATCAACGCTGGTGAAATCACTTGCAGGAATGCTCGCCTTGAAGCGTGGTGGCCGCTACGAAGGCCAGGGTTTGAAAATCGGTTATTTCGCGCAGCATCAAGTAGAGCAACTGCGCCCCTCCGAATCCAGCCTGCAGCACATGAAGCGCGCCGACCCAAACGTGCGCGAACAGGAGTTCCGCAATTTTCTCGGCGGCTTCGACTTTCGCGGCGATCGAGTGATGGAACCAATCGGGCCATTTTCCGGCGGTGAGAAAGCGCGATTGGCGTTGGCGCTCATTGTTTGGCAAAAACCGAATTTGCTGTTGCTCGACGAGCCCACCAACCACCTAGATATCGACATGCGCGAAGCGGTCGCCGAAGCGCTACAGGAGTTCGACGGCACGTTGGTGGTGGTGGCACACGACCGGCATTTATTGAAGGCAACCACCGACACGTTGTGGCTGGTGGCAGATGGCACGCTCGCCGAATTCGATGGTGATCTGGACGATTACAAACAGTGGGCGCGCGCCTACGCGAGCGCGCATCAAAAAGGCAAGCCCAGCCCCGATCAAGGACGAAAACCCCAGCAAACACGAGGCGTTCAGGCTGAAAAGCCCGCAAAAGGCGCACCAGTGCTAGAGGTCGCGATGAGCGAGGGTGATCGCAAAGCGCAGCGCCGCGCGGACGCGGAGGAACGCCGCAAGAATTATTCCGCGAAAAAACCGCTCGAAGATACACGCAAAAAAATTGAAACCGAGATGGCCACGCTGAACCGCGAAAAAACCGACATTGAAACCTGGCTCGCGCGCGAAGACGCGTACGCGGAAGAAAATAAAACCAAGTTGCTCGAATTGCTCAAGCGCCAGGGCGAAGTCAGCGAAGCAGTTGAGGCACTGGAGTGGCGGTGGCTGGAGGTGCAGCAGAAGCTGGAAGAAGCAAACGTATGAGACTGCGTTGGCTGTTTATTTCGCCAACCGATACAACGCCAATGTCCCGAGCAGATTCGGCAGCACCGGCTGTTCGCGATCGTGGTTCATCACGAGGCGACTCAGTACCCGCAGTTGTTTCCGCGCACAGAAGGCATCGAAATCGGCCACTGTACACATGTGTACATTCGGTGTGTCGTACCACTGATAGGGCAAATTATCTGACACCGGCATGCGCCCGTTGAAAATCTGCCAGCGGTGTCTCCAGTAGCCGAAATTCGGAAACGTGACGATGGCCTCGCGACCTACGCGCAGCATTTCGTCGATGACGGCTTCGGTGCGTTTCATCGCTTGCAGCGTCTGCGAGAGGATCACGTAGTCGAAAGCGCCGTCGTCGATTTCTTTCAGGCCGGATTCGAGGTTGGATTGGATTACGTTCACGCCGTTGGAGGCGCATTGCAAAATGCCGACGTCGTCGTTCTCGATGCCGTAGCCGATGATGTTTCTGGTTTCCTGCAAGTTGACGAGGAGCGAGCCGTCGCCGCAACCTAGATCGAGCACCGAAGTATTGGGCTCAATCCAGTTTGAGATGGCTTCGAAGTCTTTGCGGGTGATCATGGGGTTACCCGTGACAAGAACGCGCGCACCACGCCGTGGTACTGCGGATCATCGAGCAAAAACGCATCGTGGCCATGTGGCGCATCAATTTCGGCGTAGGTGACGTTTTTCTTTTCTGCGAGCAGCGCTTTGACGATTTCGCGCGAACGCGCGGGGGAAAAGCGCCAATCGGTGGTGAACGAAATCACCAGGAACTTTGCGGTGGCCGGTGACAATGCGCGAGCAAGATCGCCGCCATATGCCAGCGCCGGGTCAAAATAATCGAGCGCCTTGGTCACGCGCAAATAGGTGTTGGCATCGTAGTACTCGGAAAATTTTTCACCCTGATAGCGCAAATAGGATTCGATCTGAAATTCCGGCGCGAACGAATATTTCAAACCTTCACGTAAGTGCCGGCCGAATTTCGATTCCATCTGATCGTCGGAAATGTAGGTGATATGACCGATCATGCGCGCGACGGTGAGGCCGTCTTTCGGTTTCGCATCGTGTTCAAAATAGCCGCCGCCGTGGAAGGCAGGATCCGTCATGATGGCCTGGCGCGCGACCTCATTGAAGGCAATGTTTTGTGCCGAAAGGTTTGGCGCCGCGGCGATTACCAACGCATTCGCGACGCGATCAGGGTAGCGAATTGCCCAACTCATCGCCTGCATGCCGCCGAGTGAGCCGCCCATGACGCAGGCGAGTTTGTCGATGCCGAATTTTTTAATCAGTCTGACGTGTGAGTCCACCCAGTCTTCGACTGTAACCAACGGAAAATTTGCGCCATAAGGCTTGCCGCTGTCAGGATCGATCGAGGTTGGGCCAGTGGAACCGAAGCACGAGCCGAGGTTGTTGACGCCGATGACAAAAAAACGATCGGTATCGACTGGCTTTCCCGGGCCGACCATGTTGTCCCACCAGCCAGTGTTATCGGGTTCGTCTTCGTAGGTGCCGGCGACATGGTGGGAGGCATTCAGCGCATGGCAAATCAGTATCGCGTTGGATTTATCCGCATTGAGTTGGCCATAGGTTTCATACGCGAGATCGTATGCGCGCAAAGTGACACCACTCGCCAGCGGCAGCGGTTCAACGAAATGCGCGAATTGTGGGGTGGCAATCATCAACGCAATCAGAAAACAAAAAAGCCCGACAGCTTTTGCTAGTCGGGCCTTCTGAAATACAGAGTGCCGCTTTAGCCGAATTTATTGGGCACGCAAAGAAATTCGTTCCCGCGCCCGCAAGCTGATCCTCAAATCGGCGCAGTGCTAAAGGTACGCGAACGCACCACGACTGTCAAATATGGGAAAAAGTGTAGATCGCCATTTGGCGAGGCTTCCGAGCCACAAAAGCCTGAAAAACCGCGTCAGTATTGGACTTCTTCCTTTTTCGCGTCGCTGGCGGGATCGTAAAGATCGGATCAAAACATAGACTGATATTGCAAATCTGTAATTGACGACTTGGACGCGGGTTTTCAAGCGCGAATGCCGCAGCCGCGCAACACGACGCGCACCAACTGATCCGTTGCGCGGTCGAGTTCGGCGTGCGTGAGCCTTGTTTTGCCAAGCACCGCACACACCTGCGGCTGAAAGTCGGCGTAGGTTTGTGTCGCCGCCCAGATGGTGAAAAAAAGATGGCGCGCATCGATGGCATCCATCAATCCTTGTCGCGTCCAATGGTCGATGACGCGCGATTTTTCATCGACCAACGCTTTCAATTC